>JAZSGU010000019.1:0-7655 GCA_045532895.1 Acutalibacteraceae bacterium | reverse complement strand
CTCATGTCAGGGTAAATATAGTTGAGAAAATAGCCGTTGTCATCCTTGGGGAGTGCGTTTGAAAGGAAGACTGCGCAAATCTTATAGGTATATTCTTCATAGAGCGTGCTGTATTTTATAAGAGGATTTTTAATGAAATGCTCCATGCTTCTGAAATCATAAAGCGACCGGAAAGACTGCTTCGGCACGCCGTCTGACTTGCCGGTTGTGTGGCCGTGGATAACCATATTCTTTGAAAGACCGTCTCTTATGCAGCGGTAATCAAGATAAAGGTTGCCGTAGTTTGTGCCCGAGGTTTCATAGGTTGTCCTTTTATAAAAATCCTTTGTGAGATAATATTTGTTATCTTCGCCTTGCACAATGGCGGTGTCAAGTTCCGTGCCCGGAATTGAAATCCAGCCGACAAGGTCGTTGTTGACGGCATATGCCTGCTTCATGCTCTCCATAATGCCTTCGGGGTATTCGCCCTGCTCTTTCATATCCTTGGAAAGAACGCCTTTGAGCGTGTCGGCAAGGGCATCAATCTTAACCTCGCCGCTCATAACATATTCAGCGGCTTTTGTTTCAAGCTGAGTCTGTTCATCGCCCTTTGTAAAATTCATTATCGCCATGACGGTAAACAGAATTGTGACTGCCGCAAAAATCGGGCAGAGCACGAGCGAAATCTTTTTTGTATCCATCCTTATCCCCTCTTTCTTTCGATATAAACTCTTACAAGGTTTAACGCGCGGGAAGCGTTGACATAGCGGTTATATTCTCTGTCATTCTTGCCCGTTTCAATCTTTTCGCATGCTGTGAAATCCTCGGCATCAAGCGCAATGTAGCAAAGACCGACGGGCTTGTTTGTGCCGTCGCTTCCCGGGCCTGCAATGCCCGTTACGGATATTCCGATATCCGCGCCCGACACTCTGCGGATGCCCGCCGCCATTTCGCGCGCCGTCTGTTCACTGACAGCGCCGTGGGCTTTGAGGGTTTCTTCACGCACGCCGAGAATTTTTTGCTTTATTTCGTTTGAATAGGTTATTGCGCCGTATTCAAAAACACTGCTCGCGCCGGGAATATCGGTTATCCTTTTCGGGATATATCCCGCGGTGCAGCTTTCTGCTGTTGCAAGGGTGAGCGAATTTTCCTTGAGAAGCTCAACCACCCTCTGCTCAATGCTCGCGCTGTCAATGCCGTAAACATAGCTGCCGAGCCTTGAACGGATTTCTTCTATGACGGGTGCACAAAGCTTTTCAGCTTCTTCATCGCTCTCCGCTTTGGCTGTTATTCGCAGAAGAGCCTCGCCCTTTTTGGCATAGGGCGCAACCGTGGGATTTTCGTTTTCAAGCAAATCCGAAACAAGCTCCGCCATTGCGCTCTCGCCTATCCCCATTGTCCTGACTGTGTGAGAAACGATTGCCCCGTCGGAATATCCCGCAAGATAGGGCACAACGCTTTCGTGATACATCGGAGCCATTTCATAGGGCGGACCGGGCAGAATCACAACGCACTTTCCGCCTTTTTTAAGCCCCAGACCGGGTGCGGTGCCGTGATTGTTTTCAAACACCGTGCCGCCGACGGGCACATAAGCCTGCCGAAGGTTGCTTTCGGGCATTTCGATGCCCTTTGAGTTGAAATAACTCTTTATTTTTTCTGCTATTTCGGTATTCAGCTCAAGTTCAAAGCCCATAACCGAACAGCAAACATCGCGTGTTATATCGTCCTGCGTGGGGCCGAGGCCGCCCGTTGCAATAACGATATCGCTTCTTTCGAGAGCGGTTTTGAGGGCAGCGGCAAGCCTTTCGTGATTGTCGCCGACGGTTGTATGCCTCAAAACGGATATGCCGAGCTTTGCAAGCTCAACCGACAGATATTTTGAGTTTGTGTTAAGAATATCGCCGAGCAATATTTCCGTGCCGACGGAAAGAATTTCGCAAACCGCCATATCCAAGCTCCTTTCAAGTGAAGAGTGAAGAATGAAAAGTGAAAAGTTAAGGGGCTGCGCCGCTTATCATATTCGGGTACGGGCAGAGCCCGTCCGAAACTTTTCACTATTCACTTTTAATTTTTCACTAATAATTAATACGCATTAATAAGCACAAATCTTGTGTTCTTAACCGCTTCGTCAACCAACCTGTCCACTTCGAGAGCCTTTTCGCACTCCTCAACATAGTCGATTGTGGGGCGGGTTTTGGGGTGCTTGGGTGTGAATACCGTGCAGCAGTCCTCATATGGAAGAATTGAAATGTCGAAGGTTTCGATTTTTCTTGAAATCGCAACAACCTCGTCCTTATCCATGCCGATAAGCGGGCGGAAAACGGGCATTTCGCAAACCGCATCCGTGCAGGCGATTGCGGGCATGGTCTGGCTTGCAACCTGACCGACGCTTTCGCCCGTTATCAGCGCACCTGAATTTTCTTTTTGGGCAATTATCTGCGCCACTCTCATCATCATACGGCGCATGATAACCGTGAATATATCCTCGGGGCAGTTATCCTTGATAAGCTCCTGAATTTCCGTAAACGGAACAACAAAAAGTGTTATCCTGCCCGAATATTTGCTCACCTGCTTCAAAAGCGAATGCACCTTTTGCTCGGCTCTTTCGCTTGTGTAAGGCGGTGAGGCAAAGTGAATTGCGATAAGCTCCAAGCCGCGCTTTGCCATCATATATGCGGCAACGGGGCTGTCAATGCCGCCTGAAATAAGAACAGCCGCTCTGCCCGCGGAGCCCGTGGGCATACCGCCCGCGCCCTTTATCTGCTTGCCGTGAATATAGGCGTGGGTATCTCTGATTTCAACGGTAACAACCATGTCGGGGTTGTGAACGTCAACAACAAGATGGGGAAATTTGCGAAGCAGGTATCCGCCCGTTTCTCTGCAAATTTCGGGAGAGTTGAGCGGAAATTTTTTGTCCGAACGCTTTGCCTCAACCTTGAAGCTTCTGACCGAGAGAAGCTGTGGAGCAAGATATTCCTCCGCGCTTTTGAGAATAGTTTCCATATCCTTTTCAACCGCCGCGGCTCTCGAAAAAGCGGCAATGCCGAAAACCTTTTCGATTCTTGCAACCGCCTCGTCAATATCCGCGCCCTCCTCGGGCTCGGCAACGATTGTTGACTGCGCAACGGTGAATTTGAATTTTCCTGCGGAATCAAGCCTGCGGCGCATGTTTTTAACAAGCATATCCTCAAAAGTTCTTCTGTTAAGTCCTTTGAGAGCAAGCTCTCCGTTTTTGATTAATATGATTTCTTTCATTATTTTTCTCCGATTTTATTTTGCAGCCCTTATAACCTTTTTCGCCTCGGCTATTCCGAGAATAAGGGCATCTATTTCCTGAACTGTTGTATATCTTGAAAAGCTTATGCGAATCGGGCTGTCAAGCCTCTTTTTATCAAGTCCCATCTGAACAAGCACATGGCTTTTTTTGCCCTTTGAACATGCTGAGCCGCTTGAAACGAAAATTCCTTTTTCGGAAAGGAAGTTAAGCATCGGCTCGGACTTTATGCCCAAAACGGAAATGTTGGTAACATAGGGCAGGGCATCGGGCGGGGAATTGATGACAACGTCGGGGATTTCGACGAGCTTTGCAACCATATAGTCGCGCAGCATGGTTATATGCTCAAGCTCGCGTGCAGGGTCGGGCAATGCCCTTGCCGCGGCGGCAAAGCCTGCGATTGCGGGCATGGCTTCCGTGCCGGGCCTAATCTTTTTTTCCTGCTCTCCGCCAAAGGTTCTGGGCTTAATCTTGACACCCTTGCGGATATAAAGCGCGCCGACACCTTTGGGCCCGTGAATTTTATGGGAGCTGACTGTCATAAGGTCAACGCCGAGAGAAGCGGGCTTTAACGGCATTTTGCCGAATGCCTGAACGGCATCGCAATGAATAAGCGCGGGGGAACGCGCCATCATCGCGGCTCTTTTTGCCGCCTTAATCGGCATTATCGAGCCCACCTCATTGTTGACAAGCATCATTGTTATCAGAATCGTGTTGGAATTAACGGCGGCGTAAAGGTCTTTTTCGTTTATCCTGCCGTAATTATCCACCTTGAGCTTTATTACCTCAAAGCCGTCGGCTTCGAGCTTGTTCAGAGTATCGTCAACGCTGGAATGCTCAACGCTTGTTGAAACAATTCTTCTGCCCATGCGGCGCATCTGATGAGCCGCGCCGATAACGGCAAGGTTGTTGCCTTCCGTTCCGCCCGAGGTGAAAAAGATTTCTTCCGGGGCGCAGGAAAGACGGTTGGCAATATCTTTTCTGGAGTTTTCAAGCAATTCGTTTGCAAGATTGCCCGCGCGGTGCAAAGACGAGGGATTGCCCCAACAGCGCGTCATTGCATCGGAAACGGCACTGACCGCTTCGCAGCACGGCGCTGTTGTTGCGCTGTTGTCAAAATAAGCATTCATCTGTTACGCTTCCCCTCTGTCGGCACTACACCCATTTTAATAGTCATATTTAAAACATTATACACTATTTTCTCCTCGCTTGCAAGTATTTTATTATAAGAGGAAGGTCAGGTCAGCAAAAGCGCTTTCCCTCACATAAACAGTATATGAAATGAAAAACGAAGAGTGAAAAGTCTGAAATACATCTTACACCTTTATATTTAATAAACATGATGATATTTGTTAACAATTTTAAAAAAATCGCGTTGTATAATAGCATTTGAAAAAATCATACATATGTGTTAATATAGATTTGAATGTTGAATAACGGAGGTGGAAAGCATGGCGGAAACTGCTGCAAGAAAACCGCATTTTCAGCAAATAACGGTTATGACTCTTATGACCGCTTTCCAGCTTGTCTGCGCGGCATGCGTGCTTTGCAGGCAGGAGGAATTGAGCCTGACAATGGTTTATATTTTCTTCGGCTATATCGCCGCGGAGTGGATATACATGCTCATAGGCGCGCTCGTGACAGGCAACGACTATTTCGAGCTTGAAGCCATCGCCTTTTTCCTTTCGGGCATAGGCTTGACCGTGTGCGCAAGCTTCAGCGAATCCTATGCAATAAAGCAGCTGATTGCGATAGGGCTCGGGCTTGCGGTTTATCTGATAATGCTCCTGCTGATTAAAGACGTTCATTTTGCGAGCATTCTGCGCTACCCCGCCGCCGTCGGCTCCGTGGGTGTGCTTGCGCTGAACCTTGTGCTTGCGCAAAACATAAACGGCACTCTCAACTGGATTGACCTTGGCTTTTTTTCAATTCAGCCCTCCGAGCTTGTTAAGGTTGCGTTTATACTCGTCGGCGCGGTAACGCTTGAAAAGCTTCTGTCAAGCGTCAGCCTTACGAAATACATCATTTTTTCGCTCGGCTGCGTGGGTGCGCTTTTCCTTATGAAGGATTTCGGCACGGCTCTTATTTTCTTTTTTACATTTATACTTATCGCGTTCATGCGTTCGGGCGATATACGAACAATCGCACTTATCTGCACGGTTGCGCTCATGGGTGCGGCTCTAATCATCTATTTCAAGCCATATGTTGCAAACCGATTTGCGGCCTACCGCCACGTTTGGGACTTCATTGACACAACGGGCTATCAGCAAACAAGAGTTTTGATTTATTCGGCAAGCGGCGGGCTTTTCGGGCTCGGCATAGGCGAGGGATATCTTCGCGATGTTTACGCAGCCTCCACCGACCTCGTTTTCGGACTTATCTGCGAGGAAATGGGGCTTCTTATCGGGCTTGCTGTGCTTCTGTGCTTTGCGGCAATCGCGTTTTTTGCAATCCGCTCGGCAAAAACAAGCGCATCCACCTTTTATGCAATCGCTGCGGTATCTGCCGCGGGCATGCTCCTTTTCCAGCTTTCTCTGAACATTTTCGGCATAACGGATTTGCTGCCGCTCACGGGCGTTACCCTGCCCTTTGTCAGCCGCGGCGGCTCGAGCATGCTTTGCTCATGGGGGCTGCTTGCATATATCAGAGCGGCGGGTGCTCCGTTTGAGCCGCCGAAGCCCGATATCGCAGTTAAAAAAGTGCAAAAAACAACACCTCCTAGAGTTAAAACCAAAGGAGGTGCGGCATCATGAGGATAACGGCAAGGCGTGCGGCAATAATTTACGCTCTTATTCTGGCGTTTCTCGCAGGTGTCGGCATTTTTGTTGTGAGCCTCGTACTCAACGGCTCGGAATGGGCATCCCACAAGGCTAACCGCCATATTTACGCGGGTGGGACAATCGTTAACGCGGGCACAATCTATGACATAAACGGCGTGGAGCTTGCAAAAAGCTCCGATAACGAGCGCATTTTTGCGCAAAGCGAAGCCCTGCGCAAATCCGTGCTCCATGTTGTTGGCGACACGGCGGGATACATCTCCACGGGCACTCACTACCTTTACCGCGATGTGCTTTCGGGCTACAGCAAGATAGAGGGCATATATAACCTCAAGCAGAGCGGCACGGGCACGGACATAACGCTCAACATTGACAGCGAGGCAAACAAGATTGCTTATAATGCACTCGGCGACTACAACGGCGCGGTTGCCGTTTATAACTATAAAACGGGTCAGCTTCTCTGCAGCGTTTCAAAGCCGACATATGACATTAAAAACAAGCCCGATGACCTTTTGACAAACGAAAAATATTCGGGAGTTTTCCTTGACAAGGTTATTTCGGGCATTTACACCCCCGGCTCAATCATGAAAATCGTGACCGCCGCATGCGCAATAGAAAATATTCCCGATATTTATTCGCGCACCTTTGAATGCGACGGAGAATACGAAACGGGCGACGGCACGGTTATCTGCAACGATGTTCACGTCAAAGAGAATTTTCAGCAGGCAATGAACAACTCCTGCAACTGCGCATTTGCGGAAATTTCGATTGAACTCGGTGCCGAAAAGCTGAAAGCAACTGCAGAGTCCATGGGCTTTAACGCTCAGCTTTATGCCAAGGAAATACGCCTGACAAAGAGCCGCTTTTCACCGTCAACACAAAGCAAATCAGAGCTTGGCTGGGCGGGTATCGGTCAGTCTACAACTCTTGTTAACCCCTCACATTTTCTTGCGATAATGGGCGCAATCGCAAACGGCGGCAGCGGCTATACGCCGGACAGAATCCGCTCCACGGGCACGGTTTCACAGATAGTGGGCAGAATGCCCGAAACAATTATAACAATCAAGCCCGAAACCGCCGCAAAGCTGGGCGAGCTTCTGCGCTCCAATGTTAAAAACGAATACGGTGATTGGAAATTCGAAAACCTGCAGATGTGCGGCAAAACGGGCACGGCGCAGATTGACAACGCCAAAAGCCACTCATGGTTTGTGGGCTATTCGCAAAGAGAGGATTTGCCGCTTGCGGTTGTTTGCGTTGCAGAGCACGCGGGCCACGGCTCGGGCGTTGCCTCATCAGTTTCTAATAAGGTTATGCAGTATTTTTTGAAAGAATTTACGGAATAACTTTAAATCAATTAGGGTCGATGTGGGCATCGATCCCTACAAAATCGCATAAAAGAAAAGCCACCTTTTTCAGGTGGCTTTTCTTTGTTTTGTGCGCCTTCGGCACACACGGGACGTCGGGGACGCCGTCCCCTACATTATTTAATATGTATGGTCACATATTTCTTTTATTTTTCTTTGGAGCGCAAGAAAATCCTCAAGCGCATCGGGCTTTTGGTTGGGGTTGCGCAGAAGTGCGGCGGGGTGGAAGGTGCCCATAAAAAGTATTCCGCCCTTTTCAAT
>JAZSGU010000170.1:0-1646 GCA_045532895.1 Acutalibacteraceae bacterium | reverse complement strand
AAAATAAAATCAGGGCTTATCGAATGCAGGGCGAAAAGCAGACTGCCCGAAAATGCAAAAAGCGTTATCGTTGCATGCTTTCCCTATCTGCTTGATAAATCCGAATACAAAAATCTCAACATTTCCAAATACGCCGTTGTGTCGGATTATCATGAGGTTGCTTTAAACAGGCTTAATACGGCCTGCAAAAAGCTGAAACTTCTCTTTCCTGAACACGACTTTGCCGCGTTTGCGGATAATTCGCCCATCCCCGAGGTGCGTGCCGCATGCCTTGCGGGGCTTGGAGTAAGAGGGCTTAACTCACTTCTGATAACCGAAAAATACGGCTCCTTCGTTTTCATCGGTGAAATAGTAACAGACCTTTCTCTTGAATGCGCAGATACCGCTGAAAAAAACTGCATCATGTGCGGCAAATGCAAAAAATCCTGCCCCGCCTCGGCGATATCGGAAAAAGGGGTTGACCAAAGCAAATGCCTTTCCGCAATAACGCAGAAAAAGGGTATTCTTTCCGCCGAAGAAGAAAAGCTTATGAAGGAATGCGGCTGTGTCTGGGGCTGTGACATCTGCCAGGATGTTTGCCCGATGAACAAAAACGCCGCAGCCACCGAAATTAAAGAATTTCTTTCCGCACCCGTTTCGCACATTGGCTCGGGCTGCAGCCTTGAGGGGCGTGCTTATGAATGGCGCGGAAGAAAGGTTATAGAGAGAAACATTTCCTTGCACAAAAACATTTAAAAAAGGAGTTTTATGTATGAAGCTTATCGTTGCCATTATCAACAATGACGATTGCCCCAGCGTCCTCAATGAACTGACACAAAAGGGCTACGGAGCAACCAGGCTTTCAACCTCCGGCGGATTTCTGAAGGCCGGCAACTCCACTCTCCTCATCGGTACAGAGGACGAAAAAGTTGATGATGTTATCGAAATCATCAGCGAATTTTCGCGCAAACGCACTCAAATGGTTTCCCCCTCCCCCTCATTTATGGCAGAGGGCTTTATTTCCCGCGCCGTTGAGGTTACTGTCGGCGGAGCAACGGTTTTTGTTGTTGATGTTGAAAAGTTTATAAAACTTTAAGGAATTTAAACATGAGTATAAACGGCTTTGATTTAAGCAATCAGGTTGAAAAATCCATATCCGCTGCGATGCATTCAAAAAGATTCCCCCACGCCGTTATCCTTGAGGGCGGCAAAGCGGAGGAACGCATGGCTCTCGCCAAAAAGATTGCGGCGGCACTTGTTTGCAGCTCCGGCGGGATTGTTCCGTGCGGGGTGTGCTCCGCATGCCGAAAAGCCGCAGCAGACTCACATGCGGATATTCTGCTTTATTCGGTTGAGGACAAACCGAAGGCTTTTAAGGTTGAAATAGTCCGCGAAATAAGAAGCAAAGCATATATTGTTCCCAATGAGGCGGACAGAAAGGTTTTTATTCTTGAAAATTCCCACACAATGGGCAACGAGGGTCAGAACGCAATTCTGAAAATTCTTGAAGAGCCGCCCGCATATGTCAGCTTTATTCTGCTTTGCTCAACGAAATCGGGCTTTCTGCCGACTGTTCTTTCCCGCTCTACCGTTTATAATCTCGGTCAGGCATCGGCTTCGGAGGATGAAGCAATGCCGCGTGAAAGCATAGTTGAAGCAGCAAGAGG
>JAZSGU010000128.1:0-11381 GCA_045532895.1 Acutalibacteraceae bacterium | reverse complement strand
GGCTGGCAGGTCAACACCTGGGCGGTTGGCGATCTTGTTGAAGAAATGAGCAAGGTTACCGAGGCTGAAATTGATGCACTCATTGCCGAATATAACGAAAAATATGATATGAACACCGATGACATTGCAACAGTCCGCTATCAGGCAAAGGAAGAAATTGCAATAAAGAGAATTCTTGACCGTGAGGGTGCTAAGGCTTATACAAACACCTTTGAGGATCTTCACGGAATGGAACAGCTTCCCGGTCTTGCTTCGCAGCGTCTTATGGAGCAGGGTTACGGCTACGGCGGCGAGGGCGACTGGAAGGTTTCTGCAATGACCCGCATTATCAAAGCAATGTGCGACGGTATGGGCGGCGGCAGTGCTTTTATGGAAGATTATACATATCACCTTACCGAAGGCAGCGAATATTCGCTCGGTGCACATATGCTTGAGGTTTGCCCCACTCTTGCGGCAGGCAAGCCCAAAATTGAGGTGCATCCCCTCGGCATAGGCGGCAAGGGCGACCCCGCAAGGCTTGTCTTTGAGGGCAAGGCGGGCCCCGCTGTTGTTGTCAGCCTTGTTGACATGGGCGGCAGACTTCGAATGATTTGCCAGGATATCGAATGCGTAAAACCCATTCTTCCCATGCCTAACCTCCCCGTTGCAAGGGTTATGTGGCGAGCAATGCCCGACCTTTGCACAGGCGCAAAATGCTGGATAATAGCGGGCGGCGCACATCACACCGTGCTTTCATATGATGCAGACGCCGAAATGCTTCGCGACTTTGCAAGAATTATGGACATTGAGTTTGTTCACATCAACAAAAATACAACTCCCGAATCGCTTGAAAACGAGCTTTTCCTCAATGACCTTGCAAGAAAACTCAAATAAATGAAGAAAAGGACTGTTCCGTTTGTGAACAGTCCTTTTTGATTACATTTTTCTCACATAAAGCGTCATTATTCCTTCGATATGTGTCATTTCAACATGGTAGCCGTCTGCGTTTCTTGCTGCAAAATATTTTTCAGACTCAACTGCACTTTCCGAAAATCCTGCGTTCTTGAGCTTCTTCAAGAACTTTTCAACCTCTTTTTCGGAAGCTTCAACCCTCAAAACATAGCTGATACCCTCATTATACTCCTCTGTGGGGTCGTTTTTGAATTTAAACTCAGGAACAACATCCTTGAAATAATTATATATTCTTGTTTCAATAACGGTTGTCTCCGTCGTTTGGGTAACTTCTTCACCGCCTTTATCGGGACTGCATGCAGATAAACCAAGTAAAAATATAAAAGCGCATACTGACGCAACAATTCGCTTTATCATAAAAAGCACCTCCAATTTATTAAAGCAATTATATCATATTTTTTTTTGCATGGCAAGATTTAAAAAACATTGACTTTTTAATAATACTATTGTAAAATTAAAGCACATAACACAACTGAAAGGGTTGATTGAATGGCAACAGAACTCAAGAAAAAATACGGCTTGCTGACAGCCATATGTATGGTAGTCGGCATTGTTGTAGGAAGCGGCGTATTCTTCAAGGCTGAAGCGATACTTAACCACACAGGCGGCGATTTAAAGCTCGGTATCCTTGCTTGGCTTATCGGCGGTGCTATCATGATTGTTTGCGCATACGCATTCGCAATCATGGCAACAAAGTACGAAAAGGTTAACGGAGTTGTTGACTATGCTGATGCAATGATTAGCGAAAAGTACGGCTATGTTATCGGCTGGTTCCTTTCAACTATCTACTACCCCACCCTCACAATGGCACTTGCATGGCTCTCCGCAAGATATACTCTCGTTGTTATTTACGGCTCAGAAGCTGACATAACCGGCGGTCTCTGCTTCGCTCTTACAGCGTTTTATCTTATCGGCAGCTTTGCTCTTAACTCACTTTCACCCATTCTTTCGGGCAAGTTCCAGGTTTCAACAACCTTTATCAAGCTTGTTCCCCTTGTACTTATGGCTATTGTAGGAACAATCTACGGTCTTACAAAAGGTCACACAATCGCAAACTTCACAACAGTTGTTAACGAAATCCCCACATCAACTGCTATTTTCAAGGCTGTTTGCGCAACCTGCTTTGCTTATGAAGGCTGGATTATTGCAACATCCATAAATGCGGAAATCAAAGACGCAAAGAAAAACCTTCCCAAGGCTCTTATCATCGGCGCATTCGTTATTGTTGCTATCTATGTTTTCTATTATGTAGGTCTTG
Organism: Acutalibacteraceae bacterium; assembly: GCA_045532895.1. Taxonomy (GTDB): domain Bacteria; phylum Bacillota; class Clostridia; order Oscillospirales; family Acutalibacteraceae; genus CAG-177. Next base: position 9,172 of record JAZSGU010000128.1, on the reverse strand, counting down.
CAGGCGCAATCCCCAATGCAGAAATGATGGCTAACGGCCAGGCAGGCGCAAAGAGCGCTTTTGCCGCAGTATTCGGCAATGTTATGGGCACGGGCATTTTTGTTTTCGTTATCATTTCCTGCCTCGGCACTCTCAACGGACTTATGCTCGGCTGCTCAAGAGGCATCTATTCACTTGCAAGCCGCGGCAGAGGCCCCGCTCCCCATGTTTTCAGCATAGTTGACAAGCATACAAACATGCCCACAAACTCCTCTGTTATGGGTCTTCTTCTCTGCGGCGCATGGCTCTTGTTCTTCTATTGCTCACAGCTCAGCGGCATCAGCGAAAAGCTCGGCATGTTCGCCTTTGACCCGACAGAACTTCCCATTGTAACAATTTATCCCTTCTATATCCCCATCTTCTTCAAGATGATGAAGATTAAGGAGTTAAAGGGCTTCCAGAGATTTGTTTCTCCCATACTCGCTATCATCGGCAGTATTGTTATGGTTGTTGCTGCATTCCAGGCACACGGAAAGATGATTCCCGGTTATCTCATCATCTTTGCTGTTGTTATGGCAATCGGTCTCGGCTTCATGAAGAAAAAGGAAATCTGATTTTAAAAAATTAAGCACGCATCGTTTAACCGCGATGCGTGCCTTTTTTATTTGCCGGCTTTAACAGCTTCGTATACCATTTCGGGATAGTCGGTCATAATGCAATCGGCGCCGTTTTCAATAAGGGTTTTAGCCGCTTCCTCGTCGTTTATTGTCCAATACTGAACGGCAATATCATACTTGTGAGCATAATTTATAAGCTCTTTTGTGCCGGTATTGATTAATCCGCCTGCCGCGCTGTTACCGTAAGGAATCTGCAGAGCAACATATGAAACACCAAGGTCATCCAAATCCCAGTTCATTCTGGCGTAAACATAAAACTGAAGCGCTTCGGTTGTTCTTGCGGAGCGGGGCATATCGGGATATTTATGCTCCATATAGATTGAAACATCTTCATTTGACGATGCCCAAATAACTCTGCCCGCCAAATCACGCTCTGTAATCACTTCGTAAAGCTTGTCAGCCGCTTTCATTCCGTCGAAGCTTTTGCTTTTAATTTCAATGATATATCTGTATTCCTTGCCATCGGAATTTGCTTCGATATAATCAATTACATCCTCACATTTTGCAACGCGGAGATTATCGGGGATATCCTCACCTCGCAAGCCGCGATAGGGATATGTTTCGCCGTCGGCAGTAAAGTTTTCGCCGAGGTTGAGTGTACTGTGCGCTTCTTCATAGGTCAGCGATGAGGCATAAACGCGCTTGTGTCCGTATTGCTCAACGGCATTTGAGGTTTCATCATATGTAAGATTGTGAAGAATTATCAGTTCGCCGTCCTTTGTAAGCTGAACATCAAACTCAAAGGTGTCAACTCCGAGTTTTTTGCTTTCTTCAAGAACTGTTTGAAATGCCATAAGAGTGTTTTGAGGCACAACACCTGCTCCTGAACGGTGAGCTGAAACATCAGGGTCAAGATATTCGTTGATATATGGATTTTTCGCTTCGGCGTTAACCATAACCGGCGTGTTCGGGTCACCCGGCAGACACATTGTTGCCACAATAGGCAAGGCAACAACCACCGACAAAAGCGCATAAACAAAATTTTTAACCGCAAGAAAAAATCCGAGCATTTTATTTTCTCCTTATCAAATGATAAGCAATTATAGAATATCAAATCTTGTTTTTCAACCGATTTAAATAAAAATTAAGATATTCTTAAGAGAACATCACAGAAAAACATCTTTGATTGCTTCAAGATAACCGTAGCCGTAAAGGTCATCAGGCTGAAGATAGCTCGTTTCTGTCCATTCGTTCCAACTGTTAACGGTTATAAAAGGTGATTTCATAACGCCGTTTTTTACAGAAGAATCTGCAAAGGTTTTGATTTTTTCGCAGGCAACCCTGAAATTTTGGGGAGTATTGTTTTCAACCACGCCGGGCATAAAATTATTGAACCTCACATTGTTATCCCATCCGACAGAAATATTGGGGTAGAACGGGATTTTGAGTTTTTCGGACTCTTTTGTTATTTCACCTATATACCTGTCTGTAATTTCGGTGTAATCACCGTCAAAATCGGTTGAGCATCCCCAGTTATAGCTTGTTATTGAATCTGCACCGAGAAAATGATACATCTCTGCAGAGGAAACTCCTTTTTGAGAATCCGAATCACGAAGCCAGTCAAAAACACGGTTACGCCAATGAACAAACTGCAGGTGCAGCCCTTTAAACCCCGCGGCAACCGTCTTTTTGCGGAATTCATCGATACACTTTCTGCATTCATCGCTTGTGCCGAACGAGCGGATAAAATTATCAATGTCAAAAATCATATAAACCGGGCAGCCGTCGATGCAGTAATAGTTTTCCTTGGAAAAATATTTTTCTATTGTTCTGTCACAAATATCAGAAAAAATTTCAGGCGTAACAACTCCGCTCCAGATAACAGTTGAAAGGAAGCTGTCTGAATTGCGTTTATCCCACAAATGATTTGCGTCGTGATTTGCCCACATGAGGCAAAACTGCATTTTGTTATTATTGCCTGCTTTCAAAAAACCGTCATTAAGGCAGTTTTCAAGAAATGGTCTGTTATCATACCAATACCAATCATAAATAAAAACATTTACGCCATGAGAAACAGCAAAGTCTATCTGCATTTCCATAACCTTGCTGTCTGCCTCATTTACATATCCCCACAATGGTATGCGGGGCCAGCGGCAGCCTTTATATCCCTTATCTGTCATCGCCTTGACGGTTTGCCATTCGCCGTTCCCTTCAGGCCAGAAAATCCGTGTGCGAGGCTCATCGCCTGTGTAGGACGGCCATATAAATGCGGCAATATCATATTTTTTCATACTGCTTCTCCTTGTAATCAAAATAAACTTGCTGACACAGCACATGTTCAAAAAAATTGTTGCACAAAAACAAAGGTGTTTCAACAAAATTCAAACGAAGAAACGGCATAATCAACCATTCTCTTAATGCCATAACCGAAAAAAGCATTGTTTTTATGTGCTTTTTTCACTAATGTTCTTAAAGCAATCATACCCAAAACCATGTATAATGTTGAGGGCGAAACAAAGTAACAGATGTACCGCGAGCTTGAAATAATGCGTCAGGAGCGTCACAAGGAAAACGAAAGCTTAAAGGCTTCCTCAAAATCACCTTCAACATAAAAGCGGAACAAAAAAGATTCATGACGAATTCATAGCGAAGAAAAGCATAAACCACTTCACCATTGCATTATACGCCGGTGAAGTGGTTTTTTACATGTCAGGTTATGATTATTTCGCAATATTTGCCGATATTAAACAACCATTTTGGAAACGGCAGCCGAATTCCGCAAGCCTCGATGTTATCAAGCGTTACCTGCACTGTGTTTGAGCTGCTGTCGGTGCCTGCTATTTTCGGCATCATATATGAGGTGTAGGAAATATTTCTGAAAACAACATTTTTAATCTCAAAATTCTCCGCCTCCTCGTCGTAAATCTTCACGAGAATGGGTCTGCCCTCATCGCGGAATATTTCAATGTTTTCAAAAAGAACGCCGTCAATGCTTCCATCTGTTTGTTCCGCAACAACAACAAGAGAGCCTATTCTGTCATTGTCCCAGATACCGTCACGGTAAACTACGGCACAGTCGCGGAAGGTAACATCGGAAATCTTTTTGTTAACTTCGCCCGTGATACCGAAACACCTTGCATAACCGCCCCAGGCAATACAGTTTGAGAAGGTGATATTTCTGCTGTCCATTGTGCCGCCAAGCGCTTTCACTTCAAATGTATCATCCGCCACCCTTGCAAAGCAGTTGTTTACGGTTACATTGTGGCTGTTGCAAACAGCAAAGCCGTCACAGTTCCCGCGGTTACCGATAATATCAACCTGCTCAATATTGACATCTGTGCAGCAGTAGGAAATAAATGACCATTCGGGCGAATTGATAATCTTGATTCCGCTTATATTGATATTACTGCAATTTGTGAAAACAACACCGCGTCTTTCGCGCCTGTCAAGGCGGGTGAGGTCTATTACTCCCCTGCCCGTAAGAGTCAAGTTGTTGCAGTTGCAGAAATTGAGGAACGGATATCTCGTCAAACCGATTGCATTATGCAAAGGCGCGGTTTCTTCAAAATATTTATTCTCATCCTCGGCGCTGTCGATATCATAAAGATGGTTTGCAATAACATAGGCTCCTTCTTTCAGGTAGATTACCTGATTATTCTGAGCAACGAAATTGACATAGTCATATTCATACACTCCTTTTTCAAGAACGATCACATTATCCTCGCCGTAGTCTGCAATATATTCCGCAATTTCCGCATCCTCATCAATTTTTTCGCGGACTAAAAGAGTGTAGCCGTAGTACTGATTTGCACCGTTAAAAAGAAAGGTGTAAATACCCGTTTTGTTGATTGATGCTGTTACCGTGTTGTCGGAGCACTTCGCCCTGACGCCGTGGGTTTCGGGCAAAACAACGGCATTTTCAAGCGTCACATCGGCACCCGTCAGTTCAATATTAAAAGAAAACTCTCTGCTTGTATCAACATAAATTTCCGAGAATGAATGAAGAGTTCCCGTATCATCGGCACGGATAAAAACCACCGAAGCATAAACGGGGATTTCTGTTCCGCTGATTTTTGCCGTGTAATAAGGCGAAACCGTAATACCGTTGATATCGTCATATCCGCCGGACTGAACATATTCGGGAAGCTCTGCCGAAGCTCTGCCCACAAGCTCCTGTTCGGTAAGCCCCGCTTCTGCAAGGGTGATGATTGCTTCGTCGGGATATTGAAGAAACGAAAAATCAAAATCCTCACTCTCCGGATAAACGGTAGCGGGGAAAAGCAGATTTGAACAGAAAACAGAAATTGCGGTAAAAACCGTAAACAAGAATTTAACAAATGTTTGCATTGAATCATCTCCGGAATTATTATTCAGCGTTGTTTGCTCGGATTTTTTGTGTTGCTTTTCGTTTGCTATAAATTTTAACACAAATTTTATATTAAATCAATCTTTCATCTAACAAAACATTAACCGTTATTTTGTATATTCAATTACACAGGTTTGACAAAAAGCATCGAAACGTGATATAAAAGAAACTGTTAAAGGAGATGAAAGCGATGAGTGAATTTACAATGCTTATTATAAAAAAGCTGACAGCATTCGTGCTGGCTTTGGTGAATGTTTTCGGCGGTATTTTAGGCACAGACAGAATCGTTGAAAAAGAAGTTCCTTTAAACGGCTCGCTTGCCTGCACGGACGAACTTGGCAGAAGCGTGATTTCCGCAGGCGAAAGCAAAAAACTTGTCGGTGTTTTCTATTTTCTCTGGCAGGGTCAGCACGGCAAGGATTATCTTTATGACAACACAAAAATCGTTGATGCAAACCCTGATGCAATAAAATCCGAAGCTGAATGGATGTCATCCGGCGGTGGCAATATAGGAGAGTTCCATTTTTGGGGTGAGCCTCTGTTTGGCTACTATACATCGGACGATGAGTGGGTTATCCGTAAACATGTTCAGATGCTGACAGACGCTTCGGTTGACTTTATCGTTATAGACACAACCAACGCATTCACATATTCCGAAAGCGCAAAAAAGCTTATAAAAATATGGCATGAATACCTTCTTGACGGTTGGAATGTTCCGCAAATTGCGTTTTATACCAATTCTTATTCAGGCGACACAATGAACAGAATATATGATGAAATATATAATAGCCCTCAGTTAAAGGCAGATTTCTCACGGCTTGACGAACTCTGGTTCAATATTGACGGCAAGCCTATGATAATCGGCGACACCAACGACATTGCGCTGCGCGACGATGTGAGGGAATATTTCAGAATCAAGGCCAGTCAATGGCCCACAGCCGACAAGCTGAAGGACGGTTTTCCCTGGATGGAGTTTGAGCGCTCACTTACCCTGCAGGCCGTTTACAACTACGGCGGAACAAAAATCATGAATGTTTCAATCGCCCAGCATTCGGACACCTGTGCTTTCAGTAACACGGCATGGTACGGCTCTGACGACAGAACGCGCTCGTGGCACGACGGAGCAAACGACACCTCGGACGGAGCAATTCTAAAAGGATATAATTTTGCCGAACAATGGGAATTTGCAATTAAAATGGACCCGGATATCATTTTCGTAACCGGCTTTAATGAATGGGTTGCACAGCGTCAGCCTGCTCAGGAAGGAAGACCAATCGTTTTTGTTGACTGCGCCAACGAAAATGCCTCACGCGATTTTGAGCCATCCGCAGGCATACTCGGCGACAATTACTATATGCAGCTGGTGGATTACATCGCCCGATTCAAGAAAACGACAGCAAAGGTAAGCCGCGGAAACGGCGCTGTAATTGACATTGACGGCAGTTTTGAGCAATGGGATAGCCCTGCAATAACAGCAGCTTATAAAGATTATCGCAATGACACCGCCAACAGAAACTGCGAGGGCTTCGGCTCTCTTGTCTATGCCGATTATTCGGGCAGAAACGATATTGTCAACATGAAGGTCACAGAGGATGAATACAACTATTATTTTTATGCCGACACAGCCGAAAATCTCACCTCCCCCAACAGCGGCGCATGGATGACACTGTTTATCAACGAAAGCCTTGTCATCAACAGATCTGCTCCTGCAAACGGCAAAACAGCCGTTGAAAAAGCCAACGGAAACTTATTCAAGAAAATCGGTGAAGCTGAAATCCGCTTTGAGGGCAACAAGCTTATGCTTCAGGTTTCAAAAAGCCTTGTGACTTCTTCCGAAAGCCTGCACTTCAAATGGGCAGACAATTACACAGAAGGCGATGTTTACTCGTTCTACACCAAAGGCGATGCCGCTCCATGCGGACGACTCTGTTACATTTATTGACGCCATAGTACCGCACAATCGGCTGCGGGGTTTTCAAATACAATAATCAGAACAGGGTGCACCGCGCTTACGGTGCACCCTGTTCTGATTATTGTGCTAAAGAGAATAGGTTTTAATATGTCCGAATTATTTTCATGTTTTATGTAACCTTACATCAACGAATTAATCTCCATTTTTGCTGTCTGATTCTGCACGGCAAGCCCTCTCCGTCATTATCATAAAAAACTGTGAGAAGTATTCCGCCGTCAAGCTCAATGGTTGTTGGGTAACCGAGGTCATCTGTTGCCAGATTTTCACAAATCGGAATATTCGTCTGCCAGCTTTCACCCGCGTCAAGGCTGACCATAGCCATGATACCGTAAGGGTGTTTGCGTCTGCCGTAGACTGAAACAAGCTCGCCCGAAGAAAGCAAAATCAAATGCGGCGGCGCTCCGCCCGTTTCATCAAGAAGCATCAAAGGTTCTGACCAGGTTTTTCCGCCGTCATCGGAAACGCTCTGAAAAACAGTAAACAGCGTTTCATTGCCTCCGTTAAAAAGCTCTGAATTTTCGCCTCTGATATGGCAGAGAAGTCTGCCATCGGGCAGTTCAATCATATGAGGTTCGTTAAGCACAATGTTTTTATCCGCTGCCGTTATTCTTCCTACAAGCTCTGTTTCACCGCTTTCTGTGTCAACACGGTGGACCTCAACGCCGCCAAAAACATCGTCAAACCTTGTTCCTGCCCACAAAACCGTACCGTCTTTAAGCTGCACGGGGCCGTGAGGCGAAGTAATCGGTGAGCGGTGAAGCTTTCCAAAGGTGATACCGCAGTCAAGACTGATGCGAAAATTTGCGCCAAGATACAACTCCTCATCATCAGCAGTTATGGTGTCAATATAACTCTGAATGTATTTATTATCCTTATTATATCCCCTTTGCATTTCTGCAGAATTATTAAAAGAAGTGAAAACAACTCCGTTTTTACCAAATGTGCAGATACCTGCATCTCTGTCATCAAGAGGGGTGTCAATTACGGGCGCGGGCAAAGTGTAGTTTTCACCGCCGTCAAGGCTATAAGAAATAACCGCCTTGCCGAATGGGCAAACATGTTCAAGTCTGAACCCTGATGCACCGACTGCGATTTTGCCGTCCTGCAAGAGAGCAACCGTAGGCCATGCAAAATAACTGTGATGACTGCAATTATTGGAAATTATGGTTTTAGCAACGCCGATTTTTTCAACTTTCATATTTACACACCATTTCAGTCAACTACCGTTAAATTATTCGTTAATTGTTCCGTTTTGATTTTTACATACAGATATTATACATCCTGAAAGCGGCATTTTCAACCGCAAAATCAAAAGCATTTATAATATGCCGATTTTGAGTTTTTAATAATATATCCTTAAAAACTAAAAACAAGGTTTTGCGTAAAAAAGCAGTTTTAACATATTCATAACTGTCAGAAAAATAACAAATCCGAACCCTTCGCCGATTGCTAAAAGATTCGGATTTATACTGTATGGTGCGGGTAACAGGACTTGAACCTGCACCGAGGAATCCCGACTAGAACCTGAATCTAGCGCGTCTGCCAATTCCGCCATACCCGCAAATTAAGTTTTATCCCCAGACTTTTACACGGCGGGGCAACCGAGGCGGAGCTTACTTTTTCGGCGTAACCTACATTTTCAGCTTAACCCGCTGCTTATTGATTTTTACACGGTGCAAGCCACCGAGGCGGAGCACAAAGCTTAACCCGCATTATAGAAAAAAGAGGACTCCTTGCGGAATCCTCTCTGGTGCGAGAGACGGGACTTGAACCCGTACGGGATTACCACACGCCCCTCAAACGTGCGCGTCTGCCGATTCCGCCACTCTCGCATTTCCGATTTTGTTCGCTCGGAACGTTGCCTATTATAGCAAACAGAATTGCCGTTGTCAAGGGTTTTTTTGAAAGTTTTTATAAAATTTTTCAAATTATTTTTATTGTTTCTTTTCAGCATTATTTCGCCGCATTTTCGGTTACCTGCTCCGCTATTCTTCGGAACACCGGCGCACAGCTTATTGCACCCTCTCCGCCGTTCTCTTTGAGTATTGCCACGGCATATTTTGGGTTATCCGCAGGGAAATAGCCCGCAAACCAGGCGTTATAAATTTCCTCTCCGTTTTCGGTTTTGCCCGTCTGGGCTGTTGCTGTTTTTCCCGCAACGGAAACAAGGTCACTCGCCGCCCGAGTGCCGCTCCCCTGCTCGACAACCTTAACAAGATATTTCTGCAGTTTTTTTGC
>JAZSGU010000151.1:0-10963 GCA_045532895.1 Acutalibacteraceae bacterium | reverse complement strand
ATAGACGAAACAGATAAAGATGCCGTTGCCGAAGAAATGAAAGAACGCAAAAAGATTATCGGTATGCAGATTAGAATATGCGATGACGGCAAGCTGTATATGCTTATGCCTCTGCCCGAAGGTGTGTCTCAGGCTGAGGTTGACGAAGCGGTTGCCGCGGGATATTTCACTCTTGTTGACGGTATGATTGCCGATTCACCAATGCAGTGGGAACTGCGTGACGGTGAGCTTTGGTACGATACAGGAATTAACGGTGAGTTTTTTGACGAAAAAGCAGAATCATGGGTAAAGGCGCTTGACGAAAGCGGATATTTTACCTTTATGAATTACAGATTTATCAAAGAATAGGAGGTATTACCAATGGGATTTTTTGATTCACTCAAAAGGCAGGCAGAATCCGCACTTAAAAGAGAGGTTTCGCAGGGCATTAACAAAGCGGTGAATAATGCCGTGCAGTCAGTAGGCAAGGGCAGAAACCACACCGAAACCTTTACCTTTGCTTCACTTCCGACAAATGTTGCCGAGCTTCAGGCATTACCCGAAGCAAGCCTTGATTCCGCCTTCAAAACAACGGCTCTCACTCTTGCGGCTTTGTGCCATTACGAGCACAATCCCGACGCAACAATCGAAATGCTCAATTTCTTAAAAGGTCCTGCAGAGGTCAGCGGATTCGAGAAGCAGTTTATCAAAGAGCATCTCGGCTCCGATGGCTATAAGGCTCGCTCATATTTCGAGGGCGCAACTCCGCAGAACAGCTATAAGCCCAACGTGCCCTATAAAATTACCGTTATCGAAAACCCTTATTCCTTCGATAATGCAGATTGGGCAACCCTTTATGTAAAAAGCGGCGGTGCGGATAATCCCAGACCTATGAAGCTTCGCAGAAAGCCCTCAACAGGTCAGTGGTTCCTTGTTGAAATCCAATGCCTTTCGGATATCCGTGTGCCCGTGGAAGAAGACCCTTGGGCATAAATAGAATAAAGGAGATATTACACTATGAAAAAATTACTTGCAGTTCTTCTCGCACTTGCAATGTTGTTTTCCTTTGCCGCCTGCGGTGAAGATACTCCCGATAAACCCGACAACACAAAACAGCCATCTGCCAATTCCGATGCAGCTATTGAAGCATCGCTCTTTACCGTTGATTTTGGCGGAGACTGGATAAACATTGAAGATGAATTCAAGAATGAAGAAGAATATTCCAAAGCTGTGCTTCAGATTCTTGACCCCGAAGACGAAGAATATTATCTTATTGAAGCCACAATCAAGGCTGAGATTGACGAGCCCTACGATTTCCGCGAGGACCTTGTTTATTACGGCTTCAATCAGTATGAGTACAAAGAAAACAATGCATATGAAACCGTAAAGGTGGGCGGTGTTGACCTTCTTAAGTATGACGACGGCGAAGAAACTCTCGTTTATTTCAACCGTGTTGAGGGTGCAAACGCATCGGTTTATGTTGAGTTTGATGCAACCGATATCACTGACAGCCGCATTCAGGCTCTTCTTGACGGCATTACCTTCAATCTTGAGGACATCGGCAATGAAGACGGTCCTTGGGAGTGGGAAGGTGAAAGGTTCTCAGCAGAAGCTGCAAGCGTACCCGCAGGCACATTCACAATTTCATCTGAATTTGTTCCGTTTGAAGCACCCGTAACAACCTTTGAAACCTTCGACCATTCCGTTGCCGCAATCGGTGACAGAGTATATGTTCTTGTTGACGGCGAACTCAGCGAATGTCACTATGACGGTACAGTTCTTGCCTTTGTTGAAAAAATCGAGCTTCCCGAAGATGATTATGACAGAATTGAGGCAACCGCAGACGGTACACTCTGGGTAAGCGGCTCGATGAATGACATTCTCTGCATCAAAGACGGCAATATAATTGCAACTTATGAGGATATTGATTCTCTTGCAATTCATCCGTCAGGAACTTGGGGTGTGAATTATTTCACATCAAACGAATGTGCGATTGTTACCTTCAACGGCAGTACATACACCTCAACTCCCGTAACCTTCAAAGAAGCGGATACAATAATGCATCTCTGCGTTGATGAAAACAATGTTTACGTTTGCGCAAATGCCGCAGACGACAGCGGTCACAAGGTTTTCATTTACAACAAAGACGGTGTTCTTCAGAAAACTCTCTGCGATGCCGAAGGTGAGGGACTCGGAAGTGTAACTTTCGTTACTCAGACCGCAAACGGCTACATTGCTTTTGACGGCAATATGAGAGATGTTCTTCTTTGGGATAACAGCGGCACATTTGTTGCCGAAATTTCCGACGGCGACCTGTTCAGCACAAATTATCCGTGGTTCTGCGATTCTGCAGTTCTTAATGACGGCAGCATTATTACAATTATGACAGATGAACGCGAAGACCGTTCGGCAACAGAGGTTGTTGCGTTCATCGTCAAAGGATTCTGATGGTAATGGATAAGTTGAAAAGAATTATCGGCATATTACTGACCTTGTGTTTTATGGTTGCTTTCACCTCTTGCGGAGAAAATTCTCCGCAGGAGGTAACTCCGAACGAAACAACAAAAACTGCCGAAAATAAAACAACCGAGGAAACAACCGTTCTTTCACTCAACAAAGAATATATTTCTCATTATGAATGGTATGAAGATTATCCCGAAATGCTTGTAAGAAGCGAATATACTGATGTTACCCTTGATAAATCAATGGAGAAAGAATACCCGCTTCTTGCAAAAGCTCTCACGGAAACCTCCGTTATGAGAAAAAGAGCAATGGAAGAAGAAAAAGACAATTTCATCGTTACTGCTACCGAAGAATTTTTGAATGACAGGGAAGCTTTTTCAACCTATGTTTCAACTCTTGATGTTCAGGTACGCCGTGCCGACAGTGTTGCAGTCAGTATTGTTGAAGATTACAATTCGGAAACTGACAGATCTTTCAACTGCCTTAATTACGACACGGAAAGCGGAAAACTGCTTGCTCTTTCCGATGTTGTAACGGATATTGCAAAGCTTCCGTCAATTGTTGAAAAAGTGATTATGAGCCGTATAGGTGAAGAAGAACCTTTTGGTGAAACGGCTGTAAGGGATTATTTCAAAACGGTCTCCGAAGAAGACATAAACTGGGCTCTTGATTATAACGGAATAACATTTTATTTCAATCCCGGTGCTATTGCCCCCACAAATTTCGGTATTCAGATTGCAACGGTAACCTTTACGGAATATCCCGATTTGTTCAACGAAAAATATACCGCCGTGCCTGATGCATATATCGTAAGTATGCCCTTATCGTCACCGTTCTTTACCGATTTGACGGGTGACGGCAGAAGTGAGGAACTTACCGTTTCGGGTAACTACGACCCCGACGGCAGATTTTATTACACGCTCGGAATAAATTCGGAAAGCTCAAGCTATGAGGAGGATTGGTTTGCCTATGACCTGAATCCGTATTATGTCAAAACCGCAGACGGTAACAGCTTCCTCTATGTGTTCAGCGAGGAGAGTGAAGAGGGAGACCGTCAGATGATTCTGTGCGTATTCAGCCTTAAAAACGGTGAAATCAAGAAGGTCAACGAAACGGATATGGGACTGCTTTACAGAGGCGATAATGCTTTTGCCTTGCCGACAGACCCCGATAATCTTCTTCTTTCCCACGACGGAACAATGGATTCTGTTTTCTTCGCAGATGAAAAGGGTATTCCGATGAAAACTGTTTCTGTCAGTTCGGTTGAAGAGCTTTTAAATACTGTATCCCCAAACACCAATATAGTTATTGAAAAGGGTTATTACAATATGAGTTCTTTCATATCCGAAGTATGGCAAACACAGGGCGAAAGTTGGAACAATTCTCATAACTTTGTTAAACTTTATGAATGTTTTGAAGGTGCAGAGGTTGTTATAACCGATATATCAAACCTGTATATTTCAGGCGAAACAGATAATTTCGCTGATACGGAGCTTGTTGTCACACCGAGACACGCCGCCGTGCTGAATTTTGATAACTGCCGTGACTTCGGTTTGTCAGGTATAACTATGGGACACACCGAAACAGGTGAATGCTCGGGCAATGTACTGAATTTTTCGGGCTGCACCAATGTATTCATTAATAACACAGACCTCTATGGTTGCGGTGTTTACGGTATCGGAGCAAACAAAGGAACGGGAAATGTTTATGTCAGCAACAGCACTATCCGAGATTGTTCGAACGGTCCGATGAATGTTGATGATGCAAACGGTGCGTTTGAATTCACGAACTGCACTCTTACAGATTCCGACGGCTTCGGGTACTTTGAAAAAACCGATAATTGCACACTCCGTTTCACCGACTGCACTTTCGGTTATTGGGAAACATCATGTTTCATGTTCCTCGAAGATATAACAACCGAAAATTGCATATGGAGCGAAGATTACATATATCCCGAATACGGTTACTGACTTTTATGGCATTTGTCTTAACGAGCAATGGATTTGTCCCCTCAAATTCGCAATTAAAGTTTTTTACCCCTGACACCCCACAGAAAATATAGTATTAAAATAAAATCAGGTGCAGCAGGAGTATATCCCGTTGCACCTGATTATAATTTCAAGATGTGTTTATGCCGTGAAAATCAACTTGTGATTAACACTCTCTCTTGCTTCAATGTTGCCATAATAAAATTCTTTAATAAAACCAGACATTTTGCAAACCTCCGTAATAGATTGATAATCCTTACAATTCAATCATTCCGACTGTCTACAAAAGCCGAAGGGGGACAACTTCCTTATGAAGTGCCCCCCTTACAGCTCTTTACTTTTTTGCGTTGTAATGATATAATAAACCATATTATTTATCGGGGATTTGCCATGGAAAAATTCAGAAAGGAATATCTCGGCTCGGGAGTGACTGCCTTTGTTTCGGATGCCCATTCATTCGGAACGGATGCGGTTTTGCTTGCCGATTTTGCTTCGCCCTCCAAACGGGCTGTTTGCTGCGACCTCGGCTCGGGCTGCGGAATTATTCCTCTGCTTTGGTGCAAAAAAGAAACGGGCAAAATAACCGCCGTTGAAATTCAGCCGCTCGGTGCAGAGCAGATTAATGCGGCGATAGAATTCAACAATCTTTCAGAAAGACTGACGGCGGTCAATGCGGATTTAAAGGAGCTGAAGGGTATTGTTCCTTTTGGCTGTTTTGATGTTGTTACCATGAACCCGCCATATAAAGCGAGCGGTGCGGGGATTGAAAGCCGAAGCGGAGCGGATAAAATCGCAAGGCACGAAACGATGTGCACCTTTTCGGATATCTGTGCGGCGGCAAAAAAACTGCTCAATTTCGGCGGCAGGCTGTGCATGTGCATACGCCCCGAAAGGCTTGCGGAGCTTATATGCGAAATGCATGCGGCGGGCATTGAGCCGAAAAGACTCAAGCTTGTTTCAAAATGTCCCGGCAAGCAGCCGTGGCTTGCGCTTGTTGAAGGGCGCAGAGGCGGCAAGGCGGGCATTACCGTTGAGCCGGAGCTTTTTGTCCATGCGACAGACGGCAGCTATTCCGATGAAATGAAGAAAATCTACGGTGACTATCTTTTGGAAAACAGAGGTGAGCAGGCATGAGCGGAATTTTATATGTTGTCGGTACTCCGATAGGAAATCTCGGCGATTTTTCGCCCAGGGCGCTCGAAACTCTTGAAAAATGCGATTTTATCGCGGCGGAGGATACAAGAGTAACGCTCAAGCTTCTCAACCGTTTCGAAATAAAAAAGCCCATGGTCAGCTATTTTGAGCACAACCGCTTTGAACGCGGACCGATGATTGCAGAAAGACTGCTTGCGGGCGAAAATTGCGCTTTGGTGACCGATGCGGGCATGCCCGCAATATCCGACCCGGGCGAGGATTTGGTAAAGCTCTGCATTGCAAAGGGGATTGGGGTTGAATCGGTGCCCGGTCCGTGTGCGTTTGCAACCGCTCTTGCCGTTTCCGGCATGCCGTCAAAGCGTTTTACCTTTGAGGGCTTTCTGCCCGTTGAAAAATCCGCAAGGCGCGAGCATATTTCATGGCTTATCGGCGAAACAAGAACGATGATATTCTACGAAGCCCCTCATAAGCTTTCACAGACTCTTTCCGACCTTGCCGCCGCTCTCGGCGACAGAGAGATTGCCATTGTGAGAGAGCTTACAAAGATACATGAACAGGTTATAAAAACAACCCTCTGCGCCGCTGCTGAAAAATATTCAAAAGAGGATTTAAAGGGCGAGATTGTGCTGATAATCAAGGGCGCGGAGCCTGAAGCCAAAGAAAAAATGAGCCTCGAACAAGCCGTTCAATATGCGAAGGAGCTTGCCGAAGCGGGCGAGAGCAAAACGCAGGCGGCAAAGCTTGCCGCAAAGGAAAGCGGGCTTAAAAAAGGCGATATATATAAATTGCTGACGGAGGAATAAGAATGATTCAGTATTTTCTTGAAAGACCGTATCTGATTATTATTTTGCTTGCCGTAATTGCGCTTACTGTTTTTGTTTGCATAAAAGCGGGGCAGGCAAGTGCAAAAAGGTCGCAGGTTAATCAGGCACTTATGAAAAAATTAAAGGAAGAAAACCTTCTTCGCAATGAGTTTTCAATCCTTACCGAGTCCCTTGCCGCAAAGGCGCAGGCGGACAGACTTTTCAAGGGCGTTGCCCTCAATCTTCAAAAACGCATTTCCGATGCCGCGGATATGACAGCCGAGTTTGATTCCCTCACGCAGGAGCAAAGAGAAATTTACGGTTTATCGTTTGTTATTGAGGACGGAGGAGAAGCTCTTTCTGCATTTTTTCGAACAAACGGTCAGCCACTTACGGGCGCGGCATACAGCGCAACGGAAAGGATAATCGGCGGCAGGGCATTTGAGATTTTTGATTCCGAATACAAGGCTTTTGACCCCGAAAATGAAGAAGCATCTTATGAGCCCGAAAAAATAGCCGCGCTTGACAGCGAATTTCTTGATGTAATTTCGGAAAACGAGCTTTGCACAAAAGCTGGTGAATATGTAAAAAACAATATAGAAAAATTTCTTGTTTAGTGAATAGTGAAAAATGAAAAGTTAAAAGTTAAGGATAGGCTTCGCCTATGACCGAATATATAAATTGGGTGTGGGCTCTGCCCACCCGAAACTTTTCACTCTTCACTTTTAACTTTTTTACTATCAAGTAGTGAATAATTCTACCTTCCGTTACCAAAATATAACGGGAGGTATTTTTATGGAATTTAAAGGAAGCAGAACAGAAGCAAATCTTATGGCGGCATTCGCGGGTGAATCGCAGGCGCGAAACAAATACACATTTTATGCCGCAAGAGCAAAAAAAGACGGCTATGAGCAGATTGCCGATATTTTTATGAAAACCGCCGACAACGAAAAAGAGCATGCAGAAATCTGGCTCAAACAGCTTCACGGCGGCGACATCCCCGAAACTGCAGATAATTTGCGCGATGCTGCGGCGGGCGAAAATTACGAATGGACAGAGATGTATAAGGAGTTTGAGCGCGTTGCGAACGAGGAGGGCTTTACGCAGATTGCCGCTCTATTTAAAATGGTGGGAGCGATTGAAAAAGAGCACGAAAAACGATTCCGAACTTTATGTGAAAATCTTGAAAAAGGCATTGTTTTTTCAAGAGAAGGCGAAACTGTGTGGATTTGCCGCAACTGCGGGCATCTCCATGTCGGAAAAGAAGCCCCCGCAATGTGTCCCGTTTGCAGTCATGCAAGGGCATATTTTGAGATAAAAGCTGAAAACTATTGATTAACCGCCTTGTGCGGTTACATATATTTTCGGCAAAATAACAATATTTTTTTCCATGATTTGGGCATTATTACAAAATATATAAAAATATATTTTTTATGTTGAAATCTTCAAAAAATCGCCATATAATGAAGTCGAAAATTCCTTATAAAAGGAGTGAACAAAATGATACCCAAGGATTTGCTTATCAACAAGCCCGCAAGCGCGCAAATCGCAAAAATCGCCGAAAAGCAGTTTAAGGGTGCGGACAAGCCGCTGTTTGCGGTTGTGGGTGACCTTGCGATTGACAGCAGCTACGGCGAGGGCGCGGTTTATGTTACCGAAAACAGGGTTGTTGCAATCGGAAACGGCTTTGACGGCGGCTTTTTGAGCCTTGATTTTGCCAACATTGCGGAAATCGCCGTTAAAAGAATGTACGGCAACGCGGTTTTAAAGGCAAAGACCACAGGCGGGTCAAGCATTGACCTTATGAGATTCACATTTGCAACAGCGGATATGTGCGACGCGGTTGCGGATTTTGTGACAAAGGTCAAAGAAGGCGAAACCGTCGAAAACAGACTTGCCGCAGTTGAGGTTACATTCAGAAACTTGCGTTCATTCTGCCCCAAATGCGGCAGAAAGCTTGCTTCGCCCAACGCGGAATGCCTTAACTGCAAGGGCAAAAAGAAAATTGCCTCAACTATGCTCAGATACATAAAGCCGCATATGGGCAAGCTGATTTTTTGCATAATTCTTTCAATCATAACAACAGCCGCGGCGCTTGTGCCGCCCTATGTCACAAGCCTTATGGTTGACAGCATTATCCCCAACGGCAATAAAAAAATGCTTGTGATTATTATTGCTTTTTTGCTCGGCGTTTATCTGGCGCAGTATGCAATCGGCGCATGGCGTTCATATATCCTGCGCATTGCGGGCGACGGAATAATTGCCGACCTTAAAAAGGAGATTTACGCAAAGGCGCAGTATCTGCCCATGAAGTTTTATGACAAAACTTCAACCGGCTCGGTTATCAACAGAGTCAACTCCGACACAACCGTGCTTCAGCAGTTTATGCTTCGCATAACGCAGGAAGCTGTTGTTCAGCTTTTCATGATGATAGGTATTATTGTCATCATGCTCAGCATGAACTGGAAGCTTACGCTGCTTTCGCTTATCCCCGTGCCCGTTGTTGTTTTGTGCAGCCGTTTTTTCGGCAAAAAAATCGGCCCTCTTTACCGCCGCATCTGGCGCAGAGGTGTTGCAATTTCAAGCATTCTTGCCGACACGATTCCGGGCATAAGAATAGTCAAATCATTCTCTAAAGAAGAAAAAACCATTCAGAAATTCGCATATCATGTTGATGACTGGCTTTATGAGGATAAAAAGGTAGCAAAGATTGCCGCAATCTTTCCCGCTGTGATAACTTTCCTCATAACCTGCGGCTCGGTTATAATCTGGTTTGTGGGCGGCAACATGGTTATCGACACACCCGAAAAGCTTTCGCTCGGTGTTCTTGTTTCGTTTATTTCATACACCAGCATGTTCTATAACCCCGTTAACTTTTTCGCAAATTTGAGCGACTCATATCAGAACGCTCTTGCATCCACCGAAAAGGTTATGGATATCATTAACGCAGAGCCTGAGCACGATTTCGGAAAAGGCAGCGAAAACGGAGTTATGAAGGGCAAGATTGAGTTCAGAAACGTCAATTTTTCGTTTGACCGCTCAAAGAAGGTGCTCAACGATGTTAACTTTGTTATTGAGCCGGGCGACGTTGTGGGCATTGTCGGCACAACGGGCTCGGGCAAATCAACTCTCATAAATCTGCTCATGCGCTTCTATGATGACTATGAGGGCGAAATCCTTGTTGACGATGTTAACATCAAGGATATCGACATGTCTTATTACCGCTCGCAGATTGGTTATGTTCAGCAGGAGCCCATGATGTTCCGCGACACAATCTTCAACAACATTGCATATTCGCTTCCGGGTGCGCACCCCGAGCAGGTGCTCAACGCCGCGGATATCGCGAATGCTCACGGCTTTATTTCCCGCTTGCCCGATGCATATGACACAATGCTCGGTGAAAGGGGAGTCGGCCTTTCGGGCGGCGAAAAGCAGAGGCTTTCAATCGCAAGAGCCGTTCTTAAAAATCCCGGCGTGCTTATTTTCGACGAAGCAACCTCGGCGGTTGACTCCGAAACAGAAAAGCTTATTCAGGACGCCATTGACCGCCTTATAAGGGGCAGAACAACCCTTATGATTGCCCACCGCCTTTCAACGCTTCGCAAGGCAAACAAAATTATTGTTGTTGACAAGGGCAACATAATCGAATTTGGCTCGCCCGAGGAGCTTATGGCTCTTAAAGGCAAATACTACAAGCTCATTCAGATTCAGTCCATGAGCGAGCAGGTTGCCGCAGAAAAAGCGGCGGAAAATTTTGAATAAGGAGGGACTTGAATGGCAAGGAATTTTATCGACGGCAGCGAAATCCGCATAACCGTTAAGGACAAGATATTCTGTGATGTTGAATTTTTCACGGGCGAAAAGCTTTGCAATCTTGAGCCCCGCAGGCTGTTCCCCGTCAGCGGACTTTCCGAATACATAACCTTTCTCGATGAAAACGGCGAGGAGCAGTTCATAATCAGAAAGCTTGATAACATGGAGCCGAGCCAAAAAGAGCTTCTTCTCGGCTGCCTTGAGGAATATTACAGAATTCCGAAGATAACAAGGCTTATAAGCCGAAGCGAAAAGCATAAAATCTGGCTTTGGAACGTTGAAACCGACAAGGGCGAATACACCTTCGAGATTATCAACCATATCCAGTCCATGAAAATGTTTTATGACAAGCGCATTCTCATTAAAGACGGCAACGACAACCGTTATGAGATACCCAATATTTATGAACTCGACAAGCGCAGCCAAAAACTGATATTACCCGATATGTAATAAAGGAGAAAACAATATGAAACTTATTCTTGCAATAGTTAATAACGACGACAGCGCGGTTGTTTCCGCAACCCTTACAAAAGAGAATTACAGCGTAACAAAGCTTTCTACAACCGGCGGCTTCCTTATGATTGGCAACACAACCCTGCTCATCGGCGCGGAGGATGACAAGGTTGCCAGGGCAAAGGAAATTATTCATGAATATTCAAGAACAAGGAGCAAGGTTGCAATGACTACCGGCTCACTCGGCAGAGGCCTGCAGAATAACAGCCTTGAAGAAGAGGTTACAGTCGGCGGCGCAACGGTATTTGT
>JAZSGU010000059.1:0-19126 GCA_045532895.1 Acutalibacteraceae bacterium | reverse complement strand
AGCGTGTCCGCATCGGCAGGTGCCTGCATGATAACTATGTGTCTGTCGCCGATATTACGGATTGCCTTATAAAGCCTGCGATATAACTTGTGGAGCGTGTCAAGCTTTTCTTCCCAATTTGCAACGCAGTGAAGCGGTCGGTTGAGAAGGTCATAGGCGGCAACGGCAGGCTCGTCCTTATAATGAGCGGCAACCTGCGCCCACAGCCTGACGGTGTTGTTGCGAGCCTCAAAGCCCTCTTTGCCCGAATCAAAAAGCACGCTTTTGTCCGCGATTGCGCATGCAGAGCTGTTATTCTGGAAGCCGGGCGCAGAGTGCAGGTCGAAAATTACATAAATGCCCGCTTTTTTGCATTTTTCAACAATAAAATCGAGTCTGTCAAAATCAATATCGCCCTTGCAGTTTTCTTTCCTGAAAAGATAGCGGTAGCGAAGCGGAATTCTGACGCAATTTGCACCAAGCTTGCGCAGATTCTTTAAATCAGACGGAGTAATAAATCCCTCGTTATATTTGCCTACAAGCTGCCTTGCGCCGTATCGCCCGAAGCGGCTTTCAAGCGCAGCAAAAACATCATAGCTCTTGGCGTTTTCGTCAAGGTCCGCTTTTGTGAAATAAAACAAATCGTCGTTAAGATTCATGCCGCAAAGCGTGATATGCTCGCCGCCGTCGGTAACAAATTCTCCGTTTTGAGTGTTCAGGAAATCCGCATCGCCAATCGGGTGGGGCGCAGTTGCCTTAACATAGCCATAGACCGTAGGAATTGCCGCCGCTGCAGCACCCGCGGCACAGCCTGCGGTTAAAATTTTTGCGCTGTCCGTCAACGAAATCGCCTCCTCTTAATTTTTGAAAATATGGTTACAGCCAACCATAACACCGATATTCCCAATGCCGCGCCGAAGCAGTCAACAAAGAAATCGGATAGCTGGCAGGCTCTTCCTTCAACAAAAAGCTGATGTATTTCATCGCTTACGGCATATGATGCGGTTATTGCAAACGCAACAAATGGTCTGATATAGCCGAAAGACTGATATAATGCATTGAAAACAAGCACCGCAAGCCCCGTAAATTCAAGGCAATGAGCGCATTTTCTGATAACCTCGTCGCTTATCTCAAGATTAAACAGCAGCCTCACGCTGTTACTTGTAAACTGCGATTGCTCGGCATTTTGCGCGGAAAGATAAAATATAACTCCCATGCACACCGCAACGGCAAGCCAAGAAACAGCAAGAATTCTTTTGTTTTGTTTCATCAGTCATACCTCTTTGCGCCGATAAAGCAAACCGTGTTTTCGGAATCAAGCATATAAACACCCTCAACATCCTCGGCTGTCACAAATCGGCTTGCGCGCGAATAAAGCGGGTAGCACAGCGCATTTTGCAAAATGTAGTTTTCGGCTGTGAAGCATCCGCCGAGAAGCTCGCTTTCGCCCTCAACCATAAGCAGCCTGTCAATTATCATGCCGTATTCATCGGATTTTAACCTGAAAACCGAGCCGTCTTTAAATGAAGCGAGAAAATCAACAGCGCTGTCATAGGGAGATTCGATTCCCGTCAGAGCAATTTGAAAATTGCCGCTTGCAACTGCGGAATTTATCTCTTCGGGGGTTTTGTTTTCAACGGTAACGGAAATGCTTATTCCCATTGTCTGCTGCCATATCTGGAGCTGCCTGCGCACGGCGGAATCGAACTCCTCGGGGCAAAGCACGGTTATTGAAGCCTTGCTTGCCTCAAGCTCGGAAAGACCCGCCGCCCAAAGCGAAGCTGCCGCTTCTTTATTAAATTTAATGTCGGGAGTCTGCGAGCCGACAGCATTTCTGTAGTTTAAGCTTCCCGCCGAACAGCTTGCGGGCACAAATCCGCTCTGTGCCGTTTCACCGTTTTCGAAAAGTCCGCGGTCAATCGAACTGCAAAGAGCTTTTCGGATGTTCACATTTTTCAGCACGCTGTCCGCACAGTTGAAAACAAAGCCGTAAACAGAGTTGGCGTTTTCTTTAACGGTAACCGTGCCTTCGGGCGCTTCGCAATAAGGCGGAAGCAATGCCGCGCTGACCGACTGCGCCAAAAGCTTGCGGGCAACAGAAACAGAGTCAGAATCAAAGCTGAAAACAACAGAAGCAGGTAAAACCTCCTGCTCACCCGCATAGTCGGCATTCTTTTTGATTATCAGCGAGGTTTCCGAATCCCATGCGCTGACATAAAAAGGCCCGTTACAGAGAATATGACCGTAGCTCAAACCGTAGCGTCCGTTGGTTGCGTTAAAAAACTCTTCGTTGCAGGGCATGAATACGCTCTCCGTAAGACGTTCAAGCATATCTGCGCAAGGTTCTTTCAATTTGATAACAAGGGTCAAATCGTCGGGAGCGGTAACTCCGAGAGAAGAAGCATCCGCCTTACCCGAATATATCTCCGTTGCGTTTTCAATAGCAAAAAGGCGGTGGGCATTCGGCGAAGCAATTTCGGGTGAAACAGCTCTGCGCATGGCAAAAACAAAGTCATGCGCCGTCACCTTTTCCTTGGCGAATTTATCGTAAAATTCCTGACCGAAGGCTCTTCTGATTGCCGTGGTGCATCGCCATTCCGTGCCCTCTTTGAGCTTAAAGGTGTAGATTAACCCGTCAGGAGAAACAGACCAGCTTTCCGCTATACCGGGCAGTATTTCGCCGTTTTCAGAAAGGCGCACCAACCCCTCGAAAACATTGTTTATAACAAGCTTTGCGCCGATATCACCCGCATATTGAGGGTCAAGGGTTGCGGGCGAAGCATCGAGGGTATAGGCGATTGACTCTCCCTCGCCCCCGCCGGAGCAGGAGGCAAGCGAAAGCGCAAGCACAAATATCATTATTACGGAAAGAAAACGCCTCATTTGTTTTCCTCCATCCATTTTGCAAGCTGGTCGGCAAGCGGATTGCTGGAGCTTTTCTGCTTCGCCTGCTGCTGCATATATTTTGCAACGTCTCTTTTGCCTGCGCCTGAGCTTTCTTTTCTCTTTTCAAAATCGGAAAGCTTTTCGCGGTAGCCGCAGATACAGAAAAACGTTTTTTTATCGCCCTCGCCGCGCATTTCAAGCTTTTTGTGGCATTCGGGGCACCTTGCGTTTGTGACAACGGAAATGCTTTTGCGATAGCCGCATTCCCTGTCCTGGCAAACGAGCATCTTGCCCTTTTTGCCGTTGACCTCAAGCAGATATTTGCCGCATTCGGGGCAAGCCTCGCGGGTCATGTTATCGTGCTTGTATTTCGCATCGCTCGCTCTGACCGACGAAACGAGCGAAGTTGCATATGCACGCATTTCTTCTATGAATTTTTTATCGTCTGCACTGCCCTTTGCTATCAGCGACAAACGCTGCTCCCACCTTGCGGTAAGCTCGGCGGATTTTAAATCGGGCGGCACAATTTCAATGAGCTGTTTGCCCTTTGAAGTAGGGAATATCTCCTTGCCCCTGCGCTCAACGCAGAATGAATCAAAGAGCTTCTCGATTATATCGGCTCTTGTTGCGGGGGTGCCCAGACCGCCCGCGGTTTTAAGCGCATCCTTCAAGGAGCCGTCGTCAACCTGACCCGTCGGGTTTTCCATTGCGGAAAGCAAGGTTGCCTCGGTGTATCGCGCGGGGGGCGTTGTTTTGCCCGCAACAAGACGCACCCCTTTCGGGAATACGGGCGCACCCTGCGACAAAGCAGGCAGATTCTGCGCCTTAATGTCATCATCGCCGTCATCATCTTCGGACAGCGAGGAATCATAAAGAGCCTTCCAGCCCGCCGATTTTACGGACTGACCCTTTGTATAGAATTTATGCTTGCCGATTGTGATTGTGACCTGCATTTCGTCATATTCAAACGGCGCACTCAAAACAGCAAGAAAACGGCGAACAACCAAATCGTAGATGTGCCTTTCCTCGCGTGAAAGCTTGTTTAAGTCAACATACTGCTCGGTGGGAATTATCGCGTGGTGGTCGGTAACCTTTGCATCGTTGACGATATATTTTGTCGATATGGGTTTGGAGCGCAAAACCGCATTTGCCGCATCCTTATAAGGACCGACAGCGATTGCTCGCAGACGCTCGGACAAGGTTGCCGCAACGTCCTTTGTGATATAGCGTGAATCCGTTCTCGGATATGTCAGCAGTTTGTGAGTTTCATAAAGACTCTGCATAAGCGACAAGGTCTGCTTTGCGGAATAGCCGTATTTTTTGTTGGCATCTCTCTGAAGCTCGGTCAAATCGTATGCCGCGGGAGGTGCTTTGAATTTGTATGCCTTTTTAACCTCTGTGAGCACTCCCCTTTTGCCCTTAACCTCATCGGCAACCGCCTGCGCCGCGGCGGCATCAAAGAACCTTGCCTGATTGCGGGAATCCTTATATATTGCGGAGAAACCGTCAAAATCCGCCTTGACGGTGAAATAATCCTTGGGTCTGAATTTGAGAATTTCTTCCTCGCGCTTAACTATCATTGCAAGTGTCGGGGTCTGCACCCTGCCCGCGGAAAGCTGAGCGTTGTGCTTACATGTGAGCGCACGGCTGACGTTAAGACCGATAAGCCAGTCCGCCTCTGCCCTGCACTGCGCACTCTTATAAAGATTATCATACTGCGAAGCGGGCTTCAATGCGGCAAAGCCCTCTTTTATCGCCTTATCTGTCTGCGACGAAATCCAAAGGCGGAGCATGGGCTTTCTGCAGTTTGCCTTTTTGATAATCCATCGCGCAACAAGCTCGCCTTCGCGGCCCGCATCGGTTGCGATAACAACCCTGTCAACCTCGTTGCTGCCGAGAAGCGCGCTGACAGCCTTGAACTGCTTTGATGTCTGACCGATAACGACAAGCTTCATATTCTTTGGCAGCATGGGCAAATCCTCCATGCGCCAGGTTTTGTATTTGTTGTCATATGCCTCTGGGTCGGCAAGGGTTACAAGATGACCCAAAGCCCATGTGATTATATATTTATCGCCGATTATACAGCCGTTGCCGTTCTTTTTGCACCCGAGAACGCGGGCTATGTCCCTTGCAACAGACGGCTTTTCGGTTAAAACAAGAGTTTTTGCCAAAAAAATCTCTCCGTTTCGCACTATATTATACCAATTTATATGATAACAAAATATATTATATTTTATTTTCCAAAAAGAAAAATAAAGAAATTTAATATTTTAATAAAAAATCAAGGCAGTATCACGAGGATACCGCCTTGGTTGCGCCTATAAATCAATACTCGTTTAAAATTGCCAAAAGTTCTGGGTCATCAAGTCCTTTGTATTCTTCAGGCCAAAGCTTTTCGGGCCATGTGCGCTCGGAGCCTTCAAGGGCATTGGGAACGATTGTTTCGTCCATTTTCCAGCCGTCTGCGGTTTTTGATGTGAAGCGAATGTTGATTTCTGTTGAATTTCCGTGGTCATCATATGCATAAATCCCTATCAAACCCGCACCTTTTTTCCAATAGTAGTGCTCAACAGTTTTCCCGCTTTTGGTTTCATCTCCCCAAGTGCGTTCATATATCCTGACAACATATTCATCGTTAGCTTCAATTCGTTCCAAATCATAAGAATTAGGGACAACGCATGCTGTTTCGTTATAATAATAATCTCCGCCGCCTTTTATTATTATAATTTCATCACAGTTTTGCCTTGATTCTTCATTAGTCGGCTTCCAATAAAAATCCCATGCACTGGTATAACGATTGAGAGATGCATCATAAAAAATATAGGGATAATGCGGATGTCGAACGGAAAATTCATCAGCTAAATTCGGATTATTCTCATTCTCAACCATTCCCTTCAAATAATCATAAGAGAGCATAATGTCTCCGTTTTTGCACTTAACATATTGTATGAACTCACCAAAGTCGCCTGAAAAACGCTCTCCGTTAACCATACCGGCATATGTTCCTATTTCGTGTGTATCCCAATAAGGGAGCTGTTTTTCGGTTGTTTCCGGTACAACGGCGGATGTTGATTCGGTGGTTTCAGGGTTAACAGCAGGCTTTTCACCGCAAGAGGAAAGCAGAAAAACAAAGGCAAGGCTTAACAAAAGAGCGATAGTTTTTTTCATGGTTTTTCCCCCTTAAATTAACATATGTTTTTTAAAAATTAATAAACCTGCGAAATGAGATAGAGAACACCCGGTTGCGTATCTACAGTGCTTGAATTGTAAACTCCGTTCGATACATATTTGCCGCTCGTATATATATTTGTTCCTGCGTAAAGATATGGGTTAATTCTGCCGTTACTTATATATCCTGTTCCGTTCCAATATTCCGCATATTGCAGCATGGCAAGAATATTACGGGAATCTTTGGTCATGCCTATGCTTTGCTTGAAAGTATAGTAAAGTTTTCCGCTGTCGTTTATAACATCTACGGCATCCTCAACAAAGTCTTTTCCTGAAGGTAAGTCATCATCGCCATTTGCAATAGTTCTATCAAATCTACCGCTGGATTCTCTGTAATGTAATGCGGCAATCAGAATAGCGGGAACTCCCGTCTGTTCGGCAATCTCTTTGTATTCCTTATCTTTGTGTGCGTTATATACGGCTACAAAATTTTCTGCCGCCTCTATATATACGTCTGTATCACTTGCTACACCGTCTTTAAATGTTGTAACGCCTAAAAAATGCTCTTTGTTTTGGGCGTAATAAGAAGAACCGTAGCCCGTATGCGTTCCGTAATCCGTCTGATTATTACCCGCAACCTCAACGCTGCTTTTCGGCAGGAAGCCCCAAGTGCTTCCAAAGGTTACATAATAATAATTTCCAACAGTGCCTTTTATCGTTACCGCCGCGCCTTTGAAAGCTTTGGTGGTTGAAAGAACGGTTGGCTGCTGAATTCTCAAATACTGCTCTGACTTTACAAAGCCCAATTTATTTGGTGAAGTTGGAGTGATTACCGTGACGGGTATAGAAGCAAAAACATTGGCATATTGTGTTGTTGCTTTCACATAAAGCGTAAGCGTACCCTCAGATACACCTGTTATTGTTTGCGTTGTCCAGCATTTGCGGCTGTCATACCAAGAGCAATCCATTAAGGAGCTGCCCGCTGTTGACCAATATGCGAGCAAGTCGCTGTTATATTCCGCATTATCAACGGTGTTTCCGCGCACCTCTTTTGATGCACCGACATAAATATGTTCGTATGTAACTTTATTATATGTTGTCGGGCGGATTATTTCAAGGGATTTCACGATATAAATTTTAAGCGAATAGGTTATGCCGCTTGCCAAAGTGGCGGTGAGCGTTGTTGTGCCGCATGCCGAGCCGGCAGTAAAAACGCATGTGTCGCCTTGCGTTGTGCTCAATGTGCCTCTGCTGGGCGAAGCAGACCATGTTGTGTTTGAGGACGAATATAAAAGATAATTTTCATGTATCTCAAATGTCCAAGACTGTCCCGGAGTAAGCACTTGCTGAACAACTTTTTGACCGGAAGTGTTTGTAATCCAAAATTCAGACGACGCAAGCGTGGAAACATCACCGTTATCCTGCGCAGAAACAGTTATATCTTCAAGATTACCTGCAAAGCCTATATCACCTTCGATTATTTCAGGTGCTGTAGTTTCTTCTGTGGCAGTTTCTTCTGTGGCAGTTTCTTCTGTAGTGGCATCTTCGGTGGTGACCTCTTCTGTGGTTGATTCTACCGTAGTGGATTCTTCGGTGGTGACTTCTTCTGCAGTAAATTCTACCGTAGTGGATTCTTCGGTGGTGACCTCTTCTGTGGTTGATTCTACCGTAGTGGATTCTTCGGTGGTGACTTCTTCTGCAGTAAATTCTACCGTAGTGGATTCTTCGGTGGTGACTTCTTCTAAACAGATTTCACCAACCGTCATGCTTTCTTCTGTCTGTGCTGTCGTTGAATCAAGATTATCTGCCGAAACAGCTAATCCGTTAGCTGATAAAGCTATCAGCACAAAGCACAACACAACAGAAATAATTCTTTTCATTTTGCAACACTCCTTGTATTAATATTAAAGCTTAAAATAAGCTTTAATAATATATGACAAAGAACGCAAAATATTACGGAAAATTTTTCAAAAATAACAAATTTTCTGCTTTTTCCACAAAATTCAAAAGTTGTTTTTGTGCATTTGTGCAACAAAAACGGCTTGCATGGTTTTGCATCCACACAAGCCGTTTGATTCGATTATAAAATTATAACAGATGCGCTCTGATTTCCTCGCCGCTCATTGCAACAAGATATGCGGGAGGAATGTCAAACATCGTTTTACAGCCCGTCATGCCCTCGGACTTCATGCGGTAAGCCGCTCTTGCGCACGCGGCAATAACTCCCGCGGTGAACTCGGGGTTGGAATCAAGCTTCAGGCTGTATTCGATAACATGGCTGTTTTCGCTGTTCCAGCCGCTATTGCCCGTTCTGATAACAAAACCGCCGTGGGGAATGCCCGCATGGTCGCGGCAAAGCTCCTCCTTGGTGATGAAATGAACGGTTGTGTCATAATCCGCGAAATAGTTGGGCATATTCTTGATTTCACTCTCGATGCGCGCCTTGTCTGCGCCGTCCTCGGCAACAACAAAGCATTCTCTCAAATGCTTGTCCCTGACGGAAAGCTCGGGATTTGAGCCGCTTCTGACAGCTTCAAGAGCGGCTTCAACGGGGATTGTGTATTGCTTTGCATTGGCTACGCCGTCAATGCGGCGGATTGCATCCGAATGACCCTGGCTTACACCCTTGCCCCAGAAGGTGTAATCCTTGCCGTCGGGCAGGATTGCGTTTGAATAAAGCCTGCTGAGCGAAAACATTCCGGGGTCCCATCCGCAAGAGATAACCGCAACATTGCCGCCCTCTTTTGCCATGGCATCAACATTTGCAAAATGCTCGGGGATTTTTGCGTGGGTGTCAAAGCTGTCAACAACAGTAAAATATTTTGCATATTCGGGGGTCTGCGCGGGCAAATCGGTTGCGCTTCCTCCGCAAAGAATAAGAACATCTATTTTATCTTTGAAATTCAGAATTTCGTCTGCGGAATAAACCTTTGCGCCCTCTGTCAGAATTTTAACCGTGTCGGGGTTTCTGCGCGAAAAAACAGCAACAACCTCCATATCGGGGTTATTTTTAACCGCGCATTCAATTCCTCTGCCGAGGTTACCGTAGCCCATAATGCCGATTCGGATACTCATTTTCATACACTCCTTCTGCCATATCATATCCACGTTTGGCATTATAACACAGTTTTTTTGAAAATGGTATACTTTTTTTGCTTTTTTATTTCTCCGATTGCTTCCTTTGAGAGCAAAATCAGCGCAAAAATATTAGGCACAGCCATAAGCCCGTTGAGGGTGTCCGAAATGCTCCAAACGCTCTCTAATTTCAGCATACAGCCCGCAAATGCGCATACCGCATAAAACAGATTATATATTTTTCCGCTTTTTACACCGAAAAGGTATTCTGCTCCCGTCTTGCCGTAATATGACCATGCAATGAGGGTTGCAAACGCAAAAAGGCAGATGCAGATATCAAGAAAATATCCTCCCGCCCTGCCGAACACGCTCTCAAACACGGCAGAACAAAGCTCAACGCCATTGAGGCTCGGATTTTCACTCATAACGCCGCTTGAAAGAATGGCGGCACCGGTTACCGTGCACATGAGCACAGTATCTATAAACACCTCTAAAATGCCCCACATGCCTTGCTCCGCGGGCTTTTCACAATTTGCCGATGCATGTATTATCGCGCTGCTGCCAAGCCCCGCTTCGTTTGAAAAAACTCCCCTTGATATGCCGTATCTCGCCGCCTTTGCCATGCCGAAGCCCGACACCGCCTTGAGCGTAAACGCTTCCTTAAAAACAAGTTTGATGCTCGGAATAATATTTTCAATATTAACGGCAATCACCGCAAAGCATGCAAGAACAAATGCCGCGGAAAGCGCGGGAATGAGCGCCTGCGAAAACTTGCTTATTCTTGTTAAGCCGCCCGAAACGGAAATGATTACCGCAGTAAAAAGAAAAATTCCGCATGCCGTGCCCGAAACGCCGAAGCCTGACGCCCCCTGCGCAACGGAATTTGCCTGGGTCATGTTGCCCATTCCGAGCGATGCACCGACCAGAAGCAGGGCATACGCCTTTGCAAGCCCGCCCATGCCAAGACCGCGTTCGATATAATACATGGGACCGCCGACCAACCTGCCGAGCGAGTCACGGACTCTGTATTTGACGCCGAGAATATTTTCACAGCAGCAGGTCATCATGCCCAGCACAGCCGAAACGCACATCCACAGCACAGCCCCGGGTCCGCCCGAAAAAAGAGCGGTTGCTACGCCGACTATGTTCCCCGTGCCGAGGCATGCAGCAAGAGCGGAAAAAAGCGCGCCGAGCTGTGAAATTGACCCATCTTTCGCCTTTTTGCCCGCTTTTCTGTTTCTGAACGCGGCCAAAACAGTTTCTCCCAACCATGTTTTAACCCCGAAAATCTGGAAAAAGCCCGATTTTGCCGATAAAAAAAGCCCCGTGCCCAAAAAGACCGCCAGCATGGGCGGCCCCCAGACAAAGGAGCTGATTGCCGAATTGATTTGTGAAAACATAAGCCTGCACCCCTTATTAATGAGATGCAGGCTTTAATCTTTTTATGCTTCGGGAATAACGGTTTCAATGCCGTAAACGGTTGCAAAGTTGATAACATTTTTGTTTTCGCTCTTTGTATGAATTTTAACCGCAGGACAGGCATCGAATGCGAATGTATCGATGTTGGCTGTGTCACCTCTGAAGTTTGCAATCTTCAGCTTGTCGCAATAGTAATATGCCTTTTCTCCAAGAGTTTCAAGGCTGCGGGGCATATCCGCCTGAACAAGGTTTTTGCATTCCGCAAAAGCATATGCGCCGATTTCCGTCATGGAAGATGAGCGATGCATGAAAGCCTTTTTTATTGAACTGCCCGCAAATGCGTTTTCTTCAATTTTGAGAAGAGTTTTGGGGAAGTTAACAACAGTTATTGTCTGAACTCCCGCAAAAGCTTCTTCACCGATAACCGTAACCGTATGCTCATCAAAAGCATCGGGAATATCAAGGGTTGTTATTTTCTCTGTGCCGTTATATTTGGTTATTTTTGCGGTGCCGTCTTCAAATATAACATATGTATAATCGCCGCTGTCGATGGGGTCGGACTCCTTCTTTCCGCATGCGCAGAAAACAGTCAGAACCGCCGCAATAACAAGAACGATTGAAATAATCTTTTTCATAATATTTGTCCTTTCTTTTAGATACCCGCCGTATCACAGTTTTCAAGATGCTCTGCCCATGTTTCGGCATAATAATATGCGCCGCCGCTGTCTGTGACAAAAAAGTAATAGTCCGTATCATCGGGATAAAGAGCGGCATTCACCGCGTCCATTCCGCTGTTGGTTATCGGGCCTGCGGGCAGACCTTTGCAATTATAGGTGTTATAAAGCTCGGTTAAAGCTTCGTATTCCTGCTCGGTTTTATGGGGCTTAACATAATCGCGAAGATAGAATGTTGCAACATCGCATTGCAGCTTGGGATAGCTTTTGCTTGAAAGCCTGTTGTGGATCACGGAAGAAACCTTACCCATTTCGGCAGGGTCGCCCGCCTCCTCCTGAACAATGGAAGCGAGGGTCAGTATCTCATCAACCGTGTATCCGAGCTCTTCGCAGCGTCGCGCAACCTCATCGGTGAGCTTTGACTGCGTGTTTTTCAAAAAACGCTTTATTGCCGAAGAAGCGCTTTCGTTCCGATAAAATTCATAGGTATCGGGGAAAAGATAGCCCTCGAGCAAAAAAGCCCTTTCCTTCGGATTAGGGATTGAAAATGCGAAGTCCTCCAGATTCAAAGGGTTGTCCGCCTCCGCCATAAAATCCGCCGCGGAGCAAACACCGTTTTCTTCAAGTAAAACTGCAATCTGACTGACGGTTGAGCCCTCGGGAAATGTTACCCTGACAACATTTGAGGTTGTCTGAACGGGGTTTTCACTCCCCCTCCCGCCCGACGAGCAGGCAGAAAACGCCAAAGCCGACAGCACACAAAGCAAAACCGCAACCGATTTTTTGATTTTTTCTTTTATAATCATATTCATAAACGCAATTCTATCATAACATTCACCCGAAATCAAGCATTGCGTGTAAACGTTTGATGAACATTATCGCTGAACTCTTCCTGAGCCGTCGCCGCCCGCAAGCTTTTCAACCTCTGCAACGCCGATTCTGTTGAAGTCACCCTCAATGGAGTGCTTGAGAGCGGATGCAGCAACTGCAAATTCGATTGCGCCCTGTGTATCCTTGCCGCTCAAAAGAGCGTAAATAAGTCCGCCGCCAAAGCTGTCGCCCCCGCCGACTCTGTCAACTATGCGCAGGTGATATTCCTTTGAGAAGCAATAGTTCTCGCCGTCATAAAGCATGCCTGCCCAGTCATTGTCGCTGGCAGAAATAGAGGTGCGCAAAGTGATTGCAACCTTTTCAAAGCCGAACTTGTCCGCAAGCTGTTTTGCAACGGATTTGTAGCCCTCTTTGTTGAGCTTGCCGCCGTAAATATCAGTATTTTCCGCTTCAATGCCGAAAACGTCCTTTGCATCCTCTTCGTTGGAAATGCAAATGTCAACATATTTGCAAAGCTCGCTCATAGCCTCTCTTGCTTCGGCTCTTGTCCAGAGCTTGCCGCGGTAGTTAAGGTCACAGGAAATCTTGATTCCCTTTGCCTTTGCAGCGATGCACGCCTGCTTGCAAATCTCAACAAGGTTTGCGCCCAATGCGGGAGTAATTCCCGTGAAGTGGAACCAATCCGCGCCGTCGAAGATTGCATCCCAGTCGAAATCGGCGGGGTCTGCCTCCTGAATTGCGGAATGTGCGCGGTCATAAATGCAAACGCTTCCTCTTTGTGAAGCACCCTTTTCAAGGAAATAAATGCCTACTCTGTCGCCGCCGCGAACAATCTTGCTTGTGTCAACGCCAAAATAGCGAAGCGAATTAACCGCCGCCTGACCTATCGCATGAGCGGGGAGCTTTGTAACATAAACAGACTCCATGCCGTAGTTTGCAAGAGAAACGGCAACATTTGCCTCGCCGCCGCCGAAGGTAGCCTGAAGCTGGTCATCCTGAAAGAAACGGTAATATCCGTTGGGTGCAAGGCGAAGCATAATTTCACCGAATGTAACAACTTTTGCCATTATTTTCTTGCCTCCTTAACAATTTCAACCGACTGCTTGCAAAGGTCGATTATCTCGTCCCATTTCTGATTGTCGATAAGGTCGGCTGTTACCATGTATGAGCCGCCGCATGCCGCGATAACGGGGCATGAAAGGTATTCACCGAGGTTTTTGAGCGAAATGCCGCCCGTGGGCATAACCTTGAACATCGGGAACGGTGCGCTCATTGCCTTGATTTTTGCAAGACCGCCGCTCTGCTCTGCGGGGAAGAATTTGAGCACATCAAGACCGAGTCTGTAGGCTGTGTGGTAATCTGTGGGGGTTGTGCAGCCCGCATAGATGGGCACATTCTTGCTCTGACAATACTTAACGATTTCTTCGTCAAGACCGGGAGTTACGATGAACTTTGCGCCCGCTGCGATTGCTTCGTCAACCTGCGCGGTTGTGAGAACGGTGCCTGCGCCAACAAGCATTTCGGGCACGTTTTCGCTCATGAGCTTGATTGCGGTTGCTGCACCCGCCGCACGGAAGGTTACCTCCGCAACGGGAACACCGCCCTCAACAAGAGCCTTGGCAAGAGCAACAGAATCCCTTTCGGGATTGTTGAGCTTTATTACCGGCACAACGCCGATTGACATTATTTTTTCTGAAATAGCGTTCATTACACATTCCTCCGTATGATAGTAGGGGGCGATGCCCACATCGACCCTTTTAAGTGAAAAATGAAAAGTGAATAGTAAAAAGTTTCGGATAGGCTCCGCCTATGACCGATTATACACGGGACGTCGAGGACGCCGTCCCCTACATGCTAATTCGAATTTTTAACGTAGGGGCGATTCACGAATCGCCCGTTTAGAATTTCGTTTGATTTTCGGGCGGATAATATCCGCCCCTGCCTTAAATTGTGAATTGCGCATTAAGCATTGCGAATTGCTTTCTCGCAAGCCTCAAAAAGTCCGTTAATATAGGTTGCACCGAGTGCGCGGTCATAAAGTCCGTAGCCGGGCTTGCCGGTTTCGCCCCATACCATTCTTCCGTGGTCGGGTCTGACATAGCCGTCAAAGCCCGTTTCAACAAGAGCCTTTGTAATCTCATACATATCAAGGCTGCCGCAGGTTGAAAGGTGGCCGCTTTCCTCAAAGCTGCCGTCAGACATGATGAGGATATTTCTCATGTGCATAAAGGCGATTCTGTCCATCGCGCTGTATTTACGAACCATTGCAACAACATCGTTTGACGCTGCGCAGCCGAGCGAGCCTGTGCAAAGGCAAAGGCTGTTTGCGGGGCTGTCAACGATAGCAAGCATTCTGTCAAGATTTGCCTCGTTGGTGATGATTCTGGGCAAGCCGAAAATGGGATACGGGGGGTCATCGGGGTGGATTGCCATGCGCACATCGCATTCCTCTGCAACGGGAATAACCTTTTTAAGGAAGCGTTCAAGGTTAGCCCACAGACCCTCTTCACCGATTTCGCCGTAAGCATTGATAAGCTCTCTGACCTCATCCTGAGTATAGCTTGAATCCCAGCCGGGCAGGTGAATATCGTCCTTCAATGGGTCAAGACCCTTCATCTGCTCCCAATACATAACAAGGCTTGTTGAGCCGTCGGGAGCCTTTTTGTCAAGCTGGGTGCGTGTCCAGTCGAAAACGGGCATAAAATTATATGTTACGCACTTAACGCCGTATTTTGCACAGCGGCGGATGTTTTCGCAGTAAACATCGATAAGCTTGTCAACCTCACCCCTGCCGAGCTTGATATCCTCATGAACGGGGATTGACTCAACAACGTCAAAAACAAGCCCGTTATCCTCGCACTGCTTTTTCATTTTTGCAAGGCTTTCTTCGGGCCATACCTCACCGGGCTTAACATCGTAAACCGCGCTGACGATGCTTCTCATATTAGGAATCTGGCGGATATATTCGAGCGAAATCGGGTCAGACTCGCCATACCAGCGAAATGACATTTTCATGGGTTTTTACCTCCTGCGCCTTAATTGAACGGCATTCTTTTACAGAATAATTATATCACGGTTTTTCTGCAATATCAATGTAAATATTATTGAAATAACAGTAAATATTTGTGGAGAAATGAACAAGAGATGATTGACAAAACCGCAGCTGAACTCTAAAATATAGGGGCGAACCGTGTTGGTCTGCATAAAACACATAAAAGGATATTTTAAAATGGAAAAATATATTGACTTGCACACCCATTCCCTCAAATCTGACGGCTCGATGACCCCCGCCGAGGTTGTGCGCGAAGCAAAAAAAGCGGGGCTTGCCGCAATCGCTCTCACCGACCACGACACGGTTGACGGCTTGCCCGAAGCCATTGCAGAGGGCAAAAAAATCGGCGTTGAGGTTATCCCCGCCATTGAATTTTCCGTTCAGTCTAAAACCGAAACACATATTCTCGGATATTTCATTGATTATAACAACCCTGATTTGAAGCAGATGCTTAAAGAGGTTGTTGATTTGAGAATAGAACGCAACCATGTAACAACCGCTCGGCTTAACGAGCTTGGTTTCGATATTACTTTGGAAGAAGTGCGTGCTCTTGCTCCGAATAATTTTGTGGGCAGAGCGCATTTTGCCCGCGTGCTTATGGACAAGGGCTACACACAGTCCGTCAAGGAAGGCTTCGATAAATACATGTCCGTGGGCAAATATGCCTATTGCGAAAAACAGCGGCTCACCGCGCGCGATGCCGTTGAGCTTATTGCAAAATGCAGCGGAATTTCTTTTCTTGCCCACCCCCATCTGACGAAGCTTCCCGATGATGAATTGCGCGATTTCCTGCTTGAGCTTAAAGGCTACGGACTTTGCGGACTCGAGGGATATTATACCGACTACACACCTGAAATGCAGGCAAAATATCAGGCTTTGGCAAATGAGCTTGGTCTTATGATATCGGGCGGCTCGGATTTCCACGCCGCAATGAAGCCGCATATCAGCATCGGCACGGGGCTCGGCAATATGAAAATCCCGTATTCTGTTCTTGAAAAAATGAAAGAAAGAATATAACAAGTAAAAGCGGTCTGCAAAGGATTACCCCTGCAAACCGCTCTTTTTATTATTTCATATAGTCTGCGATTGCTTCAATTTCTTTCTGACGTCTGTAAACTCTCGGCACGCGCTTGTTAATGCCGCAGATAAGCTCATAGTTTATCGTAGACGCCTTTTGGGCAAGCGCGGCAACCGACAGCGGGCTTGAAGGCTTGCTGTCAAAAACAGTAACCGTTGCACCCTCGGAAATATCCTCTATTTCGGAAACATCAAGCATACATTGGTCCATGCAAATTCTGCCCACAACGGGCACAAGCGTGTCGCCGATTTTCATTTGCGCGTTGCCTGAAAGGGAGCGCATGTATCCGTCTGCATAACCGATAGGTACGGTTGCGATTTTAATATCCTTTTCGGCGGAATAGGTGCGTCCGTAGCTGACGGGAGTGCCTGCAGGAATGGTTTTAACCATTGAAACAACCGTTTTCATCTTCAACGCGGGCTGAAGATTGATTTCACCATCAAGAAAACCCGACGGCATAAGCCCGTAGAGGATAATGCCCGGGCGCACAAGATTCATGTGCATTTCGGGATAAAGCACCGTTGCGGCGGAGTTGCAGCAATGGTGCAGAGGGAAGCTTATTCCCTCAAATTCAAGTGCTTTTATAAGATTGGTAAACAAGGTGTATTGCAGGGTGGTGAAAACTCTGCCGTTTTCTTCGTCTGCGGAAGCGAAATGAGTGAAGATTCCCTCAGGATAAAGCGCAGGCAGTCTGCAGGCATCGGCAATTTCGTCAACGGCGGCGGAATCCTCCATGTCGTCGTGATAGACAAAGCCAAGGCGGCTCATGCCCGTGTCAACCTTTATGTGAATGCTCACCTGCACGCCGCTTTTTTGTGCGTATTCGGAAAGTCGGGCGGCATACTCGCTGTCGAAAACAGCCTGAGAAATATTGTTGACCGCAAGCGATTCGGCGTATTCGGGCGGAGTGTAGCCGAGAATGAGGATTGAGCAATCGGCATTGACCGAGCGCACCTGATATGCCTCCTCCAAATTGGAAACGGCGAATCGGCGGCAGCCGCAGGCAGAAAATTCCTTAACGGAGTTTTCAACGCCGTGACCGTAAGCATCCGCTTTAACAACCGCCATTATTTCGCATCCGGGTGAAAGGCGGCTTTCAATAGCTTCATAATTATGTTTTAATGCATCAAGGTTTATTTCAACCCATGTTCGTCTGAAATATTTTTTCATTTCGCACCTTTTCATAATTTAAATACTAATATATTATATATCTATTCAAATTAAGTGTCAATATTTTAAAACATTGAAATAAAATATAACAAATTTACTTGAAATGGAAAAAATATAATGATATACTAATTTTGTATGTTATTCAAAAGGAGTTTTGC
Source organism: Acutalibacteraceae bacterium (assembly GCA_045532895.1). Classification (GTDB taxonomy): domain Bacteria; phylum Bacillota; class Clostridia; order Oscillospirales; family Acutalibacteraceae; genus CAG-177. Next base: position 1,636 of record JAZSGU010000059.1, on the reverse strand, counting down.
TTATGTATAAGCTTTATGTGCCCGATGGCTATAAATCGCTTCTTAACAAGCGCCAGACACAGCTTGCAATCAAAAAGGTTAAAGATTTCTTTGAAAGGGACCTTGCCATTCAGCTTAACTTAACAAGGGTTTCCGCACCGTTGTTTGTTGACTCCAACTCGGGTCTTAACGATACTCTTAACGGCGTTGAGCGCCCCGTCAGATTTGATATAAAGGGCATTGAATCGGGCGATGTTGAAATAGTGCAATCGCTCGCCAAGTGGAAAAGGCTTGCCCTCAAACAATACGGCTTTGAGGCGGGCGAAGGACTTTACACCGACATGAACGCAATCCGCCGCGACGAAGACACGGACAATATTCACTCTGTCTTTGTTGACCAATGGGATTGGGAAAAGCACATCGACAAGGCAGACAGAACAGAAGAAACCCTCAAGGATGCAGTTAAGGCAATTTACAGAGCGCTCAAGCACACCGAGCGTTACATATCGGACGACTATGCTTTTGTGGAGCGCCACTTTCTGCCCGACAAGATAACATTTGTTACCACGCAGGAGCTTGAGGACATGTATCCCGACCTCACTCCCAAGGAGAGGGAAAACCGCATTGCGAGGGAAAAGAAAGCTGTTTTCATTATGAAAATCGGCGGCACCCTTAACAGCGGCAAAATCCACGACGGCAGAGCGCCCGACTATGACGACTGGGAGCTTAACGGCGACATAGTTGTTTATTACCCCGTGCTTGACATTGCCTTTGAGCTTTCATCAATGGGCATCAGAGTTGACGAAGAGGCTCTCACAAGACAGCTTGAAATAAGAGGCTGCCCCGAAAGAAAGGAATTGCCTTTCCACAAGTCTTTGCTCAACGGCGAGCTTCCGTATTCAATCGGCGGCGGCATCGGTCAATCCAGAATATGCATGTTTTTCCTCCGCAAGGCACACATCGGCGAAGTTCAGGCTTCGGTCTGGCCGCAGGAAATGCTTGAGGAATGCAAGGATTACGGCATAGAAATATTGTAATAATATAAACACAAAAGGGGCTGTTTTAGCCGCCTTCCGATATGACAGCATAAGCATTTTGAAACGGTATAACTTCGGTTATGCCGTTTCTTTTTGTGTGCATCTGCTGTAAAACTTATTTAATAATTCGTTTGGTAATATGCCTGCATAGTTGTAACTGATTATAACTTTCTGCACTCTTTTACCTGATGATTTATCGGTTTTATGCACATAAACAGCTTTCACCATATCGTTCAGTATAACAGGTGTCAGTTCTTCTATGCCGACATATTTTTTTGCTGTGCGGATAAATTTTTCAACGTTATCCGTCTTTTCTTGGAATTTCTGAATTTCTTTGTTTAACAACTCGTTTTTTTCTTTCAGTTCGGTTTGCTCTGTTTCGTAATCATCAGAAAGCATTTTAAATCTTGTTTCTGAAAACTTTCCACATTTCGGGTGGGTTTGCAATCTTCTTGTTGTTTTTGTAAGATTGTTTACGGGTTCTGAAATTCACCATATGACCTGCATATTCGTATTTTTCAAGAATACCCGAAACCGTGCGTGAGTGCCACCCATATGGATTTTCTGTCGGTTTGGTTGGAGAATTTACACCGATTTTATGCCAATGTACGGTTGGTGTT
>JAZSGU010000061.1:0-47114 GCA_045532895.1 Acutalibacteraceae bacterium | reverse complement strand
TTCGTCTGCGCTGGGGCTTCCTTTTGCGCGATATGACTCAAAACAGCTTTTCAATGACACCGAGTTCAAAAACGGATTTTCCGTTTTGTCGCAGCAAACGGCAAACAACACATCGGTCAAGCTCGGCAATTTCACCTATCCCGAAAGCGAGGGCGCACCCTCGTGGATGATTGCTCAATGGAACGGCGGCGACTGCCTTTGGGCGGACCGCAAGGAAAGCGACATTTATACAATAACCGACGGCGTTTCGAAAACCGTTAAATATAACCCCGCTGACCGCTCCGTTTCCATGCGCCTGAACGCGGCAAACATCTATAACGGCAGCCCCGCGGGCGAGGACGGCTGGCCCCATCTTTTGCTTGAGCAGTCACCGATTGTGAACTACGGCGCACTCTCTGAAGCTGACCGCAGTTTTTATAATTGCTCTGCCGACAGAATGATTTTATCGCTTGATATCAGGCTTTCCGATTTTGTTGACACAACCAACAGCGAGGGCATAAACGCCGCGCAGTACCTTGCATATTTCTATATGTGCGGCACCGAGGGCGACAAATTCATATGGTTCGGCGTTAACCTTTTCGACAGCAGAGGTTATCAGGACGAATACTGGGCGCTCGACAAGGGCAGCGGTCAGATGATTTATTCCCTTTCAACAAAGGACACCTTCGGCTTTGAGGGCAGGTCGCTTTTCAGAAACGGCAAGCCCTATGTTTCCGATGAATGGGTGCATGTTGAGCTTGACCTTGCGCCGTACATTGCAGACGCGATAAATAAAGCGAACGAAGCAAACACCTTTGGCGAAACGGTTGCCGCGGAGGATTTTTACTTCGGCGGCACAAACATCGGCTTTGAAATCCACGGCAATTATGACTGTACGGTGGATATCAAGGATTTTACGCTGACAGCATACAACCGCAAATAAACATAAAAAGCACCTGCCGACGGCGGGTGCTTTCGTTTTACATCTCAACGCCCTTTTCGGCGAGTGCTTTTTTGAGGATTTCAACGTCGCCGTGAGCGTAGCAGTGACCGTCCATTCCCGCCATCTTTGCGCCGTCAATATTCGCCTGAACATCGTCGATAAAGAAGCATTCCTCAGGCTTCAGCCCGAATTTTTCAAACAAGGTTAGATATATTTCCTTTTCGGGCTTGAGCAGCTTATAATCCGCAGAAACAACCACTCCGTCAAACAGCGCAAGAGCGGGTATATCCTTTCTTCTCTCATGAAAATCCGACGAAGCGTTGGAAAGAAGATAAATTCCGTAGCCGTTTTCCTTGAGCTGTTTCACCAAACCGTGCATTTTTTCAAACGGCGGCATATAGGGATAAAAATTATCCACCATTTCGCTCACCTTTTCAAACACCTCGGCAGGTATTGCGTCACGCTTTTGCGCCATTATTTCCTCGGGTGAAATTATTCCTCTGTCCTTATCCGCCCATATGGGATTTCTGAATATTTCGCGCAGAAGAATATCGGCAGTCTGCCTGTCAAACAAGCCGTAAAGTGTTTTTTCGGGGTTGTAATCAATCAAAACCCCGCCCATATCAAAAATTATGTTTTTAATCATACTTTTATCCTCCGTTGCAATCAATAATACCACCCTCAAAACCTTCCGTCAATAATTTCCCACTTTTTTGCTAATTGTTGTTGAAATTGTATAAATTATATGATAATATATCTTTATCTTTAAAAAGGAGAGTGCACCTGAAATGAAAAAAGGCATCAAAAGAGTACTTGCCCTCGTACTTTGCGCGGCAATGCTCGTATCAGTCGGCGCCACCGGCGCTTTTGCTGCGGAGACCAAAACAAACTGCGGCGGTAACTGCGACCATTCGCCCGTTGTTATCCTCCCCGGCATCAACCATTCACCCACCCATCTTTACAATGAAGATGACACACCCTATCTCGACGCTGACGGCAACGAGGTTGGAGGCACCCTGCTTATTCTCGAATTAAGCAAGCTTTGGGGAACTCTTCCCAAAATCATTCTCAGCCTTCTTGCAACCCTTGTTACCCAGCATTCAATCGGCCTTGAGCAGGCAGCTTACGAAACCGCAAGCGCTGCTTTCTGGGTTCAGAAATGCGACGACGAAGGCAACCATGTCAACAATCTTAAGACCCAGAGATGGAATTACCCCATTTCCGAAATGAACGAAGATGACAAGGATTGGCTCTACACAATGATTCCTCTTCAGTCCATTGAAAAGGAATACGGCGGCGACCACATCTATCTTTACACCTTCAATCTTGTCGGCGACCCGATGAACTCGGCAAAAGAGCTTGACGAATACATCGACATGGTTAAAAAGCAGACCGGCCACGACAAGGTTACTCTTCTTCCCGTTTCGCTCGGCGGCACAATTCTTACAGCTTATATTGACGAATACGGTCACGAAGACATCGACGAAATCATCAATGTTGTTGCCTGCCTTGACGGCACAGACATCGTTGCCGACATGATGGAAAGAAAGTGGAACCTTGATGATGAATTCTTATATCACGAATTCATTCCCCCCATTCTCGGTGACGACGCTTCTCTCGGCTATCTTATCAACAGCGTGCTTCACATTATCCCCCGCTCCGGCGTTGATGCAATCCTCACCGGCGCAATCAGCGGAATTCTTGATACAATAATGATTAACTGCCCGCAGATTTGGGCAATGGTTCCCTCATACAGATACGAGGCTCTTGCGGCAAAATATCTTGGCGACAAGTCCGTTCTCAAGGAAAAGACTGACCGCTTCCAGAAGGCAAGAGTCAACCTCAAGGATAACATTCTTGATGCCGTTGCAGACGGCGTTGAGGTTAACTCCATTGCAGGCGCAAACCTTTCCTTCGGCGAGCAGGATTACACCTTCTTCGGCATCGTTGAATCCGCCCACAGCTACAACACAGACGGTATCATCAACCTTGCTTCAACAACCCTCGGCGCAACAGGCGCGCCTGCAGGCAAGACCCTTGACAATATCAGCTACGAAAAGAACACTCACTGCACCAACAAAAACCACAAGCACATTTCACCCGATAATAAGGTTGACGTTTCGACATCGGTTCTTCCCGAAAACACTTGGATTTTCCTTGACCAGCATCACGAGGTTGGCAACAACGATGTTGTTCTTAACCTTGTAGGCTCAATCCTTATGGACAGAGTTTCAAGCGTTAACGACGACCCCGAAACATATCCCCAGTTCAACTACAGCTGCAACTCCAAATATATCCGCCGCTGGAGAATCCCCGATGCAAAGAAGCTTCTTGAAGACGATGCAAAGGGCGAAATCACTCTTTCCGCAGAGGATAAGGCAGAGCTTGAAGCTGCAATCAAGCAGGGCGAAAAAGTTCTTGCCGCTTCCGTTGTTGACGCCGAGGCTGTTAAGGCGGCAGAGGACAGACTCAACGCAATCCTTGCAAAGCACGGCATGTATACATACCCCGAAGAGCCCACATTCTTCGACAATCTTCTTGCAGATGCCTTGGAAGGCACCAGCAAATTCCTTGTTGACTGGCTTGGCGGCGGCAGCCTCGTTGACTGGATTCTTTCCCCCGCACGCCGCCTTGTTAACGGCGTTGTCGGAATCTTTAAATAAAATCTGAAGGAGAATGAGCAAATGAAAAAGGCTATATCGTTTATTCTTGCATTCTCTCTTATGTTTTCGGTTTTTGCCCTCGGCTCCTCGGCATCCGGGGAGTCGGCATGGAACGACAACAATGTGTGCAACAACGGAGACTGTGAATATTATCCTACGGTAATCGTTCCCGGTCTCGGTCAATCCAACAACTGGTTGCTTGACGAAAACGGCGAGTTTATCGTTGATGGCGACGGCAACAAAACCGCTGCTTTCCCCGCATATTTTCAGATAGGTGAGGTTATCAAAACCGCAATCGGTCCTCTTCTTCTTTCTGTTGCAACACAGAAGGACATCGGCTTCACCGAGGCTGTTACCAAAATAATTGCCGACAGCTTCGGCGTTAATGCATGCGACAGCAACGCAAAGCCCTCCGACAGAGTTCGCACCGAAAAATATCTGCGTTCGCTCGCAGACTGCACAGAGGAAGAAAAAGAAGCCTGCTATCATCATGTTCCTCTTAACAGAATCGGTTCCGAGCTTTATCCCGAAGACCACCTCTATTACTTTGGATACAATTCATTCGGCAACAACCTTGACCTTGCTAAGGAGCTTTATGATTATATTCAGATGGTAAAAGAGCAGACCGGTCACGACAAGATTATCATTTCACCCATCAGCCAGGGAGGAACCATCTTTAACAGCCTTCTTGAGTATTACCCCGAGGTTATGGATGATTTGCACAAGGTTATCGGCATTGTTCCCTGCCTTGACGGTTCAACAATCATAGGCGATGTTTTCAATGACAGAATCAGATTCCTTGATGCAGACGTGCTTTACGACGGTTTCCTTTCAACCTTCTTTGACAGCGAAACCGCTTCATTGATTGAGGTTGTTCTCAGAATTCTCCCCGACGAGATAATCATGAATGCTCTCACCGAAGCAGCAGGCCTTCTTGTTAAAGATGTTATGACCACCAGCACAAGCATGTGGGCAATGTGCCCATCACGCGACTATCTTTCCGCCGCGGAAAAACATCTTGCAGACAGACCCGAAATCAAAAAGCAGACGGATATGTATTATCGTGCTCAGCTCAATTCCGATAAAAACATTCAGAAGCTTCTCGACAAGGGTGTTCAGGTATTCAATGTTGCTGAATATGATGTTCAGATGTACGGTGTCGGCTATTCATACGATATCGAAAATGCAGACGGCATCATTCAGCTTGATTCAACCGCAATGGGCGTTTATGCCGCAAATGTCGGCGAAACCCTTCCCGAAAATTATGTTCAGCAAAACACTTTCTGCAAAAACCCCGACCACAACCACATTTCTCCCGACAGAGTTATTGACGCATCCACAACCATGCTTGCCGACACAACCATCTTTATTAAAGGTCAGAAGCACGAACAGACCGCAATGAACGACACCGTTCTCAAGTTCGCAATAAAGCTTCTTGAAGGCGATGAAATGAAGGATGTTTTCTCTGACCCCGAAATGCCTCAGTTCCATAAAGTTGAGCCGGCTCCCGCAGACGAAGGCGGCTTCTTCACAAAGCTGAGCGATTTCCTTTATGAATGTTTCGGTACAAACGGCTTCTCCGAAATGCCCGGAATCACAATCGACAAAATCTTCGATTTTATCCTGTCCCCCATAAAAGCATCATTCTAATCGGTAAGGTGAATTAATAATGAAAAAAGTTTTATCTTTTATCCTTGCACTCTCCCTTATTTTCTCAATGTGTGCAATAGGTGCATCCGCTGCGGTCAAAACCGAATGCGGCGGCAACTGCGGCACCTGCCCCTCAATCGTTGTGCCCGGCATAGGCCAGTCCAATGTGTGGGCGCTTGACGAAAACGGCGACTATCTTCTTGATGCCGACGGCGAGCGCATCAACTGCTTCCCCGCCTATTTCAATGTTGGCTCAATCGTTAAAACCGTTCTCGTTCCCGCTCTCCTTACACTTATAACTCAAATGGATTTCGGCCTTTCCGATGCTCTCTGCGATGTTGTTGTTGACAGCTTTGCCGTTAACATGTGTGACGAAAACGGCAAAAACACAGGCAACATTGAGGTTGAAAAATACCCCTATTCCGTTGCCGAATGCAGCGAATACGAAAAAGAAGAAATTTATGACAACATTCCTCTCCAGGCTTATTCGGAAATCGTAGGCGAGGACCACCTCTATTACTTTGCTTACAACTCCTTCGGCAACAACCTTGACATTGTAAACGAGCTTTATCAGTTCATTCAGATGGTTAAGGCTGAAACCGGTCATGACAAAGTAAACATCGTTCCCATCAGCATGGGCGGCTCTATCGCAAACGGACTTCTCCAGTATTACCCCGAGGTTGTAAACGACCTTAACAAGGTTGTTTACATTGTTCCCGCCCTCAACGGCTCAACAATCGTAGGCGACCTTTACACAAAGAATCTTGCTTTCCTTGACAAAGACTTTCTCTACAACGGCTTCCTTGAAACTCTTATGGACGAAGAAGATGCAAGAATGATTGAGGTTATCGCAAGAATCCTCCCCGACCAGGTTCTTCTCAATGTTCTCAACAATGTTGCAAACTGCCTTGTTGAGGATGTTGCGGCAAACATAACCTGCCTGTGGGGTCTTTGCCCGAAGGAATATTACCCCGAGGCTTCTGCCGCTCTTCTCGGCCCAAAGCCCGAAATCAAAAAGCAGACAGACAAATTCTATCAGGCTCAGGTCAATTCTCTTGACAACATCCAGCGCCTTGTTGACAACGGCGTTAAGGTTTATAACATCGTTGACTACGATGCACCCCTTTATCAGATTGGCAACTCCTGGAACGACGACAACGCAGACGGCGTTATCCACCTTTCCTCAACAGCAATGGGCGTTCATTCCGCTCTTGTAGGCGAAACTCTTCCCGAGGGCTATAAGCAGGCTAACACAAGCGCAAACTGCTCCGACCCCACCCATAACCACATTTCGCCCGACAATGTTGTTGACGCTTCAACAGGTCTTCTTCCCGACACAACCTTCTATTTCGACGGTCAGAATCATGAACAGACCGCAAGAAACGATGCAATAATCGCTCTTGCAACAAAACTTCTTGCAACCGATGATATCAAGGATGTTTATTCAACAGAAGATTTCCCGCAGTTCAACGGCCACAGAGACCCGAGAGCACTTAAAAACCACTATATCCCCACCGCCGAGTCGGTTGATGTTTCAACCCTCAGCGCGGAGGATGCCGCTGAGCTCACAGCTGCTTTAGAGGAAGCAAAAGCTTTCGCTTACGGCACGGTTGCTTATGACGGCCAGCAGGAAATGATTGAAGCCAGACTCAGAAACATTCTTGTCAAGATTGGCAAAATGTCTGCTGAGGAGGAGGAAGAGCCCTCAACATTCTTCACCGATGCCAGCCTTTGGCTCTATGACAATTTCGGCGCAAACGGCTATTCCGAGCTGCCCGTTGTTATCATGAACATTATTCTCAAGGCAATCAGCGACGGATTTAACCGCATTTTTTCATTTGTTTTTTAATAAAACCTTTATTTTTAATAAAACCTTTAAAATTTTGTTAAAAACAAATAAAAATGTTGACATATTAAACATAAAGTGCTATTATTAACTGACTTTAATGCTGTGAAGCATCACGGCAAAAGCAAAATATGAAAGGACAGACCTTAAAATGAAAAAGTTTTTAGCAGTTCTCTTCGCACTCATTTTCGCACTTTCCGCAACAACAGTTGCATTCGCAGGCGTAGAAAACCTCACTTGCGACACATGCTACGAAGTTCTTCCCTCTCTTGCAGAGTACAACAAGCACGTTTCAGGCGGCTGCCTTGTTGCATTTGAACCCTGCGCATACTGCAAGGGCAACATCGCAAACGAAAACCTTGAAGCTCACCAGGCTAACTGCCCCAAGGGCGCAGGCAAATGCGAATTCTGCGGCGCAGACTACGGCACACAGGCTGAATATGCAGCTCACAAGGAAAGCGAATGCAAGGTAACAACAGCTATCGGTGACAAGGTTCCCGTTGCTACTCTCGTTGACAAGCTTGTTGACGTTGTTAAGGGCATCGACTGGGCAGACCTCGGCGGCAAGGTTGTTGGCGCTGTTAAGGGCATCGATATCGGCGGTCTTGTTGAAAAGATTAAGCCCATCTTCGAGAAAATCGTTGCTTTCGTAACAGAAGCTCTCGGCGAAGCTGAAGTTGCAGCATAATTAAATTTTCTTAACAAAAACACGGGAGGCACCTAAAAGGTGCCCCCCGTGATTTTTTTGTTCAATTATTCAGCTATTCTGTGACCGTCCTTGAATTTAACCTTGCCGAGGAACGGGATTTTGAGGAAGCCGTCAAACTCGTCACCGTCAAAGTTGATGGTCAATTCAATATCCTTGCCGGGAAGCAGGCTTGTCTGAACAACCGCTTCAAGTGTGTCGCCGTCCTCTTTAATCTCCTTAATGTCGATATCGGGAACCTGAACATCGGGGATATCAAGCTCAAATCCGTAGCTTCCGTTATTATCGAAAACCCTGATTTTTACTTCGCCTGAAAAAAACATTGTGTTAACGCTGCAAGCCCATTTGCCTAAACCTATCATAGTTAAGTCTCCTTTCATCTGTGAAATATATATTACCATATATTTGTGTTTTTTGCAACTGCATTAATATTGTGTAAACAAAGCCATAAATTATTGACCTTGCGGTTAAAAGCTGTTATAATAAGATGATTATAATTATTTATAATGGGGTGAATGTTATCATGATTAAAATTTCTCCGTCGGTGCTTGCAAGCGATTTTTCCGCCCTCGGCGCGGAAGCCGCAAGAATGGAAGCAAGCGGTGCCGATTATCTTCACCTTGATGTTATGGACGGCCGCTTTGTGCCCAACATCACCTTCGGTGCGCCCGTAATCAAAAGCATCAGAAACAAAACAAAGCTGATTTTCGACGTTCATCTTATGATTGATGAGCCGTTAAAATATATTGAAGATTTCAAAAACGCGGGCGCGGATATAATAACATTTCATGTTGAAAGCTCCTCTCCCGCCGCCGAAACGGTTGACAAAATTATTGCCTGCGGCTGCAAGGCGGGTGTAAGCATAAAGCCCAAAACCGCCGCAGAAGAAGTTTTCCCCCTGCTCGACAAGCTCTCAATGGTGCTTGTAATGACGGTTGAGCCGGGCTTCGGCGGGCAGTCATTCATGCCCGAAACAATGCAAAAAATAAAGACCCTGCGTAAGGAAATCGAGCGCAGAGGTCTTTCGGTTGATATTCAGGTTGACGGCGGAATAAACGAAAAAACCGTTGAAACCGCCGCCGCTGCAGGCGCAAATGTTTTTGTTGCAGGCAGCGCGGTTTTCGGCGCGGCAGATGCATCAAAAGCCATTGCTGATTTAAGAAGTCTTGCGGAAAAGGCATTTTCCGAATGAAGAGTTAAAAGTGACGAGTGAAGAGTTTCGGGTAGGCTCTGCCCACATCCGAATATAAAAAGCGGCACAGCCCATTAACTTTTCACCTTTCATTATTCACTTTTCACTTAAGCAAGCTTTTCAATCGCATTCTCCGCGGCAAGCTCGCGCCAATGCTCTTTTGTAAAATCGCGCAAAAGCGCGTCACAGCTTTCGGTGCTTCCGAATTCCGACAAGCAGGTTTTTATTTTCGGAATATCCTCCGCACCGCTGACGGTCAGGCGGTATTTTCCGCCGTTTTCGTAAAGACTGCTTTTAACATTGACACAAAGCTTTTTTAAACATTCTGCGGCTTTCAAAAGAGTCTCCGCTCCGTTAAATTCGCAAAGAAGAGTTTCGCTCTGCTTTTTCAGAAACTGCTTTTTCGGCATATACTTTTTTCTGCCGTCGAGAATGGTGAAGCTCAAAACACAGCCGCCCTCACTTTTTGGCATGGCTTCAATTATCATTCTGCGCGACGGGTCAAGCTCTCTGCCGAGGGTCTTCCCCGCCTCATCAAGCAGGGTCCAGATAACCCTGCGCGTTTCTATTGTGGAATAATCCATATCCTCATATGTAATATCCAATCGGAGCATATCCTGCTCTGTTAAGTCAACAATTATTTTATCCTCTGTCGGGGAATTAATCTTCATGCCGTTGCCTCCTTTTACTTCGCTATAATATAATATGATTTTCGGCGGCGGTATGCAATGAATAAATTATGGGAATTAAGAGGTGAAAGCCTTGAAACAAAACACGGTTAAAAGCTCGCAGATTTTCGGCGACTATATAATCATGCTCGTTGCTCCCTGCATCGTTGCGCTGTGGTATTACGGCACAAGGGTGCTTTCCGTGCTTGCTGTGAGCGTTGTTACCGCATTGATTAGCGACTTTGCGGCATGCGCGCTTCTGGGCAAGAGCTTCCGCATAAAAGATTTGAGCAATATCGTTATCGGCGCGGTTATCGCAATGATGTTGCCCGCAAGCGTTCCGCTCTATATCCCCGCGGCTGCAGCGGCTTTCGCCGTGGTGGCAGTCAAAATCCCGTTCGGCGGCGCTCTTCACGCCCCGTTTGTTCCCGCCGCGGCAGGCTTTGCCTTTGTAAGCGTATGCTTCAAAGACCTTGTTTTTACCTATGATGTCAACCCGAGCGGAAAATTTCTCGGCTCAAGCTCGCTCGGCTCGCTTTTGACAAACGGCAACTCCGTTCACCTTAACGCCGCAAACACCTTTGAAATTATCACGGGCAATGTTGCAGGTCCCATGGGCACGGGCTGTATTATTCTTTTGATTGGCTGCTGTGCATATCTTTTTGTGAGAAGAAGAAAGGCTCTGCTTGCAACCGCAGGCTTCCTCGGCGCATGCGCGCTTTATGCCGCCGTTTTCCCGAGAATCAACGCCTCGCTTCTTGACGGAATTTTTCTTGAGCTTTCGGCAGGCTCGCTGATGTTTGCCGCAGTTTTTATTGTTACCGACCACGCAACCCTGCCGCAAAACGGCATTAACAGGGTTATTTACGGCGCGGTGTGCGGCGTTTTCTGCATGGCTATGCGCGCCTTCGGCACATATGAAGAAACAGTCTGTTTTGCCGTTCTTCTTGCAAACGGACTGCGCCCCGTTGCCGACTCCGTATTTGAAGCGCTTTCCCAAAAAGCAGTTTCCCTCAGAAAGGGGGCTGAAAAATAATGGATAATAACCTTTCGTTTAAAGATATGTTCGTTAAAGGCGCTGTTATCTTCAACCCCGTGCTTATTCAGCTTGTAGGTCTTTGCCCCGTTGTTGCGGCGGCAACAACGCTCGCAGGCTCGCTGGTGCTTTCCGTTGCGCTTTGCGCCGACCTTATTCTGACCTGCGTTATAGCAAGCGCATTTTTCAAAAAACTGCCCCGATGGGTCAGAGTTGCGCTTTATCTGATTATAGGTCTTATTCTTATCTGCCCCGTGCTTTGGATTGTTGAAGCAAAAACTCTGATAGATTTAAGCCTCGGCATAAAAATTTATCTTCCGTTGATAGCCATTAACTCCGTAACCGCCGTTCACTGCGAACAGTTTGCAGTTAAAAACAGCGTTAAGCTCGCATTTTTTGACGCGGCGGCTGTCGGCATCGGCGGCTCGTTTGTCTGCATCCTTGCGGGCACTTTAAGAGAGATTTTCGGCAGCGGCTCCCTTGCGGGGGTTAAGCTCGATTTGCCCGTTGTTTTCAGCGGACTGACCCTGCCCTTCGGCTGCCTTATCCTTCTCGGCTTCATGGCGGCGGCACTCAAAGCGCTTATTGCGTATAAATATCCGCATTATGCCGAAAAAGCCGTGCCCGCGGCAAAGCTTGTTGAAAAACATGAAAATCCCGCGCCCGAAGCGGTTGAGGTTGAGATTTTTGACGACATCCTCGCCTCTCCCGCACAGCCCGAAGAAACAAATCAAATAAAAAATGCCGCCGACACCGATATTGAGGAGTTTTTCAAATCCCTCGGTCTGTTTGACGATGAAAAGGGGGATGAGCAATGAAAATAATTTCCGATTTGCTTTTGACTGCCCTTTACACGGTATTTGTTCAAAACCTTGTTTTAAGCTCGGGTCTTGGCATGAGCGAAGCTATCCGCGTTTCAACAAAGCCCGGCACCTTCGGCAGATTTGCCGCAACAATTTCGGGGTTTTCGGTTGTAACAAGCGTGCTTTGCCGCCTTATTGACGAAATTCCGGGCATTTCCGTTGTCACCTATGCCGCAAGAGCGGCAATCTACGGCGGCGTGCTTGCTCTGGTCTATATCCTGACCGCGGTTATTCTCCGCTTTGTTTTCAAGGCCTCTGACAAGCTGCTGGGCACTCTCGGCATTGCCGCGCTCAACACGCTTGTGCTTGCAATCCCATATATCAACCATTCGGCGGCTTATTCCTTTGCGGACAGCATCGGCTCGGGCATCGGCGCAGGCATTGCATTTGTGCTTGCGGCGGCAATTATCAGCAAGGGCTCCGTTATTTTGGAGGAAAACAAGAATATCCCCGAAATTTTTAAGGGCACTCCGGCAATGTTTCTTTATGTTGCCATGCTGTCGCTTGCCTTTGCAGGCTTCAGCAACACTAATTTGTTTATTTAAGGTGAATATAATCTTATGATAGAAAAGGGCAAAATAGAAAAAACGCTCAAACCCTCCGAGCGCAAAAGCATAACCGCCTTTGCCGCCCGTTTCGGCACGGGGCCGAGCTATGAGGAGCGGGTAAGAGCAAAAAGAATTGTTTCCGCCGTTTTGCTTGCGGCGGGGATACTCGCGCTCATCGGCACGGGCTATTTCCTGACCGATGTGCTGGTCAAGATAACGGAAATACCGTATCAGCCTTCACTTTAACTTGATAAAGTGAAAAGTTTCGGATAGGCTCCGCATATGACCGAATATATTATGGGTGTGGGCAACGCCCACCCTTAACTCTTCACTTTTCACTCTTCATTTTTCACTTAAATTACATCCGAGGAAACAATATAATGAATTTTATACCCTACAACTCACGTTTGGAATATCATAAAAGCCCTTTCGGCGCTGTGCGCGAGGGTGAAAAAATAACATTCAGAATAGTTATGCCCCGCGCTTTTTCATGCACGGGCGCAAGCCTTGTTTTAACAGACGACAGCGGCAAAAAAGAGCTTTATCCTATGAGCTGGGAATGCATGCAGGGCTGTGACGAGGAATGGTGGTCCGTCAGTTTCACCCCCGAAAAATGCGGGCTTTACTGGTATCATTTCGCCGTTTACCGCAATGACGGCAGCAGCGTTATCACAAAATTTGACGGCGGCACGGGCAGAATTTCACCCGACGGCACAAGCTTCCAGTTAACCGTTTATTCCAAGGATTTCACCACCCCCGAATGGATTAAAGGCTCGGTTATTTATCAGATTTTCCCCGACCGCTTTAACGCTTCGGGAACAAAAAAGAAAAATGTACCCGCTGAAAGAGTGCTTCGCTCCGATTGGGGCGGCGTGCCCATGTGGGAGCCTGACAGCGACGGCAAAATAACAAAATACGATTTCTTCGGCGGCGATTTTAAGGGAATCGAGCAAAAGCTTGACTATCTTGAATCCCTCGGAGTGGGCTGCATATACCTTAACCCGATTTTTGAGGCGCATTCCAACCACCGCTATGACACGGCAAACTACGAAAAAACCGATATGCTTCTGGGCACGGAAAAGCAGTTTTCCTCTCTCTGCAAGGCGGCGGAAAAGAAAGGAATTAAAATAGTTTTGGACGGCGTTTTCAGCCACACCGGCTCCGACAGCATTTATTTTAACAAAGAAAAAAGATATGATACGGATGGGGCATACAACAGCAAGTCCTCACCATATTATGAATGGTATAAATTCAGAAGCTTTCCCGATGATTACGAAAGCTGGTGGGGCGTTGACATCCTGCCCGAAATCAACGAGGAAAATGACGGATATATCGAATATATCGCGGGCGAAAACGGCATTTTGCGCAAATGGCTCAAGGCGGGCGCAAGCGGCTGGAGGCTTGATGTTGCAGACGAGCTGCCCGACAAATTTCTGGACGCCCTGCGCTCGGCTGTCAAGGCCGAAAAGCCCGATGCCTACATTCTCGGCGAGGTGTGGGAGGATGCATCCAACAAGGTCAGCTACAGCCAAAGGCGCCGCTATCTTCAGGGCGCACAGCTTGACTCCGTTATGAATTATCCTTTTGCGGACTGTATTGTTGACTTTGCGATAAGCGGCGTTGCGGAGGGCTTTAACGACAAAATTTCCGAAATATGCGAAAACTATCCCAAGCCCGCGGTGGACTGCCTTATGAATCACATCGGCACCCACGACACCTGCCGCATTCTTAACCGCCTTGCAACCCTCGGCGGCTACAGAAACGGCTGTGACGGGCGTTATAAAGGCGGTCTGACCGAAGAACAGACGGCATACGGCAAAAAACTGCTCCGCCTTGTTGCGGCAATGCAGTTCACCCTGCCCGGCGTACCCTGCATATATTACGGCGACGAAGCGGGGCTTGACGGCGGCGAGGACCCGTTCAACAGAGGCTGTTATCCGTGGGGGAAAGAGGACACGGCTCTTTTGGAATATTACCGCATGCTCGGCAAAATCCGCAGCGAACACAAGGCTTTTGCAAAGGGCGATTTTGTTCCCGTTTCAGCATCACTCGGCTGTGTTGCTTATGAAAGATGCGGCGAGGGCGAAAGAATTATGACGGTTGCAAACCGCAACAACCACCCCATCGTTTATGTTTTGCCCGAGGAGGGCTACACGGCGCTCACGGGCGGAACGGTCAGCGGCAGGGAGCTTTATATCGAGGGCGAAACAGCGGCAATTCTTATTAAATAATTCGGTGATTCTTTATGGCAAAGAGAAATAAAAATATCATGTTCCAAACGCAAAGGCAGAGCGCAAAGGGCGATACAAAGCGTTTTTTCACAATCTTTTTCTCCTGCGTTCTTATTGTGCTTGTAATATCCTGCCTTGCAATTCTAAATAAATATGACTTTAATGTTAAAAGCGCGGTCAGCGGTGAGGCGGAAACGGAAACAACAACCGCCGTCACCGAAACGGGCATTCCCGAGGTGCATGCAGACAAAACATATTTTTTCTGGTGTGCGGATTCCGACAGAAAGGGTATACATTTTGCATGGCTCGTTAATGTTAAAATGCCCGAGCGCGAGCTTACGGTACGCACCGTGCCTGCGGAAACCTTTGTAACGGTTAACGGCAAATCCTCCAGCCTTGAAAATGTTTATTCCGTTTCGGGCGAAAACGCGCTTGTTGCCGCCGTTGAGCAGCTTTCGGGCATAGAAATAGACGGCTATATAGGCTCCACCGACAGCAGCTTTAAAACAATGATTAACTATTTCGGCGGCGTTAACATAACCGTGCCCGAGCAGGTTGAGCACAGAAGCAACGGAATGACGCTTATTCTGATAAAGGGCAGGCAAAACATGAAGGGTGACACCCTTTATAAATATATGCGCTATCTTGAAACTCTCGGCGAAAAGGGCCGCTCTCTTCAGGCATCTGCCCTGACTGAAATTTTCAAAAGCGTTTTTACCACTGCATACACAAACAGAGCCTCCAACATTTTTTCAAAGCTTTCAAACACCCTTAAAACGGATTTGACCATCGTTGATTTTTCCTCTGCGGAAAAAGCGATTAAAATTTTAACCGAAAACGGCTTTGAAGCCTTAAGGACAGAAGATTTTGAGGTTGCCGACGGCGATTGATGCCGAAAGGAAAACTAAATGAAAAAGCTTTTATCTTTTCTTTTTACCGCGGCGGCGGTTGCCGTTTGCGCGGTTATCTGCCTGCATTGCGTTGGCTCCGTTGTTTTTCCCTATTACAAATGGAAATACACCGAGCCTGCCGAAATCACCGATATCGGCAGCCCGTATAAGCATTGCTATAGCGGGCTTGAGGATATTGAAAAGCATGCATATAACGAAATTCTTTCAGAAATTTACGGCATGCCCGAAACCGTCAGCATTCCCGCCATCGGCGGCGACAGCTTCAACAGAGTCTTTTCTGCCTTGCTCTGCGATAACCCCGACCTGTTTTTTGTTGGCAGAAAATGCACCCTCACCTCTCACCTGCTTGCAACCGACTGCACAATAGAATATATCATCGGCAAAGAGGAATACGAAACGCAAAAAGCGGAGCTTGACAGCGTTTGCAGCTCTGTTATTTCTTCGCTAACAAACCCCGACGATGAGTGGCAGACGGAAAAAGAAATCCACGATTATATCATTGAAAACTGCGAATATAAAATCATTGAGTCCGAGCATGTTTATTCCTCGTCATACGGCGCGCTTGTCAACGGCAAAGCGGCATGCGAGGGGTATTCAAAGGCGGCGAAGCTTCTTTTTGACAAGGCGGGCATCGAAAGCTCCGTTGTGAGCGGAATTTCCAGCGGGTTTGACGGCGAATACGTCCCCCATATGTGGAATGCGGTTAAAATAAACGGCGATTTTTACTATCTTGACTGCACATGGGACGACCCCGTCAGCAGCGACGGCAAAGCTTACACGGCATATGCCTATTTCAATATCAGCGATGAGATGATTGCCTCAACCCACACCGACATTTCGCGAGATTTCGGCTGCGATTCAACAGAAGAAAACTACCATATCAAAACGGGCAGATATTTTTCATCCTATGACCGCTCCTGCGAAAAAAAGCTCGCTTCTCTTGTTGCGCAACAGCTCGAAAGCGGCTCAGATACGCTTCAGCTTCGCTTCGGAAGCAAGAAAGTCTATGACAAAGCGGTTTCCGATTTGATTGGCGGCGAACGAATATATAATGTTCTTAAATCCGCAAAAAGCAAAACAAACGTTGGTTTTTCAACGGACAGCTTATCTTATTACAAAACCCCCGATCAGCTTTTGCTGACGGTTATTCTTGAAACTGACTGAAAGGCGGCATAAAAATGGACAAGGCAAGAATAGAGGCGGCTGTCAGAGAAATTCTGATTGCCATCGGCGAGGACCCCGACAGAGAGGGTCTTGTTGAAACGCCCGCAAGAGTCGCCCGAATGTATGAAGAAATTTTTTCGGGGCTTGAGGACAACCCCGAAAGGCATCTCAAGCTCTTTAACGAAGCGGGCAACGATGAGATGGTTATCGTAAGGGATATCCCGCTTTATTCTATGTGTGAGCACCATCTTATCCCCTTTATGGGCAAGGCTCACATTGCTTATATTCCCTCAAACGGCAAGGTTATCGGGCTTTCAAAGCTCGCACGAATTGTTGATTCCTTTGCAAAAAGACCCCAGCTTCAGGAAAGGCTGACTGCCCAGATTGCGGATTTTCTTGAAGAAAACCTTCACCCCATGGGTGTTGCGGTTGTTGTTGAGGCAGAGCATCTTTGCATGACAATGCGCGGCGCAAGAGCCTCGGGCGCGCAGACAAGAACCTCCGCCCTGCGCGGCACAATGAGAAGCAACGCAACAACAAGGGCAGAGGCAATTTCTCTCCTGACCGGAGGCAGACAGTAATGTTCAAGGCGAAAAACCACAGCTTCCCTTTGGGTAAAAAAACCTATGTTATGGGGATTCTTAACTATACACCCGATTCCTTTTCCGACGGCGGGCTTTATTTCACACCCGAAGCGGCTTTGGAGCATGCGCTCGAAATGCAGGCACAGGGCGCGGATATAATCGACATCGGCGCTAATTCAACGCGACCCGATGCAAAAATCCTTACCGCCGACGAGGAAAAAGAAAGACTTGTGCCCGTGCTGGAAGCAGTCTGCGGCAAAACAGATGCGGCTGTTTCGGTTGACACCTTCTATCCCTCCTGCGCAAAGGCGGCGCTTGAAGCGGGTGCTGACATAATCAACGATGTCAGCGGAAAATTCAACCCCGAAATCGCTTCTCTTGCGGCGGAATACGGCGCGGGATATATCGTTATGCACAACCCCTGCGGAGCGGGTGCGCAAGCGGAATACGAAAACGGCGTTGTTGCCGACGTGCGCAAATTCTTTGTTGATGCGCTCACCCTTGCCGCCGAATACGGCTTGCCGAAAGAACAGCTCTGCCTTGATGCGGGCTTCGGCTTCGGCAAAAGCTTTGGGGATAATCTTGAGCTTCTGCGCGAGGGTCAATGGCTCAAATTCAAGGGCGTTGCCCTGCTTGCGGCGGCTTCAAGAAAAAGATTTATCGGCAAAGCGGCAAATCAGCCCGAAAGCTCCCTGCGCGACTCGGGAACGGTTGCGGCACACACTGCGGCAATCGCGGGCGGAGCGGATATAATCAGAGTTCACGATGTTTTTTCGGGCGTTCAGGGCGCCCGTGTGGCAGATGCCATATACAGAAAGGCGTAAAAATGGATAAAATACTTGTCAGAAATTTAAAGATTTTTGCTTATCACGGAGTTAATCCCGAGGAAAAGCAGGACGGTCAGAACTTTGTTTTTGACATTGACGCTTATGTTGACATAAGTGTTCCCTGCAAAAGCGACAACGTTGAGGATACAGTCAGCTATGCAAAAATCATAAAAGAAACCGTTTGCATATTCACCTGCCAAAAGGATGATTTGCTTGAAAGGGCGGCGCAGAGGGTTGCCGACGGTCTTTTTGAAAAATTCGAAAAAATCAAGAGCCTGCGCATCCTTTTAAAGAAGCCCGAAGCCCCCATTAAGGCGGATTTTGAATATGTAGGCGTTGAAATTTTCAGAGAAAGGGTTGAGAAAAGTGAGTGAAGCGGTAATTGCGCTGGGCACAAATCTCGGCAACAGAATAGAAAATATTAACACGGCTGTCAGGGCAATCGCAAAGCTGCCGGGCGTTAAAATCGTTAAGGCTTCGAGCATATACGAAACAGAGCCCGTGGACTGCGAGGACGGCGGAGCCTTTCTCAACGCGGCAATTCTTGTTGAAGCAAGCATTTCCCCCGCGATGCTTCTGGGTCAATGCCTCGGCATCGAAGCGGCAATGGGCAGAGTGCGCGAAAAGAAAAACGGCTCAAGGATAATTGACCTTGACCTGATTTTATATGAAAATTTCAAAAGCGAAAGCTTCGAGCTGACCGTGCCCCACCCCAGAGTGCTCGAAAGGGCATTTGTTATGGCTCCCCTGCTTGACCTTTATCCGTCGGGGCGCGCGCC
The DNA here is from genome assembly GCA_045532895.1 of Acutalibacteraceae bacterium. Lineage (GTDB taxonomy): Bacteria > Bacillota > Clostridia > Oscillospirales > Acutalibacteraceae > CAG-177. The sequence goes on along the minus strand of JAZSGU010000061.1, from coordinate 28,524 downwards.
CGGCATGTTTTTCGGCCCGCATTTGAGGGATATCGGAACAGACGGCATAACAAAAACCGAAAAAGAAATAATCATTCCCATTTATTGAGGTGATATCATGGCGGGAGCAAGCATTTGCGAAAACTGCGCCTATTATGACTATAACGAAGAATATGAATGCTACGAATGCCTTGTCAACCTTGACGAGGACGAGCTTTACAGATTTATGCAGGGCGGCGCGTTTGAATGCCCTTATTACAACCCGTATGACGAATACAAGGTTGTAAGAAAACAAAACTGACCGAGGAGATTTGATATGAGCAGCAAAAAAAATCCCAAGAAAAATCCGCCGAAACAGCAGGCGGCTCAAACCAAACCCCAAAAGAGTGAAAAATCAACAAAAATAATCATTGCGGCGGCTGTTGCAATTCTTGTTGCCGCGGTTGTTCTTGTTGCTGTTTTTGTTGTTAAACCGATGATTGACAAGGGCGACGAGCCATCAACCTCAGCCTCGGATGTTACACAGACCCCGAACAATGGCGAAAACTATGTTTATGTTGACTATAAGGGCGCAAAAATGGCAAAGGAGCTTGCCGATATTCTTAATCAGGCGGAGCTTGACAATGCGGCGGCTGCTAAGGAATACGGCGTGGCACTGACCATCGGCGACAGAAAAATCTCCAGAAGCGAGTTTGTTATGTATTACTATGAGGAATACTATGCTCAGGTTGTTGAGGTTCAGTATTCCATTGAAAAGCGCGGCCAAAACATGACGGGCTATGACCTTTATACCCTGCCCGACGAACAGAAGCATCCATCCGGCAAATATGAATGGTCCGAGGATTTCACCGCCAAAGCAATTAAAAAAATGCAGGATTTTTATTCCACATTTGATAAAGCAATCAAAAGCGGCATGACCATGACCGAGCCCGAAATATTTGACCTTATCCAGACATACAAACGCGTTGAAGGCTACATCCGCGGCAAAGATGTTACTCCGGACGAATTTGTTGAGGGCGTTTACGGCAAGGGCAACACCTATGCAACCTATTCGGCATACGAGATAATCAAAGCCTATGCCATAAAATATGAGCAGCTTGTTTTAGACGAATACTACAACAGCTATACCGAAGAAGAAATCGACAAAAAGCGTCTTGAGAATGAAAGAAATTACAAGTTCATAAAGGCAAGAGTTTATCCCATCGAGGGCGAATATGACCCCGTTGAGCTTTCAGGGGTAAGCACGGAAGCGGAATTCCTTGAATTTGCCCAAAACAATTACCCCGGCGATAACTACAACGCCGAGGTGCGCACACAGCAGTTCTACACAAGCTATGAATCCATGGCGGCGGTCTATGACAAAGCCTCTGCCGATTGGGCGTTCAGCGAAGACAGAGTACCCGGCGAGATAGGCGTTGTCAGGGGTCAGATTTATGAATACCTGATTTATATTGACAAGCTTCCGTTTTACGGCACAAGCCGCGATGTTATAACCTATGAATTTCCGCTCGAAGAAGATGAAACCGAAGAAAACATTGAAACCTACTATAATGAGGTTAAGGCGATGTTTGATGACTGGTCGGCGCAGAATATGACCGCAGACGAGTTCAGAACAGCGGTTAACGAAACGGGCTACGGCATTGAAAGCACAATCCGCTCCGGCGATTATTACTATGAAATCAACAACTGGGTGTTCGACAAAAACCGCAAGAGCGGCGACATGGAGTTCTTTGCCGACGAATCGGGACTTTACATTGTTTACTATCTCAAAAACAACCCCGATGATTTTGACTGGAAAATAAAAATACGCAACGAAATGAGCACCGACCAATATGTTGCCGAGCACGATGAGCTTGTTGAAAAGGAATATCAGGTAAAACGCGACGACAAGGTGATAAAGCAGGCATACAAAACCGCAAATGTTCTTATCGCAAACGATATTAATAAAAACAAAAAATAACTCTGATTAAGAAACATAACCCTCGGCTCTGCGGGGGTTATGTTTCTTTTTTTAACAAATCTTTCATTTTATATCAAAAAATTCGCAAAATAACTCTTTTATTTTATAATATATAGTGTTATAATAATATCCGATTACGGATATCGGGCTCAAATGCCCGAATGTCAAAATATGGGAGGATAAAATGTCTGAAATTATTTCTGTAAATAATCTGAGCAAGTCTTACGGCAGCCACAAGGTTTTGTCAGATGTTTCGTTCAGCTTTGAGGGCGGTCAGATTATCGGTCTGCTCGGTCCGAACGGAAGCGGCAAGACTTCGCTTATCAAAATTTTAACGGGTCTTATTCACGATTATTCGGGCGAGGTGCTCATTGACGGCGATGCACCCGGCGTTGTAACCAAAGCAAAGGTTGCATACCTGCCCGAAAAAACCTATCTTGCGGATTGGATGCGCTGCGTTGACGCAATCAACTTTATGGCGGATTTCTACAAGGATTTTGACAAGGAAAAGGCATTCAAAATGCTTGATATTTTCCAGCTTCCGCAAAAACAGAAAATTAAAACAATGTCAAAAGGCATGCAGGAAAAGCTTCAGCTTTTGCTTGTTATGTGCCGCAACGCAAAGCTCTATGTGCTCGACGAGCCTCTCGGCGGCGTTGACCCTGCGGCAAGGGCGTTTATCCTTGACACAATTATGAAAAACCATCCCGAGGGCTCAACAATACTTATCTCAACCCACCTGATTTATGATGTTGAAAAGATTTTTAACTCCGTTCTCATGATTGGCAGGGGTCAGGTGCTTGTTAAGGCAAAGGTTGACGAAATCACGGGCGCAGGCAAAACCATTGAAGATTTGTTCAAGGAGGTGTTCGGCTATGCTTGGCAAGTTAATTAAGAATGAATTCAAGGCAAACCTTCACACAATCGGCATGATATATGTTGTTGCCGCGGCGGCAATACTTATTATGATGGCGGCATACATTGTTGAAATAACATGGCTGAGCGCAATCGCAACAATCGTTCTTATCGCAACCGGCTTTCTTGCCGTTGTTATGACCTTTGTGAGCGTTGTTTCCAACTTTAAAAAGACTCTTTTTGGCGGTCAGGGCTATTTAAGCTTCACTCTGCCCGTTACAAGCGGCCAGCTTCTTGCCGCAAAAACAATAACTTCCTTCTGCTGGATGCTTTTAAGCTATGCCGTTGCAATCGGCATTTTCATCGGCGTTTATCTTTACGCCACGGCGATGATTGGCGAGGACGTTAAGCTTGCCCTCCAGATGCTCACCTCAATGTTTGAGGGCATGCCCGATGTTAACACCATCAAGGCTGTCATCGCGATTGCCGCTTTGATTATTTTCATCAGAATTGTTGTTCTTATTGCCCAGCTTTATTTTGCAATCACCATTGCAAACACAAGAATTATGCAGAAGCTCGGCGGATTTGCGGCGGTTGCGGTTTTCTTTGCCGTATTCATCGTTATGCAGGTTATCAGCGTGCTTCTTGCCCAGTATGTTCCGCTTTCAATCGTTCTGACGGGCGAGGGCCTTTTCTACAGCACAACCTCAACCATGTCTGACCCGATTGGTCTGAGCTTCGGCGTTGCGGGCACAATATTCAACGTTGTGTGCGCCGCTGCCCTTTTTGTAGGCACTGCAAAACTCATGAACACTAAAGTAAACATTAAATAAGGGGAGATAACCATAAAAATCGGTGTTTTCGGAGGGACCTTTAACCCGCCTCACGCGGGTCATGTGCGCCTTGCAAAAGAAGCGGCAGACCGCCTCGGGCTTGAAAAGGTTTTGATTATCCCCTCCTGCATACCTCCTCATAAAATGCCCGGCAAGCTTGCCGACGGCGGCGAGCGGCTTGAAATGTGCCGCCTTGCTTTCGCGGCGGACAAGCGATGCGAGGTTTCCTCAATCGAGCTTGACAGAGGCAGCAAAAGCTACACGGTTGAAACTCTGCGCGAGCTGAAAAAGGAATATCCCGATAATGAGCTTTATTTTATAATCGGCTCCGATATGCTCGAAACCTTCACGCGGTGGTATCTGTGGGAAGAAATTCTTTTCCTTGCAGTCATCTGCGCGGCATCGAGAGAAAAGGGCTTCACGGCGGATTTATCGGCCTACACGCCCGACCAGCGCGAAAGAATTGTTTTTATTGACATCGAGCCGTTTGAGGTAAGCTCAACGCAAATCAGGTTTGATATTGCGCAAAACAAAAGCTCCGACCTTGTTGACCCGAAGGTGCTTGAATATATCAAACAAAACGGGCTTTATGATGACGGGCTTTCCTGCTACAGAAAAATACTCACCGAAAAGCTTGATGAACACAGGCTTTATCACAGCGAATGCGTGAGTGAATGCGCCGCAACGCTTGCGGAAAAATACGGCGCGGATATAGACAAAGCCAGGCTTGCGGGGCTTATGCATGACGTTATGAAGAACGCCCCCAAAGCCGAACAGCTTGAATATATGGAAAAATGCGGCGAAGCGCTGACGGCGGTTGACGCAGTCAACCCCAAGGTGTGGCACCAGATTTCGGGCGCGGCATTTCTTAAAGACAGCGGAATTATCACCGACGAAGAAATTCTCGGCGCGGTGAGGTGGCACACAACGGGAAAAGCGGGCATGACTTTGCTTGAAAAGGTTGTTTACATTGCCGATTTCATTTCTGCGGACCGCGACTACCCCGATGTCGGCGTTGTGCGAAAGCTTGCGGATAAAAGCCTTGAAGAAGCGATTCTTTACACGGCGCAATACACGGTTAAAAAATTGGTTTCAAACAATTTGCCGATTCACCCCGCAACCGTGGAATGCTATAATGATATGCTGCGTTATAAGAAAGGATAATTTTATGGATTCAAAAGAGCTTGTAACAGAAATAGCAAAGGTTCTTGACGAAAAGAAAGCGATTGACATAACCGCAATCAAAACCGAAGAGGTCACGATTGTTTCGGATTATTTTGTTATCGCATCAGGCACATCAAACACCCACACAAAGTCGCTTGCGGACGATGTTGAATACGAAATCAAGCAGCGCCTCGGCATTGACCCCGAACACATCGAGGGTAGGGCAACGGGCTGGATTCTGCTCGATTACGGCACGGTCATCGTTCATCTGTTCCAGCACGAGGACAGAAGCTACTACAACCTTGAACGCCTTTGGGCAGATGCAAGCGTTGTGGACTTGAGCGGAGTTATAACTCCCGAATAATTTTAAGTGAAAAATGAAAAATGAAAAGTGAAAAGTTAATGACGGGCTCTGCCCGTACCTGTTTTATATTCGGTCATAGGCGGAGCCTATCCGAAACTTTTCACTCTTCACTTTTAACTTTTAATTTATTTTAAGGTTGAATTACGAAAGGAAGTTGAGCAAATGGCTCAGTACGATTTCAGAAAAGTTGAAAAAAAATGGCAGGATATCTGGGACGAAAACAAGACCTTTGAATGCTCAGAGGATTATTCAAAGCCCAAGTTCTATGCCCTTGTTGAATTCCCCTACCCGAGCGGCGCGGGTATGCACGTTGGCCACATTAAGGCTTATTCGGGTCTTGAGGTTGTTTCGCGCAAAAGAAGACTGGAGGGCTATAATGTTCTGTTCCCCATCGGCTTTGATGCTTACGGCCTGCCCACCGAAAACTATGCAATAAAAACCAATACACACCCCAGAATAGTTACCGATAACAACATCAAAAATTTCACAAGCCAGCTTCGCAGAGTCGGCTTCTCCTTTGACTGGTCAAAGGTTATCGACACCACCGAAAAAGATTACTACAAGTGGACACAGTGGATTTTCCTCAAGATGTTTGAGCACGGTCTTGCTTACAGAGATAAGACCCTCGTTAACTACTGCCCCCACTGCAAGGTTGTTCTTTCAAACGAAGATTCGCAGGGCGGCAAGTGCGACATCTGCCACAGCGACATCGTTCAGAAAACCAAGGATGTTTGGTATCTTCGCATAACCGAATATGCAGACAAACTCCTTGAAGGTCTCAAAGAGGTTGATTATCTGCCCAACATAAAGCTTCAGCAGGAAAACTGGATTGGCAAGTCAACGGGCGCATTCGTTAACTTCTCAATCAAGGACACCGAAGAACAGCTTAAAATTTACACCACCAGACCCGACACTCTTTTCGGCGTAACCTTTATGGTTATGGCGCCCGAGCATCCTCTCATCGACAAATATGCCGATATGATTGGCAACATGGACGAGGTTGAGGAATACAGAAGCATGTGCAGCAAGAAGTCCGCTTTTGAAAGAACACAGCTTGTTAAGGAAAAGACAGGCGTTAAGCTCAGCGGCTTCTGCGCAACAAACCCCGTTAACGGCAAGGAAGTTCCAATCTACATTTCCGACTATGTTATGATGGGCTACGGCACGGGCGCAATCATGGCTGTTCCCGCTCACGACCAGCGCGACTATGAGTTCGCAAAGAAATTCGGCATTGACATTATCGAGGTTATCAAGGGCGGCGACATGAACGTTGAAGCCTACACGGGCGACGGCGAAATGGTTAACTCCGATTTCCTCAACGGCATGACGAACAAAAAGGATTCCATCGAAAAGATGGCTGAATGGCTTCAGGAAAAGGGCATCGGCGAAAAGGGCGTTCAGTATAAGATGAACGACTGGGCATTCAACCGCCAGAGATACTGGGGCGAGCCCATTCCCATTGTTCATTGCGAGCATTGCGGCACGGTTGCCGTTCCCTATGACCAGCTTCCCCTTGAGCTGCCCGAGGTTGAAAACTTTGAGCCCGGCACAGACGGCGAAAGCCCGCTTGCAAAGATTGACTCCTTCGTTAACTGCACCTGCCCCAAGTGCGGTCAGCCTGCAAAGAGAGAAACCGACACAATGCCCCAGTGGGCAGGCTCGTCATGGTATTTCCTGCGCTATATCGACCCGCACAACACCGAAACCTTTGCAGACAAGGATAAGCTTAAATATTGGATGCCCGTTGACTGGTACAACGGCGGCATGGAGCACGTAACAAGGCACCTTATCTATTCACGCTTCTGGTACAAGTTCCTTTATGACCTCGGCGAAGTGCCCGTTTCCGAGCCTTACGCCAAGAGAACGGCTCAGGGGCTTATCCTCGGCCCCGACGGCGAAAAAATGTCCAAATCCAAGGGCAACGTTATCAACCCCAACGAGGTTGTTGACCAGTTCGGCGCAGACGTTCTCAGAGCTTACGTTCTGTTCATGGGCGACTACGAAAAGGCAGCTCCCTGGAGCGAAACAGCCGTTAAGGGCTGCAAACGCTTCATCGACAGAGTTTGGGGCATGCTCGATATCGTGACCGACGGCGGCAGCTATTCCAAGGAGCTCGAAAGCAGCTTCCACAAGACAATCAAAAAGGTTTCAAGCGACATTGAAAACCTTAAATATAACACCGCCATTGCCGCTCTCATGGCTCTCACAAACGAGATTTATGCAAAGGGCGCAATCACCAAGGCGGAGTTCAAAACATTCATCACTCTGCTCAATCCCTTTGCTCCTCACATCACCGAGGAAATCTGGCAGGAGCTCGGCTTTGAAGGCATGCTTAACCAGACAAGCTGGCCGACCTATGACGAAGCAAAGTGCGTAGACAACGAGGTTGAAATCGCCGTTCAGATTAACGGCAAAGTCAGAGAAAAGCTTGTTATTTCGGCAGAAGCCGGCGCAGACGAGGCAATCGCTGCGGCAAAATCGCTTGAAAAAATTGCCGAAGCAATAAACGGAATGACCGTTGTAAAAGAGCTTTATGTTAAGGGCAGGCTTGTAAACATAGTTGTTCGCCCCTGATTGACCGGAAAAATTCATATTTTAAAGGTTGACAAGCAGGGTTGAACTATTGTATAATAGTCTCCAAGCTATGAAAATTAGTCCCTGTTATACAGACGAGGGGAGGGAATACATTGAGTCAGGTAAAAGTTAAGGAAGGCGAGTCACTCGAGAACGCACTCAGAAGATTCAAAAGACAGACTTCAAGAGACGGCGTTATTCAGGAGGTTCGCAAAAGAGAACACTACGAGAAGCCTTCAGTTAAGAGAAAGAAGAAGTCCGAGGCAGCTCGTAAGCGCAAGTTTAAATAATTAAACTTTCAAAAAGAGAGCACACCGATTTTCGGTGTGCTTTTTTATTTTCTTAAGAAAATTTTAATAATTGATTTTGCAACAAAATTTGGAAAATTCGGCACTTTTATCATAGAGCGGTAGCTTTTAGGCTCCGTTTAAAATGACAAAAACCAAAAGGAGAGAGAATATGAAAAAGTTATTGTCGCTTATCCTTGCCGTTATCCTTGCGTTTTCAGCCTGCGTCGGCGCAAGCGCACAGGAGGCCGAAATCATTCCCGGAGTTAATGCGCCCTACGCCACCGATTCAAGAATGAAAATGGGCGGACTTTATTACAAATTTACCGTCGGCAGCGAAATTATGATTATCGACACAGATGATAACATGGTTTTAAGAATCTGGGACGGCATTTCAAGCAATACTTATCTGACCGAAATCGGGCCCTACGCCTTTGCCGATGCTAATATTGCGGAAAGCATTGAAATCCCCGAAACCGTTAAGGTAATAGGCAAAAACGCTTTTGAAAACAGAACGCAGTTAAAGCGCCTTTTGATTTATCCTACAATGGAGAGCATTGGCGAAAACGCATTTGCGGGCTGTAGATTTGATGAGGTTTATTTTTACGGAACGGAAAAACAGTTTGAGAACATGACGATTGCCGACGGTAACGAAGCTCTGTTTGAAAACGTCAGATACCGCTCCAGAGACGACGTTGCAAGAGAAATGCGGAGTGAAGCAGGTGCCGCTCTCGGCGAAGCTTTTCTTCTGTTGCTCGGCTCTCCTATTGCGGTTATTGCCTCACCCATTCTTATGATATGGCCATTCCCTACAGTCGGTTTGGTTGCTCTTGCATCGCCGTTCATAGCAATAACCAACCTCGGCCGTGCCTTGGCAGACTTTTTTGAGGTGCTTTTCATAAGTGATAAAATTTAAACAAACATTAAATGTATGGCGGGGGCTTGCTTCCGCCGATTTTTATTGTATGAGTCGATGCCCACATCGACCCTTATCCAAGACGGCGGGAGCAATCCGCCCCTACGCTCCAAAATCCCACCGTTGACATAATTTCAATTTAGGGTTATGCTTAATAAAAACCATTATCGGAGGTAATTATGTCTGATTTATACAGCTCCATCTGCATTTCTTCGGTTGCGGCAACCGCTTTAAAAGCCGCAAATATTGCTATCCCCGAAAATATCGAAAAACCCAACACCGTTATATCCGCACTTTTGCAGAAAAAGCTCGGCGGCAAGGGCGTTGACCGCGTTGTGCTCTATAATCCCGATGCCGTTGCGCTGTGGGTCTATCAGAAATATACGGATTTATTCACCGATGCCGCGCTCTGTTCCGACCTTGCGCTGCCCATGCTCTCCGTTATGCCCAGCGTAACGCCCGTCTGCTTTGCATCAATGTATACGGGGGTCATGCCCGATGTGCACGGGATAAAAAAATACGAAAAACCCGTTTTAACAACAAAAACTCTTTTCGATTATTTCATTGCCACGGGCAAAAAAGCCGCCATCGTTTCAACCGACGGCGACAGCATTTCCAAAATCTTTCTTGAAAGAAATATGGAATATTTCATTTATGACACACCCGAAGAGGTCAACAAAAAGGCTCTTGAGCTGCTTGACGAGGACCGCTTTGACCTCATCGTTATCTACAACGGCAATTATGACGGCACAATGCACCGCCACGGACCCGAAGCCGCCGAATCGCTCGATGCGCTGAAAATGAACATCGCATTCTATTCCGAGCTTGTCGCAAAAATCAACTCCGAGTGGAAAAACCACAGCGTTTTCTACGGCTTCTGCCCCGACCACGGCTGCCACGAAATTGACGGCGGCTGCGGCTCACACGGGCTTGACATGGAGGAGGATATGAACGTTATCCACTTCTACGGAATAAAGGAATAATCAATAAAAGCCTATATTTCTCTTGATTTCGCCGCAGGCAATCATTTCGCCCGCATCGCCCGATGGCTGGGTTGTGAAGTCATCGCGGCGGCGGTGGATAACAACATTTTTGCCGATAACCTCCTGCACCTGAATGCGCTCGGTCAGAAAAGCGCACCATGCATCCGAGCCGTCAACAAAAAGCGGCGGCATATCGCCCGCATGGTTGGGGTGAGCCGTGCCCGCGGGATTATAGTGCTTGCCCGTTGCGGGGTCATGTATATGCATGGCAAGTATTTTCCCGCAACCGAGCCTTGCGGGAATCCCGCCGACGGAAACAACAACAAATACCCCCGCGTGGGACTGATAAAGCATCAGCGTGCCGCAGATTTCAGGGAATTCAACCGTGCCGCAAATCTGTGCAACCGCGCTCGGACGGGTGCGTGACAAAAAATCAAGAATTCTTCTTGAACGGCTGTGATAAGTATACATGGCTACCGCCCTTTCACTCTCAAACTATACTAACATTCTATGCAGCACACTCAGAATGTGCCTCATATTATTAAGTATTCCCGTTCAAGGCTGAAATATAGTTTGTAATAAAAGCGACTTGCAAAGACGAAAATCCTATGCAAGCCGCTTCTTGTTTATTCGGTTTCTTTTATTCTTCCATCTGCTTGCCCAAAAACGAAGCCGCAATCTGCGCAAGCTTGGTTTCCGTCTGTGTGGGGCATGAGCCGTTTTCGTTGAGGAGCATTACAAGCGAGCCCGAAACGTCGCCGCCGCCGATAATCGGAAACGCAACCGCCGCCTCTTTGTCAACGCCCTCAATGGGTCGCACACGGTCGCTGTCAACACAGCAAACATAGTTTTCGCGTCTGTCCATAATGCTCTCAAGGCTCTGGCTCACCCTGCGGTCAAGCACCTCTTTTTTCGAAATGCCCGCGCAGGCAATAACGCTGTCACGGTCGGTAATAATAACTGCAAGCCCCGTGCCGCGCGCCAAAACATCGGCATACTGCGCCGTAATCGAGGATAATTCACCGATGGGCGAATACTTTTTGAAAATAACCTCCCCGTCCGTATCCGTATAAATCTCCAATGGGTCGCCTTCACATATAACATTGACACCGAAAGCCTTGTCCGTCCGGTGATTAGCTTTCTGGACTATTGTGGCTGATAAGTTACCTTCGATGTCCCAATTAAAATTTACGACAGTACCTCTGTATCCCGCTTCTTCAAGCTGTTCTTTGGTAAGTGTTCCTGCCTTAAGCAGCAAAGCAATATCTGACTTGAGCTGAATTTCAATGGCAGGCTCTTTTCTGTCATAAACATAGATTTTTTCAATAATCAGCGATAAATCGCCTTTATCAAGAGTCTCCTTTGCAAGCAGGGCACGGAATATCTCTAGTGCCGTTTTTGCGATTCGGTTAACCTCTATTGTTGTGTTTCTGCGTTCAACCGTGAGAGAAATTTGCTTTTCCAACCCCTCGATTTTCTGCAACAGCTCTTCTTCGATTTCTTCGTAGGTTTCTTCGATAATATCACGGTTGGAATCTTCGCATTTCATAAGCTCACGGATTTTCTGTTTCTGTGTAGCCTTAAAGCTTTCTCTTGTTTTAGCCAAATCAAGCTCTAAATCTGCAATGGTTGATGCAGATGTGTTCATCATCTGAGGCTCATCTTTAATCGCCTTTTCAAGCTCGGCTATCATAATATCTGCATTCATCATAACTCGCTCAATATATTTTTTGAGCATAGTGTCAAGTAAATCAATGCGGATATGGTGTGAGGTGCACCCCTTTAAACCTCTTTTATGATACGTTCCGCAGGTGTAAGCAGGTGCCAAATCGGGTCTGCTCATTGAGAACATCGGACTTCCGCAGTCACCGCAGAAAAGAAAACTCGAATAGGTTGTATCGTATTTCTTAATGCCCCTGTAATTCGATTTTGTTCTTGATTTCAACTGCTGTTGAGCTTTCATAAAAGCCTTAACTTCCACAATTGCCTCATGATGATTTTCAAAAACAATGTGTTCTTCGTTGTCTAATTTCTTTTCAGGGCCGTTAATTTTAGTTCGGGTGTATTTGCGCTGACGAAGTGTTCCGATATAAAAATCGTTCTGCAAAATTCCGCTGACCGTAGGTATAGCCCATATTGGACTTGCTTTGATTTTAACCTCTTTTTTGCCTTTGCTCTTTGCCGCTTCGGCTTCCTTGCGCTCTTTTTCAATCATACGGGGCGTGGGAATGTTTTGTTCTGTAAGGTAATTTGCAATCTTCTTGTATCCCCAGCCATTATTGTAAAGCTCGAATATCTTCCGAACAACCTCGGCAGCCTTTTCGTCAATCTCAAACACCATATTCTTTGTATCAACAAAGTAGTAGCCGTAAGGCACGGCGCATACCCAGTTAGCACCGTTCTGACGGAGTTCAACAACTCGCTTTACCTTTTTTGAAGCATCGGTAACAGGCATTTCGTTGAGCAAAAACCGAACCTGAATATTATTCCAGTCATCGTATGTCGGGTAGTCAATACTGTCGCCGATTGATATGATTCTGACCCCGGCATCCCTCAAATCTTCAAGCTCAACAAGACCTCTGCTGTTTCGGCGAGAAAAACGTGAAAAGTCCTTGATGATTAGAATCTGATAGTGTCCGTTCATCAAAAGAGGTCTCATTCGCTGATAGCTTTCTCTCTGCTCAAAAGTATAACCGCTTCGGTCACGGTCCTCATAATAATCAACCTGAGCATCGGGAAAAGTTTGTTTTATATATGCTTTTATAATTTTTCTTTGGTTTTCAATCGACGTATTATCTCTGTCTTTTTCCGTATCAACGGAAATTCGCATATACGCCGCTATTCTTTTTGTGCTCATCCAAATATTACCACCAATGTTATATTAAATATATTTGCTGTTTAATAAACAACATTGTAACATAATAATTTTATTTTTTCAACTGACTTTGAGAAATTAATTTGCTTTCGGATGTTACATGTATGTAGGCAGAATAATTTCTGCCTATACAGAGCTACACTTACCGTGCATCTCTGTCACGCTCTCTCAAATTCTTTTTTGCAAGAACCATTTTGTTGTGTACGAGAAGCTCCTTTGTGTTTTCAACAAGACTTTCCTTGCCCGAAACAAAAACACAAACCACATAGCCTTTGTTCTTCCATTCTCTGTATTGCGGTCTGAGGGATTCATAGAACTCCTCATTGTTTCGCTCCTCCTGAGATAACCAAAAATAAGCTATCTTTGTTTTGTCGCATACATCCAAAAGCAAATTTTCTCCTCCTTTCCTACATATTTTTCCTCATCCCAAGGTCTGCTATACGATTCTGAAATCTTTTCTTATCGGACATCTTTGTCCTTGTCTTTGCGGATAGTCCGTTTCGGTTTTCTGAAACGTGACGTACGCTGTTCGTAATCAACTCGTCTTGCCTCGTTAATCAAGTCGATGATATGTTCATCGCCGAAGATTCTTCTTACCAGCCGGAAGTCCTGAACTTCGTGAGTGAGCTTTTCGTTTTCACGGTACAGCTTCTGATTTTCTTTTTTGTACTGTTCCTCATCGCCGTACTTGCATCGCAGCTCATAGCTGATGTTATCAAGTCGTTCTTTCATCTCAAAGCAACGCTTCACGGCTGTCTTTGCAATCGCAAGGAGCTTTTTTATCAGAGGCTCTACGAACTTTATCTTGTAAGTTTTTGCTGACATCAGCGGTGGCGGCTCGAGCAGTTGAAACTCTTCTTCGTCGTAAAATTGATTTGAGATTTCATCCATCTCACCTTTGAAATCCATCAGATTTGAAACTCTTTCTCTGAGGTCATCAACCTTTATGTTCAGCTCTTCGGATTCCTTCGTGAGTGCTTCAACTTCTTCAGCTCGCATCTTCTTTTTGTAATCGTAATCGGATAAGTGTTCTTCGTGAGTGCCTTTATGTTCCCACTCAATGCCGTACTTTTCCATCACGGCTGCAAGCTCTTTCTTCTCGGCAAGTACCCAAAGACTCCATTCGGATTCGTGCTTCGAATTTCCGATAAAGCCTTGGTTGGCGAGAGCCTGCTTGAGCGATACTCTTGTATCCATTCCTCTTTTGCTTCCCGTTGTGAACGGAACAAAATCAATGTGAAGGTGCGGTGTCGATTCATCCATATGCAGATGTGCAGAGAAAACTTTCAGATACGGATTGCGCTCTTGGAACGACCGGAAATATTCATTGAGTATTCTCTCGGCGAGTTCGCCGTTCTCATCTTTCGCACTCATATCATCACGGTCGCCAATCTGCAAAATGATTTCGTGAAATGTTTTTTCCTGCTTACCCGTTCGGATTTTCTCATAGTAGTTTTCGATTTTTCTGTCGGCACGTTTTTGTTTAGCGTTGTATCTTTTCTGTGCTTCATCGAAAAGCTGATGATACACATCCGTAATTTTTTCATTGCAGTATTCAATGTTTCTGTGAGTTCTTTCAGGGTCTGTGTTCTTCGCATTGAACACTCTGCTGTTGTGATTGACCGAGCCTTTGCCTACCATTGCGCTTATCGTTCTTTTAATTTAATCAACTCCTTTCAAAGTATAAAATCTACAAACCTTAAAAACGGTTTTGTTCAATAAGGTGCAAAGCACCGTCATTCAACAAAATGCTATGTCGCGTCAGCGACTGCGGTAACACCGCAAAATACAAGCAAAGCGCAGTATTTTATTTTGTTACTTTTGTCAAAAGTAACGCAAAAGCACTTTTGACACACATTGTATATCAAAAGATGCTGTTGCGCTCTACGAGGTACACCAAGACGGTACATTCTGACCGTCTTGCGTGTCGATGGTGACGACCGTGACGGTCTTTTACACGCTCCCTAAATCATCGTCACCATCGACACGATCGTCACGCAGAAGATGAAAACTCAGCTTTCTTCCTGCGTGACTTCGACTGCTGCTGTATGAAATGTTATACTCATTCAGCAGTCGCTTTTGAAGTCGCTTCCTCCTTCCTTCTAAAATTGTTTTTCTTTTTGGCTGGTACTAAATCATAGACATCAACTCCTTAATATTTAATGAAGGGGAAAAACACCTTTCACTTATTTGAACAAGCACCCCTAAAATGGACACCCAAAATTCGCTGTTTTCGGAAAAGTTCAAAAAGATTTAAAAAAAGCCCTTCACTATGTATGAACTGGGAGAGGGAAAATTGTAGGGTGTTTTGCAAAAAAATTTAAAATACCCATCACTTATTCCCACTGGGAGAAGCCATTTGCACACCCAAATTCTGAATTGTTTACAAAGAATTCAAAAATACCTCTCATTATGTTTGCACTGGGAAGGGGCAAATTGGGGTGATTTTTTTGAAAAAATTTAAAATATCCTTCACTTATTCCCACCGGAAGAAGCCATTTGTACGCCCTAATTCCGAAATGTTTACAAAAAGTTCAAAAAGTCCTCTCATTATGTTTGCACTGAGAGAAGCCAAATTCGGCATCATTTTCGAAAAGTTTTTTAAAAATTTTTTCGTGACGGCAAATGTGCTGTCATCATTTCAAAAAATATTCTGAGTCCATATGAGTTGACGGCAGAATTGCCGTCACTTTGCAAACGTCCTTCACTTGTTTGGAATTAGAAGGCAGTTTTGTACACCATAATTTCAAAAATACTTTCCGACAACAAAAAATGCCCTCCCGAAAACCGGGAAGGCAAAAAAGTTTTGTTTTATCAAGGCCCTATGTTTTTGGTCAATTTTCATCGGTCTAAACCTTGCAAAATTAACTTTTATCGAATGGATTTTGTTTTTTCGATGCATTGTTGTTCAGAAAAAACGGAACGAAAAAGTGAAAATTTTTACGGTTTATACTATGTTTAGAGCATTTATAGAAATATGCTTATAAATGAAAAAGGGCGGCAGAAAAATCTGCCACCTATAAGCATATTATTAAATTAGTTGTTCAAATAACTTACAATGTTCAATATTTCTTCAACTGCGTTCTGATCTTCTATAGCAGGCAATTCGTTCGTGTTAAAACTACCAACTAAAGGATAAATCTTTGTAACATTGATATGATGGAGTAAAGTGCAGGCAGTTTTATATGCATCTTTGGGATTACCGTCACCACCACCGATAAGGATTACCGCACCTTTTTTTGGTTTGATTGAAGGTGTTTGGTTGCGGAAATGCTTTGCCGCAAAGTATGTTTGAAATCTGCTGCATATATCAAGCAGTTTGCCTGTTGGTTGTGAGAAATAGATAGGTGAAGCAATTACAATGTTATCACAGTCAACGATATAATCATATATTTCTGTCATTTCATCATTGATTGAACAACCATTGTTGCTCCAACAATAACGACAATCAACACAAGCAGAAATATCTGAATAATAAGCATCAACTATTTTATATTCGCCATTTAATTGCTCTGTTAGTTTGTTGATTAAACTGATAGTATCTCCGTTTTTACGTGGGGAACCATTCAAGATAAGTGTTTTCATGTAATCACCGGTTTGCTTTTCTGTAATCATAATTTTGTTTTACAAATTGATTTTTGCTTTTAGTTTTTTCATTTCTTTGTTAAGTTTATTGTTCCAAAGAATTTCCCATAAAGGCATAATCAAACCGCCGCTCAAACGGCAGGATGCTTCATTCATTGCACCATAATATGCAACTCTGAAATCTGCATATTCGGAAAGATTGCATTTGCGTTTATATGTATCGTAAAGACCAAAGGTATCTCCCCACATATTTCGAAGTTGAAAAAGGTCATATTCTCTGTCGGTATAAATTGAACCGCTTGGGTCTATTATTCCGGTAAGCTTAAGACTTTTGGGGTCTGCCATTATGTTCATAATATTCAGGTCACCATGAATCAAAACAGGCTTCTCTGATTCATCCGGAAGATTATTATAAATCTCGGTTGCTTCTTTTAGAAATGCAAGAGTTTTTTTGCTGAATTTACCACTATCAGCAAGTTTTGAAAGTCCTTCAAGAAATGGCTTTTGTTTTTCGGTGATATAGAAATCACGCCAATTGTCGTATATAGGGTTTGCCATATCACCGAACTTTTCAGCGGTAACCGAGTGCCACTCCAACATAGTATCAATAACATCGTTGGCGAACTTGTTTTTCTTCTCTCGTCTTTTGAAAACAAACAAAGGATTCAAAACATTTTTACCTTCTATAAAAGTCATGCCCATTAATGCTGTTTCATTGTCTTCATAAAGAAATAAAACTTCGGGCATTTTAGTTTTAGTGTGTTTTGAAAGCATAATCATCTGCTTTGACTCTTTTTGCATAGCACCCTTTATTCTGAAAGCCTTAACTGCAAATTTTCTCTTATCATTGGTTTCAACGCAATAAACCTTGCCGTTACTGCCACCACCAATAAACTTAATTATTGTTACAGTTGCACCGAGTTTTTCAACAACCACCTTTTTTATAAGACTATTCAGATGCTTATCATTAACATTCAGGTTCATAGTTTTCCTCCATTTTGCAGTACATCATTTCAATAACATTCAATTGGTCTTTTCTGTATTTTCGTTTTTCTTTAAACCCAACCGATTTATAACAGGTGATTGCTCTTTCGTTTTCTTCACGAACCCGAAGGAGTATTTTATTTGTATGCATATACTGCAAATCAGTTTTGATTATTAGTTCAATTGCCGCTTTACCGATACCTTTGTTTCTGTAAAGTTCATCTGCTATGAAAATGCCGAAAACGGAAAAATCTTCACCCATATTGTTCTCTAGCCAAATTGCACCGATATATTTTCCGTCTGCCTTTATGTGATACCAACGCAAAACCTCCACATTTTCAGACGGATAGATTCTCGACTGATATTCCTTTAATTCGGTTTCAAAAGATTTTTCATATTCGTTGTAATACGACAGATTCTCATTGCAAACTTGTTCGAGTTCAAACATATTTATACCTCAAAATGCCACTCATATATATTATTCATAACCTTCTTGAATCAATGATATTTCACCTTTGAGCATAGCATTGTCATAATTTATGTTGTAATCACGGTAGTCCCATATTATCTCGTGATTTTCGCTGACCCAAACCTTAAAATCCGATTTGCCGTTTTTGTCGGTTGCATTTATGATTTCCATAAGCTCACCAACGTGCATATCATCAATTATACCTCTGCCTGCTCCGTCAATAACCTTGGGATAAGATGTACCTTTACCTCGAAGCATATCAACCGCACCGATAAATTCAATATCAAAAACCTGTTCACAACCGGAATCATAAACCATTTCCATATGATCACCGGGTTTAAGATTAAGACTTGATAATTTTACATCTTGCAGCAAAGGTGACTCACCGTAATTTTCGATAGCAGTTTCATAAATAATGCTATTGTGTTCTATGGTGAAAAGGTGATATGCTTTTGTGTCAAAGCTCGCAAGCACCGTATATCCGAGCCTTGCAAGGTCGTAGTTTGAAGAAACCTCAAAAGTTCGCCAAATTTTATTATTGCTTCCTTCGTATGTGATTTTAAAAGTATAAACTTGTACTGCCATAATCACACATCACAGTCAAGACTATTAGCTAAAATTGATGTTTGTTTAAATTTGGATAATTATTCTGATAACCAATCTGCTATATCGACAATTTTTACACCTTCATACTGGTATTCATCGTGTCGGGTGCGTGCAATGATCATTTTGGGATAAGCATCATTGATTTTTAGAAGTGGCGAAACTTCTCTTTCGAAAGTCTTTTCATCACTGATATTATCCGAAACTTGAATATATATTTTTTCATTGCGTTTAATAGCTACAAAATCAATTTCTTTTTTGTAGAGAACACCGACATAAACCTCATAACCCCTGCGGAGAAGCTCCATTGCAACGATGTTTTCAAGTATTCTGCCGTAATCCATATTTTTTGTACCAAGCTTTGCGTAACGGAAAGTGTGGTCGCTCAGATAATATTTATCGTTGGTAGAAAGATACTTTTTGCCTTTGATGTCGTATCGGCGTACTTTGTAAAAAGCAAAAGCGTTACAGAGATACTGCATATATGAGCCGACAGTTGTGTGGTGTATCTTTTCCATTGCAACGCTCAATGTGCTTGTGATATTTCTTGCAGATGATAGATTAGAGATATTGTCCATAAGAAAATCGACAATTCTATCCATAAGCTGAGGGTTGCGGATTTTATATTTTCTGCGGATGTCACGAACAATCAGAGTGTCAAAAACTTCGGCGATATAGTCATACTTCGCCTCTTGGTCTTTATAAAGATATGAGCCTGCCATACCGCCTTCAAGCATAAATTTGTCAAAAGCGGTGTATTTGTCGGTATATCCAAAATACTGCAGATACTCTTTGAACGAGAAGGTATATACCTTAATTTCAAAAGTTCTGCCTGTGAAAAGAGTTGCAAGGTCGGAGCTTAGAAGAAATGCATTTGAACCCGTGATATAAATATCGTATTTTTCGGTTGCATGCAGACCGTTTATGGCTTTTTCAAAATCGTTGCACATCTGAACTTCATCAATAAAAACGAAATTTTCTTTGCCTTCGACATACTGCGAATTGATATAGTCATACAACGGTCGATATTCAAGAAGATGTTCATATTCCGGAAGATTGAAATTGATGTGAATTATATTGATGTTCGGGATATTTTCTTCAATGTATTCTTTAAAAACATCAAGCAATTTGGACTTGCCGCAACGACGCACACCAGTAATAACCTTAATATCGGGTGTTCCGATAACATTAATCATCTTATCCAAATACTGTTTTCTTTCAATCAGTTTCATAGATTATCACCTCTGAATGTATTATAACATGCAAATTATCCAAAATCAATATAAATTCATTTTTGGCTAATAGATATTGATTTAAACAAATGATATTTCTTCGACATTTCCCTTTTGTTCACGAATGTTCGAATATTTTCACGATTATACTTGACAAACGTTAACGGTTGGGCTATTTTATACTTGTAGCTACAGCAATACTGTTAATAACCGTTAATGAAAGGGGCAAAAATCATGTTTATTGAAGAAAGACATCAGGAAATTCTCAAAATCTTATCAGAAAAAGGAAGAATATCAAATTCTGAAATTCAGGAAACATTTCAAATCAGCTATGACTCGGCAAAAAGAGATTTAAGACTTCTTGAAGAACAGGGACTTTTAAAAAGAACTCACGGCGGTGCTATTCCTGCAAGACAGATTGGCGGAAATGTAATAAAAAATCTTTCTCCCGATGAGCGTGTTGTTGAAGTCAAGGAAAACTATCTTGCAATAGAAAAAGAAGCTGTAAAAACAATTGAAGAAAATGACGTTGTTTATATCACCAATGCAAGTGTAGGCTATCTTATGGCACAAAACATCGGAGAAGTAAATTGTACTGTTGTTACGAACTCAATTGCAATTGCCGAAGAACTTCGCAAAAAGGAAAATATAACAGTTATTCTTGCAGGCGGCGAAATGCAGGCAAACGGTTGTTTCTATGATAGCTTTGCATTATCTATAATCAACAGACTTCGTTTTGATAAGTGTTTTGTTGCTTCTGCTTGCGTTTCGGCAAAGTTTGGTCTTTCTATTCAGAAATCAAGAAGTGTTGAGTTGACTAATACCATCATAAATAACTCAAAAACAGTTTACGGTTTATATCCCGTTGAAAAAATCGGATTTGATTCTGTAATCAGCATTTGCTCTGCAAACAAACTGAATTATATCATAACCGACAGCGATTCTTCTGAAGATGATTTAATGCAGTTTGAAGAACTCGGAGTTAAAATTAAAATAGCAGAATAAACTACCGCATAGAAAAAGCCATATAAGTTGATTTTGTGTCAACCTATATGGCTTTTAATATTTATCTGCGTTTTTCTGAAACAAATCTTTCAATATATCCGATTTGAGTAGGCATTATGTTTTTCGGAAGATTATCTAAATCAAAGAATTTCAATTCCGTGCTTTCTTTATCGTTTTTTAAATCACCATAAAATTCGTTGATTACATAAACAACATCTGTGTAATAAACTTCATCCTTGTTGGGATAAACCATATGAACGTTTGCTTTTATATCAAATAATATGGGATTAGCAATATCAAGGTTTGTTTCTTCTTTGATTTCTCTTTTAAGCGCATCTTCCAAAGATTCGCCAAGCTCAATGGCACCACCGGGAGTGCACCACTCACCTGTATCTGTTCTTTTTTCAAGAAGCAAGCCTTTTTCTTCGTTATAGAGAATACCCATTGCTGCAACTGCCATAATCGGTGCGTGACCTACAAATTTTCTCATTTCGCCGATGTAACTCATACAATTTCTCCTTTCAGAATTCATATGGAAACATCATTATATTCTCTATTTATGAACTTTTCAATCACAATGAAATTATCTTTCTCCGAATCTTAAGAAAGCTTTTTTAAACGCACCTATTTTGCGTGAAGATGTGTAAACCGGATACTCTACACCTCTGTATTTTACTTTCACCCATTCTTTTGTAACCTCATCAACATAATTGAGATTAACGATAAAACTATGGTGTGGTTGGGCAAATACTTTCAAGTCGAGGATACCCTTCCAATGTTCAAGTCGATAGTTTGTTTCAATTTTTCTGTCAGTCAGATACAGAACTGATTTTCTGTCTTCAATCGCTATGTAAAGAATCTCGTGTGGGTAAATCTTGCAAATATCTTTATTGCTTGTTTGCACAATGATTCCTGAGTTGCAACAATATTTTTTGCAAGCGTTTTCCTCACCACCGAAATCAATGCAAAACCTGTCACAGCCGCAACACTCGAACAGATTATATGGGATATCATTTTGCTCCATAAATTCAATCAGCTTAGCTTTGGTTGCTTCCTTTTCTGCCTCATTGCATACTAACGAATCCATAAAAATACCTTCCTCATTCATAATACAGAAATGAACTTCTATATATAAATGACGAAAATCGCAAAATGTTACGCAAATATTTTTGTTTTTTCAGAGTTTCTCTGTTTTAGACAAATACAGGGTTTTGTGATTGTGCAGAATTACAACATAAAACGACAAAAACCGCAGCGGAGAATCTTGATTAAAGTTCCGATACGGCCATATTGTTTGTTTAAGTTTTGACTTTTATAATAATCTGATTTGCTGGATAGCTTACAGTGTTGGTAATACCTTTGGCTATATTGTTATCTTCTATTACAAGTGTAATTATTGGCGTAAAACCCTCCGGCTAAGCAATGAGTATTTTAATATTTACATAATCTAACAAACTATAAAGATGTTTATATATTTTTTGAGAATAGTATTAATTTGCAAAGAAATGATAAAATTAAATTTCTAAACTTAATGACTTTTTAATTGTCTCCAAAACAAAATCTGCTTTTTTATCTAAAGATAAACCTTTTGGAATAAAACGAATATCACAACCAAATTTTTCATATTGTTTTCTCGTTTCTACATCCACTTCGTTTTGCATATCAACAACTTTACTTCTTAAATTATCTGTATCTATATCTGCTGTATAATGATCTTGACAATAAAAAATTAAATCATAAAACTTAACCCACACTTCTGTTAATGTGTTGCATTTATCAAGCAAATTATTTTCTAATTGATTTTTCGAAGAAATCAACAAGTTCGTATATGCAAGCACATTGACAGGAGTTCTATCGGATAATATTATTTCGCTGTTACGTGTTCCTCGTATACACTGAGATATATGGTTCATTATCAAATCAATTTCTAGCGGAATATCAAAAACATCAATTTCACGCAAAACAACATCATCCACTAACGGATTATTTCTTGCAGGTTCAGGTAAAACCACACAATTAATACCTTTTTCCCTTAGTCTTGCTGCAATTTGATATATCAAAGTAGTTTTTCCACTTGCATGTGTTCCATCAAAAGCTAATAAATATTTTCCTTTTATCATACAATTTCTACCTATCTAAAAGAGTCAAAAATTCTTTAGACTTTATCCAATCAAAGTCCTCATTCAAACGATTGTAGACACTTTTATTTATATTAATGAATTTTCTTTGATCTGCACTTACAATTATTTCATTAAGCCAATACAAAATTACTGCACATAAACTATGACGTAAATTCATAACTGATATTCTCTCAAATATATTTTTATTGTTTGTCTCATAAAAAGTATTTTGTAATTTAGTCATTGAAGAGTTCTTTAACTCAGGCTGTGTTACATCTAATAAAAAGTCATTACACATATCTACAAGCCTACGACTTTCCCCCAAAAACTCTTGAGTGATGTCATACCGAGTATCAATAATATGTGTAGGAAGAGAGGTTTTTCTATTTTTCCATTCATTACGCACTTTTTCAAGGTATAACAAATGACTTATATTGTGCGCTTTTCCAATATTATGTAGCACACTAAAATCACTAGAAATTTGATGTCCACATAAAACGCAAGTATTCAAAGCATTTAATATTTTTGAACTCCATGTTTCCGCAATAACTACTAAATCTCTAAATTCTTCAGATGTTTCACAGTAATATTGAATGTAATTGAATTGAATAGTTCCCTTTTCCAGAACTTCTAAACTTAGTGTATCTTTTTCTATTACTATAACGGAAAAACAAAACGGGATATTTCCGTTTTTGATTTTATAATTTTTAGTCCATTCTGCATCAAAACCAATAATACAGTTATCAGGAATATCATTTAAATTTCCTTTAATAAGCATAGCTTACACCTCATATTATTTTTACACCGTTCCCCAAATATTTATTTATATGATTAAATTTGTATGGATATCTCTCCCATATTTCTTCTATTGTATCATGGTGAAGATCTCCCAATAAAAGAACCTTGTCTGGATTTTCCAGCGCTGGCCAAGCATAAGTTTTGCCGTTGGGATATACCAAAACAGAATATCCGTTTGTACTTTCATTCCAAATAGAAAAAGTATAAACTGTTTTCCAACCAAACTTTTCTTTTGCTTCGGCAATCTTATCACATATGCTGAGTGCCATTTCTTCTGAAATATACTCGCTTTTATCAAGGTTTAATGCATTACCCTTTGGAATGGGCAAGACAAATTTCATTTTTTTGGCACCAAGTGAATCAGCCATTTGACATGTATATAAGATGGAGTCTACTGTGCTTCTCAACACAACGGCAGTTAGAGAAAAAGGGATATCATTTTTTATAAATCCTCGTATACCTTTCATAATAAAGTCATAATCTCCGCGTACTCTTGATGTAATAGCTCGTGGACCATCTAATCCTACATTTACAGAAATATTATTCTCTTTAATAATCCTCATATTGTTTTCAGATGCTACTGCATTTGTTGGTAGTCCTAATATATGATTGGGAGAAAAAATATCTACTACTTCTTTAAAATCCTCTCTTGTTAATGGTTCGCCTCCAGACAGAAAAATTCTAGGAACAGACAATAAATGTTTTTCATATAATTTCAATTCTTCTAAACTTGGATCAGGCATTTGATCTTTTTCGCTACAAAAATCGCAATTAAAATGACAGTTACGAGTTACCTGCAAAATAACAGATAGAGGACTATTTAAAGATAAGCATATTTCATTAAGTCCTATATTTGATAAACTCAGCCTGTGTGTTTCTTCGTTGTATAATATGTTTTCTAAATTTGTGTTGATCATAACAGTTTTCTCCTTTATCTATTTCTTTATGGCACTTTGGACATTGTTGTTTAATAAATGTACTCTCAACAGAATTATACATATCACAATTAATGTATACATCTACAAGATTACAATACTTCGAAATAGATTTCACTTTCAATGCTCAACACAAAAATGTATTGTTTTTTTACAAAAATGTTTATTTAAGTCTTTAAAATACTCAATACCTCGCTAAAGATTGTTAAAAAGTATAATCATTACTATACTACGATTTGGGTTGTTCTAATGATTCAATTATCTTTTTCAACAACAAATCATATTCGTAACTATCGCCTTGGTAGGTTTCTTTTATTCGTGCGATAAGATGAATGAAGCCGTATTTCTCATACATATATCTTGCTCGGAGGTTATCATCTTCAACACCGACGGTGAGCTCGTAATAGCCATTGGAATTGAGTTCATTAATTACAGTTTCAAGAAGATAAGAGCCTAAGTCTTTACCCTGATAATCTTTATGAACTCTGAATGCGAACAGATATGCTCGCTTGCCTTTTTCGGCAAACTCTTTATCTTTGTTATCGTATTTCACATGAAGCTCACCAATTAGCATATCGTTATTAAACAGAGCAAAAATATCAACGGTACCGTTTTCGATGTTGCGAGTATTTTCTGCAATCATATCATCAATATCTTTGTAGTTGAAAAGTTCTGTTAATATTGAAAGTTCGCTTGTTTTAATTTTTCTGACGATGTTCATATTTGTATCTCCGGGTGTTTCACTCTGAATCTGAAATAAGCTGATTGACTTGGCTTTCTGTTAAGATGCATTTTAATGTTTCTAAAGCTTTGTCGTACTGGTTTTTATAATGTGAAAAAGTATCTGTTTTCTGAATTTTGAAGCCGAGTTTGATATATAACAATACAGCCTTATAACTCCACGGTTGAGTATGAATATATACGGGAGTTTCTCCTAACTCTTTGAAAATCTTCATTACCTTTTGACAAAGCGCTAAACCTATATGTTTGCCTTGATGTTTCGGTGAAACAACGAGCCAATGTAGTGAAGCAACCGTATTATTGTCTTTCAAATCGTGCCAAGCAACACAAGAGCCAACTACTTTATCGTTATCGTCTACAACAAAAACACAACGTTTTTTCAGTTCATCAATTTGGTTGCAATAGTTTGTTTTGAAATATGATTCGGCTTCTTCAATAGAAGAAAAATCACCAATTTCATATTCAAGTTCTGCCCAATGTTTTTCGTCACCTTTATTATACGTCTTAAAGCTGTATCCTTCAGGCAACAAAACTGGTGTTATGCAAATTTCATTGCATTTTAAAATCAAATTATAATATGGAATACTTCTGTCTATCATTTCACCTTGATTTTTCTTCAAAATTATTTGATATAAATATAATTGTTTCCTGTTTTTATAACATTGCTTGTAATTTCATCCGCAAGCAAACATATTACATACTCATTTTCTTTCAGTTCAACAAGATGTTCCTGTTTTCTGCCATAAACATAAACTTTTATATCGTTGCTCAGATTAATATAAAGGTCAACATCATCATAAGGTGGCTGACTACCATCGTTTATGCCGTTAAAGCAGGCGGTTTCAACTGTAATATTTGATAAATCTACACCAAGAATATTTCCGAGAAGTGATGGCAATAATTGTTCATCGCCGGAAACACTGCGAAGATAGGGATAAAAACACTTAATAACCTTCAAATGTTCATTATCTTTGATTTTAATATCCCTCAGTTTTATAAACTCATCAAAATTCATCTATGTCACCTTGATAAATAACATCAATCTCATCTTCACTTGGTACTTCGAATATCGAAGCGAATTTTGTAGCAAGATTATCGTCAACATAATAAGCGCTTGTTTCATTTGCAAGTACAGCGTTATTTCTCTTATGCAAGCGACACTTCCATGTTTCATCGCTTATATCAATGTAATGAAGCTCGCATTCGATATTACGAGACTTGTAAAACTCTTTTACTGCTTTCCGTTCTGCTTTTGTCCAGAAGCCCCAGTCGAGAACAACATTGATATTGTTCTTGATTAGTTCCAAAGATTTATTTAACAGATATTTCTCAGTTCTTTCCACATATTCATCGTGTTTTTCACCACAATGCTGACCGAAAAGAGCAAGCGTTATTTCATCAACCGAGAGCAATACTGCATTATTTTCGTTGCAAAGTTTTTGTGCATATGTAGTTTTACCGCAGCAGATTTTGCCGCAAATTAAATAGACTTTTGCCATAAGCAACACCTTCTTACTTATTCATTTCGTCAACAAATTCACTGTTTCTCGCTGTCAATTCAACCCACGCAGGTCTGAATCCGCTTTTGATTGCGTTGCGGACAGATTTAATGTTTGACCAAGCGGCACAGTAAAACGGTACTTTACCAAGCTTCAATGTTTCAAGAGCAAGTCTGCTTGTGATTGCGGATGCAACACCTTTTCTTCTGTATTCGGGCAGAACATCAACGCCAATCTGATACATAGTTTCACAGTCGGCAGAACAGCCTGCAAGACCTATGAGTTTGCCGTTATCGAATGCACCGACGGCGAGTTTATCAAGATGCTTTCGGCTTTTGCACAAAGCGTTGCCCCACTCGGCGGTGTAATACTGCTCAAATTCTTCGGGTTGTAAAACTCTTATCTCGTAATCGCAGGGCAATTCTTTGAGTTCGTTGACATCGGGCAGAAAATATTCCGCCATAAAGCATACTTTGTATCCAAACTCTGCTAATTTCTCGTTGAGTGCAATGACATTCGGCGATTCGAAGCAATGCTCAACGGCATATTTGCCTATGTACCATTCAACGGTTTCTTTCATTCTCGGACTGACCTGCGCGACAATATTGTTTCCGTATGACACCAAATCACATTCAAGAGGCAAGGGCATATACACCCTTGCTTTTTCATTTTTCTGTGATAAAACAACCTTGTTTTCAGTTGCAAGAAAATCTTCTGCATCGCAGTTGCAGTCATACGCAGATTGTTGTAATGCGATTTGTAATATTTCTTGGTTTGTCATAGTTAAGCCTCATATATCATTTCGATAACATTCAAATTATCTTTTTTATATCTTCGATTTTCTTTAAATCCAACCGATTTATAACATCTGATTGCTCTTTCATTTTCTTCACGGACACGAAGGAGTATTTTATTTGTGTGCATATACTGAAAATCGGTCTTAATTATTTGTTGGATTGCGGCTTTACCGATACCTTTATTTCTATAAAATTCATCAGCTATGAAAATACCGAGAACAGCAAAATTATCATCGGCATTCTTTTCTAACCAAACTGCACCGATATATTTATCATCCTGCTTTATGTGATGCCAACGCAAAACTTCTGCACTTTCTGACGGATAAATCCTTGATTGATATTGCTTCAAATCAGTTTCAAATGCTTTTTTATATTCGCTATAATGCGACATGTTTTCGTTACATATTTGTTCGAGTTCAAACATATCTACACCTCAAAAATCAAAGCTTCCTCGCTTTAATTACGATTGACAGCGGAAAATGCTTTGCTTTGAAATCGGCATAGTAACCTGAACTAAAGTCAGCTGATTTTTCAAGAACGGTTTCGCTTGTTTCTTCAATAACTTTTTCAACAGCAAAACCTGCATCAGCAAGGGTGTTTATGTATGTTGAAAGTTTTCGGTTTTGCAGAGTAAGAGGGTTGCCGTATTTCTCGAAAGTGTAATAATCTTCTTCGAGATAGTTGCCGCTGAAAATTATGCGTTCTTCGGTTGCAACGGTTCTGTTACCGCCCGAAATAGCAACGCTTTCCAAATCAACACAATGCAACAGCGGATGATCCCAAGAGAAAATATACGTGCCGCCTCGTTTCAGATAAGATGCAGCATTTTTTATTGTTTTCTCAAGGTCTGTTGTCCAACCGATTGCATAGATTGAATAAACAACATCAAAATAGTTCTGCGGAATGTTTGCATTTTCTTCCATAGGCTGATGAAAGAGTGTACAGGAATATCCGTTTTCTCCGAGC
>JAZSGU010000008.1:0-10575 GCA_045532895.1 Acutalibacteraceae bacterium | reverse complement strand
TCGCCGTGTTCAAGCACCATAATCGCGTCGGAGTTGCGCACGGTTGAAAGACGGTGAGCAATAACAAACACCGTTCTGCCCTCCATAAGCTTATCCATGCCTTTTTCGATAAGACGCTCCGTTCTTGTGTCAATGGAGCTTGTGGCTTCGTCAAGAATAAGCACCGGCGGGTCGGCAACCGCGGCTCTTGCAATGGCAAGAAGCTGCCTTTGACCCTGCGAAAGATTCGCGCCGTCGCCCGTTATCATTGTGTTGTAGCCGTCGGGCAGGCGGGTTATGAACGAATCCGCATTTGCAAGCTTTGCGGCGGCTATGATTTCTTCGTCCGTTGCGTCAAGCCTGCCGTATGCAATGTTGTCGCGCACGGTGCCCGTAAAGAGGTGGGTGTCCTGCAAAACCATTGCCATGGAGCGGCGAAGCTCCGCTTTTTTGATTTTCTTTATATTGATGCCGTCATAGGTTATCTTGCCCTCGTTGACATCATAAAAGCGGTTGATGAGGTTGGTTATCGTTGTTTTGCCCGCACCCGTTGAGCCGACAAAGGCAATTTTCTGCCCGGGCATTGCGTAAAGCGAAACGTTTTTCAGAACTGTCTTTTTGCCGTCATAGCTGAATGTTACGTCGTGGAAGCGAACGTCGCCGCGCCACTCGGTGTAGGTCAAGGTGCCGTCGCCGTGAGGATGCTTCCATGCCCACATGCCCGTTCTTTCTTCGCATTCGGAAATGCTGCCGTCGGGGTTTTTCTTGGCATTGACAAGGGTAACATAGCCGTTATCCTCCTCAACGGGCGTGTCAATAATCTCAAAAATGCGTTCCGCACCCGCAAGGGCGGCAATGATGTTGTTGAACTGCTGTGAAATCTGGGTTATCGGCTGGAAAAACTGCCTTGTGTAAAGCAGGAAGGTGAACAGCGCGCCGACCGAAAGACCCCAGAAGGATTCCTCGGGCACTGTCATGATAATAAGCGAGCCGAGTGTTGCCGAAGCGGCATAGGTGATATATGAAATGTTGCCCATAATCGGCATAAGAATGCTCGCGTAGGTATGGGCATTGGTTGCCGCGTGGCGAAGCCTTCCGTTGATTTCGCCGAATGCTCTGTTTGCAGCATCCTCGTGGCAGAAAACCTTAACAACCTTCTGACCCTCGATGAATTCCTCGATGTAGCCGTTAACATCACCCACGCATTTCTGCTGAAGTCTGAAATACTTTGCGCTTCGCTTGCCGAGGAATTTGATGATAATGAATGCGATTATGAGCATGACGATAACAAGCAGAGTGAGCAGGGGGCTGTAATACGCCATCATAACGAATGTTCCGATAACCGTAACGGCAGAGGAAACAAGCTGAACAAAGCTGTTGCTTATGCATTCGCGCAAAACGTCCGCATCGTTGGTGTAGCGGCTCATAAGCTCACCGTGGGTGTGGGTATCAAAAAACTTAATGGGCAAATCCATCATGTGGTTAAAAAGGTCGCGTCTTATGGTGTTGAGCGTTTTCTGCGCAACCTGAAGCATAATTCTTGAATATGCATATGAGGAAATAACGCCGAATGCGTAGATAAATCCGAGCGAAACAAGGGTTTTAACAAGCGGCGCAAGCAGCTCGCTCGTGATTTCCGAGCCGATGATAGGCAAAAGGAAATCGTCGGTTATGCTTTCAACGAAAGAGGTGCCGATTATGCCCGCAAGGGAGCTTATCGCAACAAAAATAAAAACAAGAAAAAGCAGAGCCTTGGATTTGCCGAGATAGCCCAGCAAGCGCGTGAATGTTGCCTTGGTGTTTGCGGGCTTTTGCGCATGGTTGCCGCCTTTTTGCGGTTTTTTAATCTGCGGTGCCATTACTCAACACTCCCTTCCTGCTGTGATTTATAAACCTCGGTATAAATTTCGTTTGTGCCGAGCAATTCTTCGTGGGTGCCGACTGCATTTATCTTGCCGTCGTCAAGCACGATTATTTTATCCGCGTGCTGAATGGAGCTTATTCTCTGCGCAACGATGAGGGTTGTTACATCGCCGTGGTTTGCCTTGAAGCCCTCGCGTATCTTTGCATCCGTTGCGGTGTCAACCGCGCTTGTGCTGTCGTCAAGAATAAGCACCTTGGGGGATTTGAGGAGCGCTCTTGCAATGCAGATGCGCTGTTTCTGACCGCCCGAAAGGTTAACGCCGCCCTGACCGAGATTAGTCTGATATCCGTCGGGGAAAGAGGTGATGAAATCATGTGCCTGCGCAACCTTGCAGGCGTTTTCAATCTCTTCCTTTGTTGCATTCTCGTTGCCCCAGCGCAGATTTTCTTCAATCGTGCCCGAGAAAAGCAGGTTAACCTGCAAAACCATGGCAACTGCATCACGCAGGTTTTTCAGCGTGTAGTCCGCAACGGGTCTGCCGCCAACCTTAACAACGCCCTCCGTGACGTCATAAAGGCGGGGTATCATCTGAACAAGCGTGGTTTTTGCCGAGCCCGTGCCGCCGATGATGCCGACGGTTTCGCCCGATTTTATGTGAATGTTGATGTTGTCAATAACGTTCTTTTTGCCCGTTTTCTTATATTTGAAGCTGACGTTTACCATGTCGATATCGCCGTTTTCAACCGCAAGCTCGGGATCCGCCATGCTGTCATTGATATCGGGTTCTTCGCGGATAACCTCCGCAACGCGGGTAAAGGATGCGCGCGACATGACCGCCATAACGAAAATAAACGAAATCATCATCAGCGACATAAGAATCTGGCTGACATAGGTGATGAATGCCGTCAGCTCCGAAACACCCATTGCGCCCACAATTACAAGCTTGCTTCCGAACCAGAGGATTGAAATTATGCACGCATAAACCGTCATCTGCATAAAGGGGTTGGAGAGAATGAGCAGCTTTTCGGCAAAAATCGAAGCATCGCGAAGCTCATCGTTGGAAATGCGGAATTTTTCTTTTTCATGCGTTGCCCTGACGAACGCCTTAACAACTCTTGCGCCGATAAGTGTTTCCTGAATGGAAGCGTTCAGCCCGTCGTATTTTTTCATGAGTGCCTTGAAGCGGGGCAGAGCGAGGCTGCCCATCGTGCCCAGAAGAACAAGTAAAAGCGGTGCCGCGCAGGCAAAAACAACCGAAAGCTCGCTGTTGATTGCGTAAGCGCGCGAAAAAGCCATAACAAGCATGATGGGCGAGCGCACAAACATGCGGATAACCATGGTGTAGCCCATCTGAATGGTGTTAACATCGGTTGTCATTCTTGTTATGAGCGAGGGTGTGCTGAATCTGTCAATATTGGCAAAGGAAAAATCCTGGATTTTTGCAAAAATCGTTGCTCTCAGATTGGAGCCGAAGCCCATGCCCGCCTTTGCGGCAAGCCTTGCCGCGCCCGCGCCGCTTAAAAGCGAAATGAATGCCATGAGCACCATTTTTATGCCCTCGCGCAGAACATATTCCATGCCCGCGCCGCCGATTATTCCGTTGTCAACCATCGCGGACATCGCAAACGGAATCTGAACCTCCATGAAAACCTCAACAACAATCAGCAGAGGGCAGAGAACGGAAGGCAGGCGATATCCCTTTGTCTGTTTTAACAGCGTTTTAATCATTTTTATCATCTCCCTTTTTTATCATTTCGATAACTTCTTTTTCGGTTATCCCATCCAAAGAAAGATTTTTTCCTATTCTTGAAAGCATATCAGAAAAAACGGAAATTTCATCGTCTGAAAAACCCGAAAACATGAGCTTGTCAATCTTGTCACACTCCGCCTTGCCCGCTTTGCGGGTTGCCTCGCCCTTTTCGGTCAGGCGCATGCGGTTGATGCGTCTGTCGGCTTCGTCGGGTGTTCTTTCAATAAATCCCGCCTTGCTCATGCGCTTGAGGCTTGTTGCGATTGATGCAGGCGTAACGCCCAGAAAATCCGCAAGCTCACGCTGGGAACAGCCGCCGTGCTCTTTCAGGTATTCAAGGATTTCGGGCTGACCGCGGTAAATATTGAGCCCCGAAAGAGCGGTTGAAATGCGGTAGCGGTGCAGCAGCGTTACCTTGCACATGTTATGCACGGCTTTTTTGTATAAATTTGACACATTTCCACCTCTTTTGTCAAATAATTAAGCGTTTAACAGTTAATCGGTTAACGGTTTTATATTTTAAAACCTCCTGACCGAAAAGTCAAGAGGTTTTAAGGATTATTAATGTTTGCGAATGTAGGGGCGGATACAGCCTCCCTTGTCAAATGGAGGGGGACCGCTTGCGGTGGAGGGATTCCTGAGGGCGGGAGGGGCGTTCTTTGAACGCCCGTTTTAATTTGCGCGGAATTTACGGGCGATTCGTGAATCGCCCCTACGGTTTTTGCAAATCCCATTCAGCATCGTAGGGGCGGCCTGCGGTCGCCCGCCAAACACGGTTATCTGTTTTTTATCATATTGATAATGGATAACACTGCATTTTCCGCAGCGATTGCAAGGGTTACGAGCAGGGAAGTTCTGAACCATTCGAAATATGCGGCTCTGCTCCAGCCGTCCTCACCGCCGAGCAGGCACATAAGCGAGCTTGCGCCCACAATGCCGTCATTCGCCTCGGGTATCAGCGAATAAAAGAAGGTCAGCCCGAAATCAACCGTTACAAAAGCGGATATCAACAGAATTATCAAGGATGCGATTCTTATTGTTTTATTCATGGCTTTTTCTCCTTTCATTTCTTCAAAACCCCCGTCGGATTTGCCGCGAGGGTCATTATTTTGTCAAAAATTCCGATTGAGGAAACAAACATAACCAAAACCGCAAGGGGAGCGCCGAGCAATTCGGGCGTTTCGGGCAGTATTTTTTCAAAAAGGCTGTTGATGCCGACTTTATAATAAAGTATAAATAAAATTATATAGTGGAAAGCGTATATCGGCAGGGTGCGTTTGCCGAGCTTTGCCGCAACGCCGAGCGGGGTTTTGCCGGGGGTCAAAACAATAACCGCAAAACCGATAAGTCCCGAAACGGCGTAAAGCGCAAGGCGCAGAAGAAAACCGAACTTCCAATGGTCGCCCAGCGCGGCAAAGGGGTTAAGCCCCGTCACGAGCGGGCGCAGCCAATAAAGCTTTTCGCCAAAAACGAATGCAGCCGTCACCGCGGCGGCAAGGATAACCGCCGCAGAAATTTTTGCGCTCCTTTTGCGGCAAAACTCCTCGATTTTTGCGGCATCGAGCAGATAGCCGAGGTAATAAAACGGATAATAAACAATTATGCGCGAGAGCGAGAGAAAGCTGTTGATTTCGCGGTCATAGCCCGCAAGGCATGCAAGCAGAATGCTGAAAAACAGCACATATTTCGGTGAAAAATCCCGAATGGCGATTGTTATAACCGCAAAGGCGAAAAGCGCAAGCATAAACCAAGGCAGATGCGGCTCGGTAAAAAGGCTGAACTCAAATTTGCCGTAGGCGCAGGCATTATACACCGCAAAAATCAGCTTTATCACAATATAAAGCGAAAGATAGCCGAAAATTTTATCCTTTCTTTTCTCGTTGACGGTTTTTTTGGAGAAAAGACCCGAGACAAAAATAAACAGCGGCATATGGAAGGTATAGATTAGCAGATAAAGATTTCGCATGCCCTGTGATTCCTTGGTGTAAAAATCGGCAACATGACCGAGCACAACAAGAAAAATCAAAAAGCATTTCAGAATATCCCATTTTTGAAGTCTGTTTGCAGGCAAGCAAAGACCTCCTGTTTTTATTTTTTCGGCATCGGACGGCGTTTTGCCGTGTATTCGATAACATCGATGCGGATAACGCTGACGATTTCCGCCATTTTATCCTCAAAATCAAAGTCCTTACCCGTCTGTGTTTTCATCAGCACGGAAAGACCGAGCTTTTTCTCCCCGATATCTTCAACGATTTCGGCGGTGCCTCTGCCCATAACCGATTCGTATGTAATGCCGTAGCGGCAGGCAATGTCGCCCTCAAAGGGGGTGATTCCGCAGTCCAGCTCAAAGAAAACCTTGGGGTTTGCTCTTATCAAATCGAGCTTGCGGCCTCTGCGCGCGCCGTGAAGATAAACGGTCAGCTTGCCGTCAACCATGGTGTAGCCGTAATTCATCGGCACACCATAGGGCCCGTCGCCGTCGACCAACCCGAGGTGGAGCACCTTTGCCGTGTCAAGAATTCTTATGATTTCGTTGATATCTGTCACTTCCCGCTCTCTGCGGGTCATACCGTTGCTCATTTTCAACACTCTTTTCTGTTTGTTAGAATTTATACCGCTGAACGCGTAAGCAAGGTCACGCATTCTATATGGTTTGTGTGGGGGAACATGTCCACGGGGCAGATTTTTTGGACCTTGTAGCCCTTTTTTTCGAGCATTGTTAAATCCCTTGCAAGGGTTTCAGGGTTGCAGGAAATATAAACAACCGTTTTCGGGGCGGCTATCGCAAGCGAATCGATGAATTTTTTGCTGCTGCCGGAGCGCGGCGGGTCCATAAAAACAACGTCAAGCTTCTCGCCCGCAAGCGCAAGCTCCTGCATAAAATCGCCCGCATCGGCGCAATAAAATCTCGCGTTTTCCGCGTTGTTGCGCTTTGCGTTTGATATTGCATCCTTGACTGCATCGGGATTCAGCTCAACGCCGATAACCTTGCCCGCGGTTTTTGCGGCAACAAGACCTATTGTTCCTATTCCGCAATATGCATCCAGCACGGTTGTTTTTTCGCTGAGATCTGCAAGCTCCATTGCCTTGCCGTAAAGCTTTTCGGTCTGAACGGGGTTTATCTGATAAAAAGACTTGGGAGAGATGCGGAAAACTCTGCCGCAAAGCGTATCTTCAATATATCCGTTGCCGTAGAGAACTTCTTCTTTTTCGCCGAGCACAAGATTTGTGCTTTTGGGGTTGATATTCAAAACAACGGTGGTTATTTCGGGGTGTTTTTGAAGGAGCTCGGCTGTGAACTTCTTTTTCATCGGGAAATATCCGCTTGCGCCGACGAGCACGACCATAACCTCGCCGCTTGAAAAGCCGCGTTTAACAAGCACATGGCGCAAAAAGCCCGTGCCCTTGTCCTCGTCATAAGTCCAAATCTTGAATTTCGGGAGCATATTGCGGATATCGACGATGATTTCATCGGCGGTTTGGTCTTCCGTCATGCAGGAATCAACCGTAACAATGCGGTGGCTTCCTGACTGATAGACGCCCGAAATGATTTTTCCGTTTTTTGTTCTGCCGAACGCCGCCTGCACCTTGTTGCGATAATGGTAGGGGTTGTCCATGCCGATTATTTTATCAACTTTTCCGAATTTTTTAAGCAGAATTTCACAACGCGCCTGCTTCCAGCGAAGCTGACGCTCATAGCTCATATTCTGAAGCTGGCATCCGCCGCATTTTTTGGCGAGCGGGCAGGCATCGGGATTTGTTTTGAGATTGGATTTCTGTGACATGGGTTATCCTCTGTTTCTGTTTAGTGAGAGGTGAAAAATGAAGAGTCGAGGGGCTTCGCCGTTTTTATCCTCGGGTACGGGCAGAGCCCGTCCGAAACTTTTCACTCTTCACTATTAACTTTTCATTTGATATTATTTTTTAATTTTCACTTTTCTTTGCAGGCATTTTATTAAGAAATGCATATGCGGTTATTGTAAGAACAAGCATCAGCACGATAACCGCCATGGGTGATTCAATTCCGTAGAAGGGGGCGCAGACAAGCTCAAACAAAACCTCAAAAACCTCGGAAACGCCGAGAGCCCTTGTCATGAGCA
The DNA here is from genome assembly GCA_045532895.1 of Acutalibacteraceae bacterium. Lineage (GTDB taxonomy): Bacteria > Bacillota > Clostridia > Oscillospirales > Acutalibacteraceae > CAG-177. The sequence continues at coordinate 2,882 of JAZSGU010000008.1, read as the reverse complement.
CAAGAACGCTCACGGCAAGTCCGACGGCAGAATAAATATTGACAATTCTTATCCAGAGTGCCTCACCGAGCTTGTAGGCAACCGCGATTGAGGCGATAACAAGCACGGCATAGCCCGCCGCCGAAAGCACCTCAACAACATTTGGAATTTTTTCAAGAATTTCGGGAACGAGCTTTATAAGCTTCCATATGTAGGGTGCGCCGAGAAGCAGACCGCATACGATATAAAATGTAAGTTTGATATTATTTTTATTATCCATTTTCAACAGCCTTTCTTAATGCTTTTGCAAGCTGGTCGGGGCATGATGTGCTTTTGAAGCCGCATCTGATACCCTCAAGCTTTTTGATAACGTCCTCGGCTTTCATGCCGTCAACGATTGCGCCGATGCCCTTGAGGTTGCCGTTGCAGCCGCCCTCAAAGCGAATATTTTTAACCGTTTCGCCGTCAAGCTCAAATTCAATCGAGCGTGCGCAGGTGCCCTTGGTTGCATATTTATAAACCATGATTGTTCACTCCTTTTTGGTGAAGAGTTAAAAGTGAAGAGTGAAAAGTTTCGGATAGGCTGCGCCTATGACCGAATATATCGGGTGTGGGCTCTGCCCACCATTAACTTTTAACTTTTCATTTTTCACTATTCACTTATTATATTATTCTACAATATTATTTATGTTTTTTCAAGCTATAACAATATATACATCAAAGAAAGAATCAGAAAAAAGTCGCCTCTGTCGGCAATGAGCAGAATGATTATCGGCAGCAGTATTTCGCTGTCGGAATCCTTGCGGCGGGCAGGAACGGATTTTTCGGGCAGGATAAGCCTTAAAAGGTCGGTGTTCATTTGCCGTCACCGCCCGTCAGCTCAGAAATCATCGGTAAAAGGTCAAAAAGCTTCATCATCTGCATTGCTTCATCTGCCTTTCTTCTGCGTTTTTCGCTCAAAAGCGGTTTGAGTGCTTCAATCAGGCGGGTGCGTTCGTCTGTTTTATTCATCATGCTCATTATCGAACCGAGCTTTGCCATCATCTGCGCGTTGCCGAGCATCGCCGAAAAATCAGGCATGCCGCCAAGGCCGCGGCTCTCTTCTTTCTCCGTTTTTTCTTCGGAAGAAAAAAGGTTTGCCGCCGCAGCCTTGAGGTTTTCGATATCGTCATCTGTGAGGCTTGATAAAATATCGTTTATGCTGTCCATAAGCTACTTCTTCCCAAACTGTTTCATTATTCTTTTTGCCTGCTCGCTGTTAAGAATTTCCTCCAGAGCTTTTTTGTCGCCGAGCACTTTTTTGATTTCGTTCATTTTATTGTCGGGGATTTTGCTTTGCACCGCGCCGAGCATATCCTCGGGCTTTTGGCTTTGGGATGCCTTAGCAAGCCGAAGCAATTCGTCCAATGAAAAATTATCCTTATTCATTGCAATCACCGCCTTTTCGGTTTATAATATGTTAACAAATCACTTGATAGAACGGAGGGATTATTTGAGAATTCTGGTTTTTTCGGATTCGCACGGCTCTGAAAGAACGCTCGAAGCCGCCATGCTTCTGCACAAAGATGCGGGGCTTATCATTCATCTTGGCGACGGCGAGCGGGACTTTGACGGCATTGCTTACGCCGTTGCAAACAGAAAAATTGTTCAGGTTTGCGGCAACTGCGATTTTTATTCCCTTTTACCGAATAACGAGATTATCGACGTTGAGGGAGTGCGCATTTTCTGCTCTCACGGTCACACGGAGCTTGTCAAGCACGGCACGCAGTCATTTATTGAAAAGGCAAAGGCGCTCGGCGCCCATATTGCATTATACGGCCACACGCACCAAAGCGTGACTGCTTATGACGACGGGCTTCACATAATGAATCCCGGCTGCGCCCGAAACGGCGAATACGGAGTTATCGACATAACCCCCGCGGGCATAATGCTGCTGAAAATGAAAGTGTAATAATAATCACCGCCCGAGCATATCTTTGTTTCAGGCGGTGAGATAAATGTTTGTATATTCGGTTAAAACTTCAAAAGCAAAAATGGCGGCTCTGCTTGTTGCGCTTGCGGTGGCGGTTATCGCCCTTGTTATGGTTATCGGAAGGGGCGAAAAGCCCGCGGCAACCGATGATTCGGCGGTCAATTACAAGGCGGAAAGCGCGGCGGAGAGAACGGCTTTCCTTTCACAGTTCGGCTGGAAAATATCCGAGGACCCCGTTGAGGTCAGCGAGGTTATAATCCCCGAAAACTTTGACGACGGCTATGCTGAATATGCCGCAATGAACAAGGCGCAGGGGCTTGACCTTGAGCCGTTTAAAGGAGTGCGTGCAAAGCGCTGGACTTATACCGTTCTGAACTATCCGGGGCTTGAAAACAGCAAAAGCGTTCAGGCAAACCTGCTTATTTATGACGGCAGGGTTATCGGCGGCGACGTTTGCTCGCTCGAGCAGGGCGGATTTATTTCGGGCTTTGATTTCCCGCAAAACTCCGCGCCCGCAACAACCGCCCCCGCACAGTCCGCGGTGGTTGAAACGACAACAGAGCAGTAAACGAGGGTTGGTTCACGGAGATGAAGAAGACGTTTTCTTTCGACGATAGGCGTATATATATACGTCGAGTCGAAAAAAACGGCTAAAAAGAAACAAATAAACATTTTATTGACTCTATATTAAACAAAAGGCGGTTTGCAAAGGTAAAAAATCCGATGCAAACCGCCTGATTTATTTTGTGTTTCTTTTGTTCTTCGCTTCGTGAGCCAACCCTATTATAATTCTATTTTCCAAAAAGCCACATTGAGCCTTTCGTGGGTGTAGGTGATATACAGCGCGCCGTTCATATATTCGATTGCGGGGTATGAAAACTCGCTGTCCTTCTTTTCTTCTTCAAGCACAAGCACGGTTTCCCACGTTGCG
>JAZSGU010000063.1:0-5255 GCA_045532895.1 Acutalibacteraceae bacterium | reverse complement strand
ATCAAACCGCTCTTCGGGGATTGATTTTATATACAATATTTGGTAAAATTATATTATTATAAAATTACACAGCAGGTGTTATTTATGGGTTTGAAAAAGAAAGTATTAAAAACCGTCGGCAAGGTGGTAAACTATGTTACCGCCGCAACCTCGCAGGGCACTTCAGACAATTCTTTGGGCAAAAACTTTGTGCCAGATGAAAAAATAGTGGGCCTTTGCCGTGAGGTTGGCGCAGAGGGCATTGTTATGCTCAAAAACAACAACAAAGTTTTGCCGATAACCGAGGACAGAGTTGTTTCTGTTTTCGGCAGAGTGCAGAGCGATTATTTTTATGTCGGCTACGGCTCGGGCGGCGACGTTAAAGCACCCTACAAGGTCAGCCTTATGGAGGGTCTGCGCAACAACGGAAAAATAAAAATCAACGAACAGCTTGCCGCGGCATATGAAAAATGGCGCGAGCAAAACCCCGTTGACGATGGCTTCTGGGGTCATTGGCCCATGTGTTATGACGAAATGCCCGTTGATTCCTCAATGGCAAGAACAGCCGCTGCGCAGTCCGACACGGCGATTATCGTTATCGGCAGGTCTGCGGGGGAGGACAGAGAAAACAAGCTTGAAAAGGGCAGCTATTATCTGACCGACACCGAAAAACAGCTTCTTGAATCCGTAACGGGCGCATTCCGCCGCGTTGTTGTGCTTCTCAACTGCGGCAGCATAATCGATATGTCCGTTTTCGCAGAATACGGCGATAAAATATCCGCAATCCTCTATGTTTGGCAGTCCGGCATGGAAAGCGGCAACGCCATTGCCGATGTGCTTTCAGGCGACTCTTTCCCGTGCGGCAAGCTGACGGATACAATCGCCATGAGCTATGAGGACTATCCCGGCAGCAAGGATTTCGGCGACAGAAAATATAATTGCTACACCGAGGATATCTATGTCGGCTACCGCGGGCTTGAAACCTTTGCAAAGGAAAGGGTGCTCTATCCTTTCGGCTTCGGCATGGGTTATACCGATTTTGCGGTTGAGAATATCCGCTGTGCCTGCGAGGATGAAAAGCTTATCATCTGCGCCGATGTGCGCAATGTCGGTAATTACGCGGGCAAAGAGGTTTTGCAGGCGTATTACGAAGCCCCGTGCGGCAGGCTCGGGAAGCCCGCAAGGGAGCTTGTTGCCTTTGCAAAAACCCGTAAGCTTCTGCCTGATGAAGTTCAGACCCTTAAGCTTTCATTCAATATAAGCGATATGTCGTCATATGACGATGAAAACGAATTTGCCTACATACTTGAAAAAGGTCTTTATAAAGTCTATCTCGGCACGGATGTGCGTTCTGCCGCCCTTTGCTGCGAATATGAGCAGGCAAAGAGTGAGGTTACAAAGCGTCTTACGCAAGTGTGCGCACCGAGTGAGCAGTTTGAACGCATTAAGTTTATTGACGGCGATATTCAGTATGCTCCCGTCAACACGGCAAAATATGACCTTAAAGAAATAATACTTCAGAATCTGCCTAAAACAATCAAGCAGACCGGTTATATGGGCTATAAGCTTGCGGATGTCAAGAGCGGCAAGGTGACAATGCAAAGATTTGTTGCTCAGCTTAATGTTGACGAGCTTGAAGCGATAAGCAGGGGAGATTATGTTATGAACAGCCCCCTCGGCGCGGCAGGCAATGCAGGCACCTTCGGCGGCGTTCTCAAATCTCTGCGTGACAAGGGCGTTCCCGCCGTCACAACAACCGACGGTCCCTCAGGTATCAGAATAAATGAGGGCGCATCGCTTCTTCCCGTTGCAACAGAGCTTGCATGCACATGGAATCCCGCTTTGGTGCAGGCGCTCTATGAGCAGGTTGGTCTTGAAATGAAGCGTGTCGGCTCCGATGTGCTTCTTGCGCCCGGTATGAACATCCACCGCAATCCTCTCTGCGGCAGAAATTTTGAGTATTTCTCCGAAGACCCGCTTCTTACGGGTGTTATGGCGGCGGCGGTTGTCAGGGGAGTGCAGTCCGCGGGAGTTTCTGCATGCCCCAAGCATTTTGCCTGCAACAATCAGGAAACAAACAGAATTTATAACGATTCAAGGGTTTCCGAGCGTGCCCTGCGTGAAATATACCTCAGAGGCTTTGAGATTTGCGTAAAAGCGGCGAAGCCGCAAAACATAATGACATCATATAACAAAATCAACGGCGTGTGGGGTCATTATAACTATGAGCTTTGCGTGCGTATACTGCGCGGTGAATGGGGATATGAGGGTAATATCATGACCGATTGGTGGATGCGTTCCTCAAAGTCACCCGAGTTCCCGCAAATCAGCGACCAGGCTTACCGAGTGCGTGCGGGTGTTAATGTGCTTATGCCGGGTGGCGGCAGAGCGGGCATAAGAAAGCCTGACGGAAGCATTGCCAAGGCACTCAAAGCCGAAAACGGTTTGACTCTCGGTGAGCTTCAGCAAAACGCAATGCAGGTTTTGAATTTTGTTATGAACAGCAATGCAATGAAACAATAATAAAGGAGATATAGATTATGGCTTATTTACCCATGACCGAATATGAAAATTCGAGCGAAGAAGTCAGAAGAGAATACGAAGACCAGATTGCCAAACACGGCAGAATAACCAACATGAAGCGCACGCTTCTCCACAATGTGCCCGCATTCAAGGCATATATGGAGTGGTATACGCTCTATGACCTGCTTGTTCCCGTTATCGGCGAAAGAGCAATTTCAATCTTCTCGCTTGCCATTTCAACCGGCAACGATTGCCTCATCTGCTCAACGTTTTTCAGGAAAATTCTTGTTGATTCGGGCGATGACCCCGATAACCCGACCCTCACCGAAACCGAGCAGCTTTTAACAAAGTTCGGTGCGGCGATAACCTCTGACCCTCACCATATTCCCAAGGAGATTTATGTAGCCCTTGCGGAAAAATTCTCGGTTGAAGAAATCGTTCTTCTCATTTCATTTGCGGGAATTATGTATGCAACCAACCTTTTCAACACGGTTGCGAAGGTTCCTCTTGATGAAATTCTTATAAACTATCAGAAAAAAGGAGATAATTAAAATGGGTGATTTTGATAACAAGGTTGCGTTTATAACCGGCGCGGCTCACGGACAGGGCAGAGCGGTTGCTCTTTCACTTGCGGCAAAGGGTGCGGATATCGTTGCATTCGATGTTGCAAAAAAGATTGAATACCCCGCATATTCCTTCGGCACAAGCGACGAGCTTATCAGCCTTAAAGCTGAAATTGAAGCTCTCGGCAGAAAAGCCGTTATCGCAACCGGCGACGTAAGAGATGATGCCTCCGTTACAGCCGCTGTTGACGAAGCAATCAAAACATTTGGCAAGATTGATATTCTTTTCAACAACGCAGGCATCTGCGCTTATGCTCCCATCACCGAAATGACGGACGAGGAATGGGACGCAATGATTGACATTAACCTCAAGGGTCCCTTTATTGTAACCCGCAGAGTTGCTCCCCACATGATGAAGGCAAAGAGCGGCGTTATCATCAATAACTCCTCAACAATGGGCCTGCGCGGCGGCAACAGACTTTCACACTACACCGCTTCAAAATGGGGTCTTACGGGTCTTACAAAGGCTTGGGCTATCGAGCTTGCACCCTATAACATCAGAGTTGTCAGCATTCACCCCACGGGCGTTAACACCCCGATGAATGACGGCCTTGCAGAGCTTGAAGGCTCAACACCGCTTGAAATTGCAGAGCGCTCGGCAGGCAACCTTCTTCCCGTGCCCTGGCTTGAGCCCGAGGACGTTGCACACCTTGTTGACTATATCGCAAGCGACAAGGCACGCTATGCAACGGGCTCACAGTTCGTGCTTGATGCAGGCTTGCTCACAGTTTAATAATGGAAAATACCCGCCGATAGATTAGCTCTTTCGGCGGGCTTGTTATTTTGTAGGGGACGATGCCTACATCGTCCCTATAATATTAAAAATGTGCTTGCAGAAAACCCGCCAAGGAAAGCCTTGACGGGTTATTTGTTATATGAGAAGTTTTTGCAATTTCTCCATCGTTTCCTTTGACGGCTCGGGGATATCCTCAAACGGGAATTTAATACCGAGCTTGTCATATTTGACCTTGCACAGCTTGCGGAAAGGCAGAAGCTCAATCTTGTCAACGCATGCATGCGCTTTTGCAATTTCTTTGAGAGCAAGAATGTTTTCTTCGCTGTCGTTGAGTGACGGAATAATAACCTGCCTGAGCGTTACGGGTATTTTCTGCCCGTTGAGATAATCCAAAAACGCGGTAACGGCTTCCATTTTGCAGCCGACGTGCTTTTGATAAAGCTCATTTTCCGTATATTTGATATCCAGAAGAACTCTGTCGGTTTCGCACAAAAGAGCTTTCACGGAGTCATTCATAATGCTGCCGGATGTGTCAAGGCAGGTGTTTATGCCTTTATCATGGCACAGTGCGAAAAGCTCTTTAACGAAATCTGCCTGCAAAAGCGGCTCTCCGCCCGAAACGGTTATTCCGCCATCCTTGCCGAAATATTCCTTATATCTTACCGCTTTGTTTACGATTTCTTCAGCCGTGTATTCCGTGCCGCCGTCAAAAAGCCATGTGTCGGGGTTGTGGCAGCAGCCGCAGCGAAGATTGCAGCCCTGCATAAACACCGCAAAGCGCACTCCCGGTCCGTCAGAAGCGGCAAGGCTCTGTATGGAATTAATTTTTCCTTTTGTCATATCGCTTCGTGGAATGTTCTGCTGATAACCTCGCGCTGCTGTTCGCGTGAAAGCTTGTTGAAGTTAACTGCATAGCCTGAAACGCGGATTGTAAGGTTCGGATAAGCCTCGGGATTCTCATAAGCCTTAAGAAGTGTTTCACGGTTCATAACATTTACATTGATATGATGTGCCTTCTTTGCAAAGTAGCCGTCAAGAATTGAAACGAGGTTTGAGTATCTCTCTTCGTCTGTGTGTCCGAGTGTGTCAGGTGTGATTGAGAATGTGTTTGAAACACCGTCACGGCAGTCATCATAGCTGATTTTTGCAACAGAGTTAAGTGATGCAAGAGCACCGTTTTCCTCACGGTTGTGCATCGGGTTTGCACCGGGAGCGAAGGGCTCACCGTCGCCTCTGCCGTCGGGAGTTGCCGCTGTGTTCTTACCGTACATAACGTTTGATGTAATAGTAAGGATGGAAGTTGTTGCAACACCGTTACGGTATGTGTGAGAACCTTTTACAAAGCCCATGAAAATCTTAACGATATCAACTGCAAGCTGGTCAACACGGTCATC
>JAZSGU010000137.1:0-3234 GCA_045532895.1 Acutalibacteraceae bacterium | reverse complement strand
GTGGGTTGTGATGATTCTTGTTCTGTTGGGATAAGTTTTCATCATATTGGCGAGAACGGTTTCTTCAGTTTTGGCATCAAGCGCGCTGGTTGCCTCGTCCATAACGATAATCGGTGCATCCCTCAGAATCGCTCTTGCGATTGAAATTCTCTGCACCTGACCTTCTGAAAAATTGACGCCTTTTTCGCTGATTTCCGTATTGATGCCAAGCGGAAATTCCTTAACAAAGCTCCATGCGTCGGCAGTTTTGAGAACTTCTGTTATTTCTTCATCCGTCGCCTCGGGTTTGACTATTCTGAGATTATCGGCAACGGTTCCCGAGAATATTGCATTTCCCTGAGGTACATAGGAACAGAACCTTCTTGTGCACTCTGAAACGGGTATTTTATTGCCGTCTTTTGTTTCTAAAACAAGCTCGCCGGAATCAGCTTCAACAAGGCCGAGAACAAGCCTTAATAAGGTTGTTTTTCCTTCGCCCGAAGGACCTACGAAAGCGATTGTTTCACCCGGCGCAGCGTTGAAAGAAACGTTTGCCACAACAGGTTTGTCGCCGTCGGGATAAGTATATTTAAGCTCATTGCAAACGATTGTTACACCGTTTTCATTTGCGGATTTTTCCATTTTATCTGCTATTTTCAGGTCCTTATGTTCTTCGAGCGGAAGGTCTGTAATTTCCATAATTCTGCCCGCCGAAGTAGCAATCGAAATCGCCGTCGGAAGAAGGGAAACAAGCGCCGAAAACGAGCCCGTAAGCTGGCCCGAAATCTGCAAAAACAAGGTCATTGTGCCGTAAGTAATTGCACCCTGCCAGAGCCTGTAAACGCCCCAACCGTAGCAAGTATAGGCAACAACCAGACCGATCAGCGACATACAGAGACTCATAATAATCGAAAATCTGTCATGGTCAAGCTTGATTTTCCTGTGAAGCTGAAGATTGATTTTCATCTGATCAACATATCGTTTTGTTATATCGAACGCTTTTATAGTTTGAAGATTCTGAATTGATTCGGAATAGAACGAAAGAATTTTGCCGTTCATTTCACGGCTTTCTTTGTTATATTTACGCATCATTTTTGCCGATATTCTTGAAGAGAAAAACAAAAACGGTGCACTCATGAATGCAAACAACGCCATTGTGGGGTCATAGTAAAGCACAACCGCCAGACAGCCGAAAAACTGTGCAGACCTTGTAAAAACACTGGGAATGTATGAAATTATGCTGCTTGATACCGCACCAACGTCACCCTCTATTCTGTTAAGAAGGTCACCCGAATGGTATTTTCTTATATCTTCCCACTTTGAATATGTTATGTGTTCATACACGCTTGCTCTGATTTCGTTGCTGACCTTTGTTCCGACAACGGCTGCAATTCTTGAAACAACCGCACCGACAATAATCTGCGTTACCGCAAGACCGACGGCAAGCAACGCACTTTTGACGATTGTATCATTGTTATGGGAAATAACGGAGTCAATCAGATATTTTGACGCAACGCTTGAGCCGAGACCCATTGCCGTGCTCAAAAGTCCGATAACAACATAGAGGGCAATCTGCAAACGGTACTTTGAAACATAGCGCAGAAGCCACTTCCACTCTTTTTTGAGCGAACGGAAAAGCTCAACATATTCACTTGGCTTCTTCACTTAATCATCTCATTTCCGGATTATTTTTTCTTTTGTCTGCCGTAGCCGTATTTGCGTGAATATCCGTAGCGGTAATATTTATTGTAGCCACCGTATTTATAATAGTTGCCGTAGCCGCCGGGACCTCCCGTTGCACCGTTGAGAATGCAGCCGAGAAGCTTTGCCTCGGTTTCAAGCATGGCACTTATTCCCGTTCTTATCGTTGTCTGCATAACGGCATCCTGTCTGATAACATAGATAACGCCTTCAACCGCACCCGCAATGATGCTTGCATCCGAAATAATTCCACAGGGCGGAGTGTCGATAAGAACCAAATCATAGCTTTCTTTAAGCTCGGAGAAAATCATTTTGAGAACGGGAGTGCGGATGATTCTCTGAAGATTTTTTTCGCCGTTTTTGAAGCTCAAGAAGTCAATTCCCAAAGCATCGATATGGCGAATTTCGTAAAACTCGGTTTCCGATTTGACCGTATCTTTGTCTGTTTCCTTGTTCACCAATGCCGAAATACCCGAATCACGCAGGTCACAGTCAACAACAAGCACCTTGTTATCGTTCCTTGCAAAAATCGATGCAAGGTTAACCGTTATAACGGATTTTCCCTCGTCGGGGGGCGGTGCTTGTTATCATAATAACCTTTTCGCCGTCCTTGAGGCTTTTTCTGACAGAGCTTCTCAACAGACGGAGTTTTTCTTTAAGCTCCGCTCCGTAATAGTTATCAAACATTCCGGGAATGTTGCAATGGGGAGTTGCAATAATCCCCTTTGTTCCCGATTTGGCGGCAAGCTGCGCCATTTCAATTGAATCGTTCAGATTGCCCGAGCCGTCATCAACGCCGGGTAAAATGTGACAATGAATATCAAACACAGCCGTCACCTCCTTAACACAATCGCAAAAGCACGCACTTCTGCTTATACTCTATGAATTCTATCATATTCAAGAAAAAATTACAAGATTATATTAAAAAAGTATTATTAATTTCAAAGCAAGTGTTATTTTGCGGAAGATGACGGCAATGTGATTGTTCCTTCTCCCGTTGTGAATTTCATTATGAAGCACATATAACGAAATCTCCCTGTTGCGTTGATGCTGCAGGGAGATTTTTAGATATTCTTACGGATTTTCAGTACGCACTTCCGTTTTTGTTTCATTTTTGTTCTTTTGAAAAAGCTTTCTGAAGCCTTCAATTACAACGCAGACTCCGAGGATTATGATAAGCGTTGCGAACACAAGCTGAAGCACATCGCCGAAAACATCGGCACTTGAAGATGTGATAAGTGCAGTTGCCTTATTGTAAACCGTCATGCCCAAAGCAGTGAAGGTTACCGCAAGCATAACACCAAGAGGAATATACATAAACCAACGTACCTTCTTGCTTCTCTTGAGGAATACCGCACATGCAAGGAAAGCAAATACGGACAAAAGCTGATTTGATGCGCCGAAAAGTGCCCAGATGTTCTTATAGCCCACAAGAGTAAGACCGTACGCAAGAACAAGAGTAACGGCTGTTGAAAAATACTTGTTTGTCAGTACCTTTCTGACCTTGCCCATGTTTTCATCGGTTACGGAATCGTCAAGAAAAAGCTCCTGGAA
>JAZSGU010000204.1:0-17419 GCA_045532895.1 Acutalibacteraceae bacterium | reverse complement strand
TACTTTATAAAGCGCATTTTTAACAACGCTGATTGAAAGCCCCGCAGAGATATTTTCAATCGATGCGCCGTCCTTCTGCGCCTGCTTAACGGAGGAATTCATAAATACCGTGCAGCGCGAGCCGAGGTCAACAGGTCTGTCACCGTAAAGACCGAGCTTTGCGAAATCGGCAATCTCATAGCCCCACGCAGCGGCAAAGGTCTGAAGGAAAGAGCCGCAGCCGGAGGAGCATGCTTCGTTGAGAAATATGTTATCAATCGCATTATTTCTTATTTTGAAGCATTTGATATCCTGACCGCCGATATCGATGATAAAGTCAACATCGGGCTTGAATTTTTTAGCCGCGGTGAAGTGAGCAACGGTTTCAACAAGACCGATATCAACAGCAAAAGCGTTTTTAATTATATCCTCGCCGTAACCCGTAACCGCACTTGAAGCTACAACTGCATTGGGATATTCGTTATAGAAATCAGTCAAAAACTGTCTTATAAGCGAAACGGGGTCGCCGTTGTTGGGAATATATCTGCTGCAAACAATGTTACCGTCTTTGTTAATTACAGCCGCTTTAACGGTTGTTGAACCCGCATCAATACCGATGCATACCTTTTCGCCGTCCGTAATTTCACAATCACAGTCAACCGAATCTTTTTCGTGGCGGATTGTGAATTCGTTGTACTCCTCTTCCGATTTAAAAAGAGGATTTGCAGCAAGGTATTCGCCGCTTTCCTTTGCATTTCGTATTTTTTCAGTTGCTTCAACAATATCAATCTCGCCGCTGTTTGCTGAATATGCCGCACCGAGAGCAACAAAATAAAGTCCGTTTTCGGGGCATGTTCCCTTTACACCAAGACCCTCGTCAAATGCATCGCGAAGCTGTGAAAGAAAATAGAGGGGGCCGCCGAGATAAACAACATTACCCTCAATTTTTCTGCCCTGCGAAAGGCCCGAAACAGTCTGGTTAACAACCGCGGTAAAAATACTTGCAGCAATGTCATTTTTTCTTGCGCCCTGATTGAGAAGCGGCTGAATATCTGATTTTGCAAAAACGCCGCATCTTGAAGCGATTGAATAAATCTTTTCGCGACTTTTTGCAAGCTCGTTCATTTCAAGAGGCTCAACTCCGAGAAGCGAAGCCATCTGGTCAATGAATGCACCCGTGCCGCCTGCGCAGGAGCCGTTCATTCTGACCTCAACGCCGTTTGTGAAGAACAGAATTTTGGCATCTTCGCCGCCAAGCTCGATAACGGCATCCGTTCCGGGCAGAAGCTTTGAAACGCTGACTCTTGTTGCATAAACCTCCTGAATAAAATCAAGACCGAGCGACTGAGCAAAACCCATGCCCGCAGAGCCGGAAACAACAAGAGCCGCTTTTGCGAACTCGGGATTTTCACTCACTATCTGAGAAAGCATTGAAGCGCTCTTTTCTGCGATTTTGGAATAATGGCGCTCATATGCCTTAAAAACTATGTTGTTATTATTGTCGATTGCAACACATTTGAGCGTTGTTGAACCGACATCCATACCTATTCTCATTTTTTCTCTCCCGTAAATTATGCGTCTTTGCGCAAGTCTTCCGATGTTTGACCGAGATTTTCGAGCATAAGCTTTTCAACCTCAGTGCGAAGCTTTCTGTTGGCTTCTTCAACAGTCATATCGCCAACCTTAAACGGCTCACCGTAGCGAACGGTAAGATTCTTACTGCGGAATTTATAATCGCCCGTCAGGCCGAAAGGAACTATGTATGCATCGGTCTTTTTTGCCATTGAAACCGTGCCCGTCTTAAACGGAAGCAAAAATGCATCAGTTTTGTTTCTTGTTCCCTCGGGGAAAATTCCTATTGCGCTGCCGCTTTTCAATACCCTCAAAGCGGATTTTGCGCTTGACATATCCTTTCTTGAGCGGTCAACGGGTATGCAACCGACGATTTTGAATAACGGAGCAAGCATGCCGTCAAAATATTCTTTTTTTGCCATATAGTGAATAACTCTTTTTGTTGCCATAATGGTTAAGCACTGGTCATAAACATGCTTGTGGTTACCTGCAATTATAATTGCTGAATCCTTGGGAATTTTTTCCGCACCGATTATTTTGGGTGAATAGTAGAGCTTAAATAAAGGGCGCATAACAGGTGTTAAAAGCTTATAACCAAGCTCTCTGTCTTCGGGTTTTTTCATTTTATTGTTTTCTCCTTCTCAAGTTTTCGCACTACCGCATCCATAAGCCTTTCGTTGGACTCCTCCAAGTCGTTTGAGGCTTTCATGGGTGGCATAAACTGAATTTTAACACTTCTTTCAAATGGCTTATATTTGCCTGTAATTGCAAAAGGAATTATTTCCGAATTTGCATCGCGCGACATCTTAACGGCACCGTATTTGAACGGCATTATAATATCGTCGGTGCGGTTAATTGTGCCCTCTGGGAATATGCCGATAACTTTATCGTCATTGAGAGTTTCAATCGCTGTTTGAAGAGCGGCTCTGTCCTTTGTCCTGCGGTTTACGGGTATTATTCCGAGACCTTTGAATATAATTTTCAGCGGTCCTTTCATAAGCTCATCCTTTGCAAGATAATGAACACATCTCTTTGTTGCACAGCTTACAAGAATACAGTCAAAATAATTTGTGTGATTGCCTGCAAGAACAATGCGTCCGTTTTCGGGAATGTAGCGTTTGCCCACAATGGTCGGTTTATAAACTGCTTTAAAAATTGCTCCGAGCGGGCGCCTTATCACTCTGTAAAATAGGGGTTCTTTCATCTTTCGTCCTCCATTTGGTAAAAATAGCTAAAAAAGCCCTGTGTTTTTTGACACAAAAGCCCCCATAATAAAAAAGGCGGAGCCGTAAAGCTCCGCCATAATCGGTTAAATTCAAATGTTTTCTGTTATTTTTTCTTTCTTCACGGCAATAACCTTGAACTTGCCGCTCTTAATTTTCATCAAAGTGCCATAGCGTGCGCAGTTTCTGATGATTCGCTGTTTTGCCGCATTATCCATATCAACGCAGTTCATTACCCTTGCATATTCATTGATATGAGGGTTGTTAATCTTCTTCACGCAAATCATTCCTTTCAAGCTCATTTTTGAGCATTTTTCTGCCGTATTGCAGGCGCTTACGCACTGCCGCAGGCGAAGTGTTGGTTATATGAGCAATTTCGTTTGCCTTGTAGCCTTCGATATAGTATAAATCAAGAACAACTCTGTACTTGACAGGCAGGCTCATTATCAAAGTGAAAATATCGCGGTCATCATCCCTTATTCCGATTCCGCGAAGCTCATCGAGATTCTCTGCGGCATGAAGAAGATTGAAGCGGGACATATTTTTGCTGATATTCGTTACAACCTTGATCAGCCAGGCTTTTTCATGGTCGGAATCTTTAAATAGCGGAGCCTTTGTCATATATCGAAGAAAGGTTTCCTGCACGGCATCCTCCGCATCGGCTTTGTTATCAAGAATGCCATAACTTATACGAAACAGCATTTTACTGTATTTTTCAACGGCATATTCAATATGCCGAAGCTCATCGTTATATTGAGCGGTAATTGCACACACAAGCAACCCACCTTTCAATTAACAATATTATAACCATAAAACCTTTAATAATAAAACACTTGAGAAAGGGAAAATGTGATATAAAAATTGTTAACAATTTGTAAACTTAAATTTTGGGCTATTTTCTTTCCGCGCCGTATGCAACATCAATGCTCTTTTTGAAAAGCATATAGTCATATTGCGGTCTCCAGCTGTTGCCGGTTTCAACCTGCTCTTTAAAATCTTCTTCGGAAAGAGCAACATTTATCTGCGATATTCCGCGAAGCTCTTTGCCCTCTTTATAAACAGTATCCCAAAACGCATGGTGACCGATGTAGGTTACGCTTTCGGGAATGAACATATAGTTCATCGCCTGATTATAGCTGAAAGCATCCGAGCCGATATATTCAAGACCTTCGGGAAGAGAAAGATAAACCTCGCCGAGTGCCGCATCTGATACATAATGTGACTCGGCTATCAGCACATCGGTTTTATAGCTGTAAACATTTTCGAGAAGCGGAATTTCAAAGAATCCCAAGGTTTCGATTGCTTTAAGACCTTCGGGCAGATAAACATTCTTCATGTTGGCATAGTTGAAGCAAAGCTCTCCCACAGTTTCAACCGTTGAAGGCACAACAAAGGTCAAAACATCCTTTACATACTGCTCGTAGTTTGCATCCTCTGCTGCAGGCTCAATTCTGTAGCCGTTTTCGTCATACTTTGCATGACCGTATTTTTCTGCAAGATAAGTGTCATGGTCACACGGGCGGCAGATAATGCGGGTTTTGTCTTTATTATAAAGAACGCCGTCAATATCGCAGTAATTCGGGTTATTTTCGTCAACCTCAATCTGCTGCAATGCCCAGCACGAATAAAACGCCTTGGGTTCCACAAACTCAACCTCTGCGCCGATATTAATTATTTTAACTCTTTCGTCGCAGTTGAGAGCATATGCGCCGACTGATGTAACTTTTTTGGTTTCATCCTTAACAATCTTGAAGTTCGTGTTAACATCGGGGTTGTTCTCGTCATATTCAACAGACGATGCAAAGTCAATATCAAGAGTTGTTATATATCCCGTGTTGCTGAACTTTGAAAGCTCATAACCGGACTGCGTCTGTTCATATTCAAAAGTATCCTTCTGAACGGTTCTTACGCTGAAGTAGCAGGAAATTGAAACCGCTATGATTATAACAACAGCGAAAATAACCTTTTTCAAGCCGTAATGTTTATAGGGCTTGTTAATATGAGGCGCGGCAAGACCCTCAACCTGATAGGTCCATATTTCATCTTCGGTGATATCAAGACGGATGGGTTCTTCGATAACAATTTTCTTTTCTTTTTTTCTCATATTCAATCACCCCTTATCCCAAATATCCGCCGGAAGCGGTAACGCCCTCTTCTTCGGCTTTCTTTTCCGTAACCTCTGCGCGGCGTTTGAGAACTTCCATAACCATATTCTGCTTCTTGCTGTCATAATCCCAGAAGAAATAAGGAATAGTCATAAGCAAGAATCCGATAACGTCAACAATAATGGGAATAACTATTATGTTGCGCCTTGCGCTGTCAACAAAAAGAACATCCCAGTTGCTGTTGAAGCCGTATTTGAGAAGCATAAGAGGAATAATAAGACCTACAAACGAAGTTATCGGTCCGGTAAACCAACCGAAAACGCCCGCAAAGCTCTCAAGGCGTTCACCCGAAAGATACATCTGATAGTCACCGATACGAACGTTCATATCATGACCTGCCGTTGTGGGCACGGTTTTTGTCATTTCCATAAAGAACAGAACAACGACGCAGATTGTGCCGCATAGGGTAAGGTTATCGCCGCAGAACCACATGGCGCAGGCAATAAGCGCATTTCCGATTGCCCTTGTAAGCTGATAAAAAATCATTATCTGCTTATATGAGAATCTCTTGAGGAAATATGGCGAGAGAAAGTCCGGCGGAGTGCCCGCAAAGGAAATGAGCATAACAATAAGGCTGTAAGGCAAGCCGCTTAAACGGAAGGTGTAGAAATAAAGAATTGTGACAAACGGAAGCATGCCGTTACCGAGAGAATCGATAAGGTCTTTAATGGTGTTTATAAGCAGATATTTATTATGCAGAACACCGAACATGCCGTCCCAGAACTTTATCTGAACCTTCTTTTCAACGGGCGGCTGAGGAATTCTCTCTTTAACCCTGCCTGCAAAAACCATTGTAAACGCCGCAAGAACGCAGAATGTTATGGGTATAACATATCTGTAAACGTTGATATCTGCCCATTCATAACGAAGCATACCGATAGCGGCAGGCATGATAATGCCGACGATTGTGTTAAAGAAATGGGAAAGCTTTACGGGATAGCTGCGCACAAGAATTCTTTCCTGAAGATTTGGGCTGATGCTTCTTGTGCAGGTTTCGAGGTTGTTGGCGAAGCCGAAAACATTGTAGGTTGCAAACAACAGATTGGCAACCCAAACTCTTGTTGCAACATCAGGAATATTATAAACGGGAAGCCAGCCGATAAGAATAACCATTATGCACTTGGGCACAACGTCGCAGTAAAGCGAATATTTATATCTGCCGAATTTCGGAAGCAGCTTTTTGCGCCAAAAAATATTTCTTGCGCCGACCCAGCCTGTGTAAAGAAAATGAGTGCCGAAGGTCTTAAAGCAAGCTGTGGCATTCATGCCCTCAAGCCCGTTAAGATATGTAATAAACGGACTTGTCTGATTAAACAAAAGCGAATAATCAAATAGAATTGTTGATATGCCGAAAAGCATCATAACGAAATAGACAAGATAGAATTTTCTTTCCGTCTTTTTCGGCAAAAATCCGAGATTGTCGCAGACAAACCACCACATAAGAGCTGAAATATAGCCGAGGGGCATATTCAGAATGCCGATAACCGAAAATGTGAGGTATGGCAGTTTGTAATGGTGCATAATAAGATAACACGAGGAGAAAAATCCTATGTATTCAAGCACCTTTGAGCCTGCATAGTTACTGCCGACAGCAAAAAGAACATCCTTGTACTCTTTGTAGGGCACATACTTACCCTCTGCCGGAGTGTTCCAATGGGTTTTGATTTCAGTGAACAGAGACTGCACTTTACCAAGCAAACTGCTCATTCATATCAAGCCTCCTTTATAGTGAATATATATTAACATAATTTTAATAAATAATCAACAAAAATATGGGCAGCAATCGCAATGATTACTGCCCATGTTTTATGCTTCTTTTGAAAGACTGACGGAAAGAACTCCGCCCGAAGTGATTTCGGAATAAGTGAGATACGGTCTGTCAATCTCTTTGCCGTTAAGGCTGACAGAGCGGATATAGGGATATTCCAGCGGGTCGGCATCGCATTCAACAGTAAACACATCGGAAACCGCACATGAATGATATTCCGCATTCAGCTTGATTTTTGCTTTCTTAAAGAGTGGAGTATTTATGTAAAACTTGTCATCTGCAGGGCAGAGCTGCGCAAATCCGAGCGCAGACAATACATACCAAGCCGAAAGCTGACCGACATCTTCGTTGCCGCAAAAGCCGAATGCACCGGTGCGATATGCTTCTTTTTGCACACGCCTTGTCCAATACTGCGTTCTGCGAGGCAGACCGAGCGCGCTGAAATAATGGGTTATGTTATGGCAAGGCTCATTAGAATGGTTATAGTCCTCATTCCAAAGTGCCCCAAGCTCCGCATTTTCAAAAAATCTTTCCAAAAGCTCAACCGTGCGCGTCTCACCGAACAGCTTACTCAAGCCGACAACATCATACGGAACAAACCACGATTGCTGATATATGTTGCTTTCAACACAGCCCTCATCGTCATATTCATCTTTAATTCTGACAAATTTTCCTCGTTTTTTTCGCGGCGCCATAAAGCCCAAATCGTGATTAAAGTTTTCACCGTAGCGCATTGCACGGCTCATAAAGCATTCAGCATCCTCTGTTTTGCCCATTGCATCCGCAAAGCGCGCCAAAGAATAGTCAGCAAGCAAATATTCAAGAGTGTCACTCAACTTTTCAGGAACATATGCATCGTTCAGATATTGCTTGCAGTCAGGTCTTATGGTTTTGAAAGGCTTTCCGAAAAGCTCCTTTGAGCAAAGCGTTGATGCCTTTGCGATTTCATAGGCTTTTTCGGCATCAAAACGGCGAATGCCTTTAACATAAGCATCAGCAACAACTATCAAGCCGGGGTCGCCAACCATGCAGCCCGCATCTATATTCATAAGCTCCCATCTCGGGAAAGATGAATTCTTGAAATCCGCAATCTTAAGCAGAGAGTTAACCTCATCATTGACAATATCTGGGCGTATAATGGTCAGAAGCGGAAATTCGCTTCTGTAAACATCCCAGCCGCTGAACATTGTTCGGTGAGTGTAGTCAGAATCCTCAAAAACCTTATTCTCAATAACATAGCGTCCGTCGATATCAGCTGCTATTCGAGGGTCAAGAAGCACATGATAAAGGCAGGTATGAAAAAGCTTTAAATCGGTTTCGTCGTTACCCTCAACCTCAACCGACTGAAAAACCTTTTCCCATTCATTAAAAGCATTTTCAGCCATGCCGTCAAAATCAAAATCGGGGCATTCAGATTCAAGGTTTTTGCGCGCACCGTCAAGGTCAACATAAGAAATACCGCATTTTATAATCAACGGCTCTGTTAAATTCTCGCCGAAAACGGCAACCATACCCACATCCTTGTCCTCAAAAATGTTTGTGTTTTCCCGGGCAAACTTCTCCTTCGAGAAAAAGCGCATACTTTTTGCGGGGGCAGAAAATTCACATACGAAATAGAAATTGTAGGAAATATTGCCGTCTCCCCTGCCGAAGCCGCCTCCTGCGGGGGTGCAATGTATGCTTCCTTCAATTCTTTGATTATTAATAATTTCAACACTCTCAAAATCCGCGTGACCGCCGATTCTGCGCGAAAAATTAAAGATAACACGTGCATCGGATTTTTGGGGATATGTCAAGCGAAGCATGCCCGTATGAGCGGAAACGGTTGCCTCTGCTTTAACGGTGTATCGGTCTAAAACAACAGAATAATATCCTGCACGGGCACACTCGTTTTCATGAGAAAAAGGTGATTTCCAACCGACATTTCCTTTTTTAAAGGGCACCTCTCGGTTACTGCCGCTTCGCAAATCCGTTTCACCGACAACAGGCATAAGCTGAAGATTGCCCAAATCGCCGTACCAGCCAATGCCGCTCATATGATTAAAGCTGAAGCCCTCAATCGTGTTGTGGCAATAATTGTATCCCGTGCCGTTATCTCCGCCCGTAACAGTATCGGGCGAAAGCTGAACAACACCGCCGGGCACACATGCACCGGGATGCGTTTTTCCGCCGCCATGACAGCTTTCTGCCTGCTCATCGCCGACGGTGCCAATCATGGGGTCAACATATTCTGCTCTTTTCATAAATATCACCTTTTCTATTTTGCAGGAGGAACATTGATTTCAAGGTCGGTAAGCGGGAATGAACAGCAGGGATGAATGCAGCCGAACTTATAATCTGCCAAACGGCGGTATTCAAGATGCTTCGGCACATAAACCTCGCCCGAAATCAGGTGGGAATGGCAGAAGCCGCATTCGCCGCTTCGGCAGCGCGCGGGAACAGCAAGACCGTTTTTCTCAATAGTCTGCATAACCGAATCCGCTGAATTACCGAAAATAATATAGGTCTTATCCTGAATGGTAACGGTGATTTTAACCCTTTCGGGCACACCTGCGGGGTAATCGGTCTGTGTGGCGGGATTATGGAACTCGCCGAACATTTCGTGACGAATGTATTTCTTGGGCAAGCCGATTTTTTCAAGCTCCTTGTCAACAAACTCATACATCTGCTGAGGTCCGCAGAGAAATACCGAATACGCCTCATTTTCGGGAGCATATTTTTTGATAAGCTCTGCTGTAATAAAGCCCTTTTCCGTGCCGGCAATTTTCTTTTTTTCGTCACTCAAAACATGAACAACTTTAATCTTATTGCACCTTGCGGCAAGAGCCTCCAATTCCTCGCGGAAAAGGATGTTTGCATAATTACGGCTGCCGTAAAGAAGGGTCATTTCAAAGTCCTCATCCCCGTCGGCAACAGCATTTGCCATTGAAACAAACGGGGTGATGCCGCTGCCGCCTGCAAGGCAGATAACCTTTTGTGCATCGCGAAGAGGCTGATATTCAAAATTGCCCGAAGGAGCGGAAACTTCAACATTTGAACCTACAGTCCATGTGTCAAAAATATATCTTGAAACAAGACCGCCGTCAACAAGCTTGATTGTTAAAACATATCTGCCTTCAAGAGAATCCTTGGGCGAAGACGATATCGAATAAGCTCTTGTAACGGGCATACCGTTGATTGTTTCAAAAACGGTCAGATATTTGCCTGCGCCGAAATAAGCAAGCTCCTTTGTGCCGCGCTCGGGGTCGGGAACAAGAGTAAAGCTTTTGCAGTCCTCTGCCATATCAACAACCGAAGCAACCTTTAAATACTGGCGTTTGGGGTGAAGAGCTTTGGCAAGAGCCATGGCGTTATCGGGAATGTTGGGCATATCTGCGGCGGCAGACTCAAATTTTTCCTGCCTGTTTTTAAGCAAAGGAATAAATTTCTTTAATGTAAGTGATTTCAAGTTGCTTGCCATCTTATTTGCCCTCCTTAATCTTTTTGATTGTGATATTTGCGGCTTTTTCGCCGGTGTAGTATGCACAGCCGTAGCCGTCGCCGCGCTCCTGCGTTGCGCCGCAGAAAAGGAAATTATCAAACGGCTGGTCATTCATATACTGAACTGTTCTGGGAATCATGCTGTCCCACTTTTCAAGCATATAGCCGTAGGGTGTGCCGAGCGGAGTATTAAGATATCTTGCGAATGTGGGAGGCAGAGCAATTTCAATTTCTTCAATATAGGGTGTTATGGAAATGTTGAGCGCCTTTTCGCAGGTTTCAATCATATCCTTTGCAACCTTGGTTTTGAACTTCTTGTAATCCTGCGGCTTAATGTTTTTCATAACATCTCCGAATGTCATTGTGGTAAGGAAAAGCTGGCATGTTCCTTCAGGAGTACAGTCAGGAATAATCTCATTGAGGCAGTTAATGATACAGAAGCCATTGAAAAAATTCTGTGCCGCTTCGTACTGCTTGTCTGAATCCGAATCGGGAGCAATGAATATAGAATAATCCTTAATGCCGAGCTGCTCTTGAGTCACATTCATTCCGAGATAAACGGTTGTGAGAGCGCACGCAATCTTTCTGGAGTTGAGCATCTTGAGCTGTTTTTCGGGGATATCCTTTTTATCAAACAAATCCGACCATACTGCATTGGGTGAGGAGTTACAGATAAAGCGTTTGCCGTAAACCTCTTTTTCGCCGTTGATAACTACACCAGCAGGCTTACCGTCCTTCATGATAACCTTGGTAACCTCGGAGTTATACCAGATTTCTCCGCCGTAATCGCGTATTGACTTATCAATCGCAAGGCTCATTTCGTGGCTGCGAAGGCGGGGAATGCCCGTGCCGCTCTTAACATAGCTGTGAAGAACACACAAATAATATAGGAAGTCAAACTGCGATGCAGGCGAACCCATATAGCACCAATAGGTGTTGAAAATATCCTGCGCCTTTTTGGGCATGCCGAGAGCTTCAAGACCCTCCGTAACAGTATGAGAAACCATTCTTATGATATCGGGAACGTCTTTAAGAGAAGCGGGAAGCTTCGACGGGTCATCAAGGCACTCAAACGCCTTGAACATGCGAATTGACAAATCAAAAGCCGACATACAGCTGTCATACGAGCCCGGAACAAGCTCATCAAGCTTTCTTGCAAAAGCCTGGAAACCGACGGGCATACGGGCATCAACTGTTACCAACACGCCATCCTCATTAACAAAAGCATCCTTCTCCCCTGCCTTTGCAGGAACAACAAGACGGAATGTTGAGTTGTGTTTGCACCAATCAACCTTTGCGTCAAGGCGATTAAAGGTTTCTTCGATTGAGCCGACTTCTTCGGGAGTGCCGATGCCTGCAAGCTCATGAAGCGACGGCTCAAACTCAAATCTGCCCCTTACAAAAGAGGATGCAGAGCCGCCGGGAATGTTGTGTCTTTCGAGCAAAAGCGTAGAAAGACCCGCCTTTGCGCAGGTTGCCGCCGCAGCGAGACCGCCGTTGCCAGCACCAATTACGATTACATCATATTTTTTCATTATTCAGCCTCCGTGTAAATTCAATTTAAATCCAAAATAATTATAGACTATTATTACAATCAATGTCAATATATACTAATCCTTAATCTCAACCATCTGATGAATGTTGACTTCTGGCACGGTGAATTCCGCTCTGCCGCCAACATACTCAAAACCAAGCTTCTGACCCGACGGAACAAGAGTAATTGACGACGGCGAAGAATCGCATTTAACGCTGCATTTGACATTAAAGAGAGGCACTGTATCTTCGATAACCTCGGTATTTTCGCCTCTGACGGTTGTATGCGCAAAAAGAAGGTGAAGAATATTTCTGTTTTCCTTCGCCTGCCTCGTGTAGGTTACAACCGCTCTGTCGGGAACATCGGCAAAAACCGTTGTGTCATCGCCCATCATTTTTTTGATTATGTGAGTAAACAGTTCTTTAAAGCAAAGATGGCCGTGGCGGGCATAGGCAGAAAAAATATCCCAGCCGACATACGCAACATTACCCTTAATTACCGCCGCAGGGCAGCTTTCCTCGGGATTGTTGGGAGCATGTTTATGAGAGCAAAAATGCTCCAAAGTTCTGTTGAAATAAGGATTCTGCATATATGCCGCAACCTCACAGTCCGCCGCTTCAAGCTTGTGGGAGTCACAGCGCATAACATATTCCGTTGTGCC
This sequence comes from Acutalibacteraceae bacterium, assembly GCA_045532895.1. Taxonomy (GTDB): domain Bacteria; phylum Bacillota; class Clostridia; order Oscillospirales; family Acutalibacteraceae; genus CAG-177. The sequence continues at coordinate 5,037 of JAZSGU010000204.1, read as the reverse complement.
GTTTACTGTTTCGAAGCAAGGAATGAAATATGTGGGTTTAAACTCGTTTTTGCCTTTGTATTTCGCCCCGACATCGAGGAAAAACTCACCGTTTTTCACCAACGCTCTGCCGCTTGCAATAACCTTGCCGCCGTTCGCGGCATATGCTTTGATTTTTTCAACAATTTTATCGGATAGAATTTCAACATCGGGCAAAACGAGCATTTTGAAGCCTGAAAAATCCATTTCGCCGTCAATGAAATTATACAGATAATTGTTTTCAAGCAGCATTCTGTTTGCACCGATATCGGCTTTTGCATCACGGTTGCCGGTAACGGATTCCTCGCTCAAAACCGCAATATCGGCAACATTCACCGCGCCGTCAAGCCAAGGCTCTTTTTCTTCAATAAGAGCATATGCTTTTCCGATTAACCCGTAGGTTGCCATATTCATTTCTCCGAGAGGATGCATCTGGTCGCCTATAGAGCAGCCCGCGCCGTTAGCAACACTCAACGAGGTTTCATAGATAAGAGCGTTGGGGTGCTTGAAGCCTCCGAATTCACCCCAGCTTTGATGGAATTTGCCCGTCATGCCGAGATAATCGGTGTTTTTGAGTGAGCGCACATATGCCGCGGAAAGAGGAAAATGATCGTATCCCCAGCCGCCCGTAGGCAAGCTTTCAAGCTCAAGATGGGTGTTGGCTTCTATAAAATCGTAATCGCCTTTGGGAATGTGGCCGCTGTTGTGAAAAATTGTTGCCGTGTCGCTATGTTTTCTGACCGCAGCGTTAGTTGCTTCAATATATTTTTTAAGCACCTTTTCTGCAAATATGTTGCGGTCATCTTCATTATCAACATCCAAGCCGAGAGCCTTCATATCGGCAAGGCATTTTTCGCAATAACATACTCTCGGCGCAATAATATCAAGGAATATTCCGCATGGATTGTATTTCTGCATAACCTCTTCAATTTGAGCGCAAAGGAAATCGAGATAACCGGTGTTGAAGCAAAGAACATGAAAATGAACCTCACTGTAATATTCCTCACATTCTTTTTTGTCGGGAGAGGGATGCCAGCGCCATTCGGGGCGCTTAAGAAATTCTTTTTCGTCAAAACCCGCCGAAATGTAAACCGGCGCATTAACATCGATTTCTTTGCAGGCCTCAAGCTGCGCTCCGAGTAAATCAAAGTCAAGCTCCGGATGCATTTCGTTTGCCTCGGTGGGATGATATGACCAACCGTGGTGGCATTTTGAAAAAACGGTTATCGAATTAACATGACCCGCTTTTAAAGCGTGTTGAAACTGCTCTTTTGAAAATTTCTTTCCAACGGGCAAGGTGCCGTTTGTATGAAAATCAAGATGAACCTGTCTGTTTCTGAGCATAATATCCACTTCTCCTGTTCATAGATCATTTATATAATCTATTATAGTATAAAAAATTCAAAAAGTAAATCAATTTATCCGCAGTATTGATAACATAAACAATATGTGATATAATTCCGTAAAACAACCCTTCAAAAAATAGACAGCATAATCGGAGATGAAAAAATGAAAAGAATTGTCGGTTTTCTCTTGGCTTTATCAATAATATTTATGATTCCGTTTGAGGTTTCAGCGCAAGAAACCTCTTTTGACACAGGCTTTGTTCCTCTTTCTCCAAAAACAAATACGGTAACCGAAATCAGAACACGCAAAAAGGTTGACGGCCTCCGTATGTATGTTGACGAAGAAAACCCGCTGTTTATGATAAGGAACTGCCCGATCTGGGGCGGCCCGCAGACGGGCGAAGCCTTTGCTGAGTATGCAATCAAAACATATTATGCGCTTCCCGAAGATATCAGAAACTTTGCTGTTATTTATATCGATGAGGGCACAACGGACATGACTCCCGCAAGGCAGCTTGAATTCTGGGATGAGCTTTTAACCGTTACCGATGCGGCAAACATTCCCATCGTTTGTCAGTCCGAATGCTTCTGCACAAACAAAACCCGTGACCCCTTCACTCAGGAAGAGCTTTCCGCAGTATTCAAAAAACACCATTCTCTCATCGGTTTTGTTCAGGTTGAGCTTTCAACCAACGGCGTTACCAACGAAAAGCTTGCTTATGACGAAGTGACTGAAGACAACGGCGTTAACAAAAACATTCTTGCAAGAATGAAGTCCTGTATAAAAGCATGCGCGGAAAACGGAGGACTTTTCATTTGGCAGGACATGGAATATATCTATCGGAAAAAATTAAATTATGTTAACCATATTCTTAAAGACAAAGAGCTTTATGACCTTCTCAAGAGTAACAGTGAAAACATTGTTATCATGGATAAGCACAACGGTCACGGCAGACATTTTGCAAGCCAGTCAAACATTCTCGGCTGTTGGCTTGACGATGTTTGCGGAAACTGGGGAGTAAATCTCGAGAATTTTCTTTGGTATGAAGAAGGATTTATCAATTATGACGATATAGGAGTAAAGCCCAATGACCCCCATCCCCTCACCACCGCAAAATATCCCCCTGCGCTTTTCGGAATCGACATGATAGCCGATATGGTAGGCGGTGCAACGGTTTATGCGATTGAAGGTACTTTCAGCAGAGGCGGACTTTATCACTTTATTAACGGTGAGGTTGTTCTGACACCTACTTTCTATGATGTGCTTTATCCCATTTATCAAATGATTCTGAACGGTTCTGTTCCGAGCAAAGAACAGGTGAAGGAAAAAATCAAGGTTGCCTATAAAATGACTTTGCCCATATCATATGCCCTCAGTGGAAACGATGCGCACCTTTTGCAGGGGCTTTATTGCGATTCATTTACTTTTATTGAAGAAAAGATAGACATTACCCCTTATTTTGACTGCACAAAAACTTGGGTGCCCTCAACGGGAAGATATCATATAATTCCCATTCTGCCGATTTATTCAAACCCCGAAGAAGTTTTGCCCGAAAGCATAATTCTCAACGATTTCAGCTATTTCTTCAATCTTCTTTTCATAAACCCGATAAAAACAAAATTCTTTAACAAATACTATGAAGAAACCTACAAGGGCGACGGCGTACTGTTTGACATAAACGATTATATCTATATTTTCAACAGCAATGAAAACAAAACAATCAACAGTGAACAAACAGTAAGCTATACTCTGTCGAAGAGCAAAAAAGAAATTAAAACAACTTTTGTTGCACACACTTATGCGATAATTAATGAAAGCGAAGAAAAGATAGACATTAATTTATGCAATCTGCGCCTTGATACCGATGCTGTTTGCAACGGTCTTGAAGACGAAAATCAGTTTATGGTTGCCTATGCCAACGGCGGAAAGATGAATAACCCCAACGATTTCAGAACATCTGTTATTGAGCTTTCAGGATTTGAAACACAGCCTGACATAACTGTGGCAACAGGCTCAAACGGCGCAAAAGGCAGAGCTGAATGGAATCCGGAAACACAAACACTGACTTTAACCGTTATTTCAAACGGAGAGGTCAGAATTACAGTTGAATAAGCAACAAAAAATGACAAGTTTCTTTTGAAACTTGTCATTTTTTACAGGCCAAAATAGTCAAGAATTAATTACAGCCTCTTTTCGTCTTCTTTGCGTTGTTTGTTTGAACGGATTGCATAGGGTATTCCAAATCCCAATCCGCCGCCGATGATTGCGCCGATGAGCATAAAGAGCCACCAAAGAGGATTTTTCTTTTCTTCCTCTTCTTCGGTATCTGCTTTGATGATTTTTTCTTCGATAACGGTTGAAACATCGACTGTTTCGGTGTAGGTTTCGCCGAAATCATCTTCATAACTTATTGTGATTGTGCCTTCAACCTTACCGAGAATTTCATTGCTGACACGAAGATTTACACTTCCCGTTTTACTTTCACTTTGCAGTATTTCGCCGACAAGCACCGTTCCGCCGCTGTCAAGACCTTTAACATCAATATCAATCATTGCGTTATGAATTGTGCTTTTGCCCGTATTCATCAGATTCATGCTGACGGTTACGGTTTCGCCCTGAATTGATTTTGACGGAAGCCTTGCGGAATCATATTTCAGCATAACGCTTTGTCTTATGTTAACTCTTATTGTATCGCTTGAGGAATAACCCGAATGATTTGAGTCCTCATATTCCATTGAGAGTGTCAGAGGGTGCTCGCCGGTTTTTGCTGTGTGAACGGCAGTTAATCCGACTGTCCAGACATAAGTGCCGTTTGCAGAAATGCTCTTGACATAAGCGGTGCCCATTCCATCCGTTTTGAGTTCACCGCTTTCATCGGCAAGTGAAAGCTTTATGTTGCTTACTGCCTTTGACGGACTTGTGTTTTTGATTGTGATGCTCACATTTCGGCTTTCGCCAGGAACAATACTTCCGTTTTCAACGGTATAACCCGTAACCATAAGGCGGGGTTGAGAGGTGTCCTGCGGTGCGGTAGTTGTTTCAATCTCTTTTTTACCGATTATATTGAGATTAATCACATCAGATGATGAACCGCTGCCTGCTTCACTTTCGAATTCGCACATTATGTTAACTGCGTGGTTTCCGTCTGTTGCAGAATCAGAAATTCTGACATCAATATCCCAAGTCACGGATTTTTTTGCATTAAGTCTGTCAACATAACCCGATGAAACACCTACAGGAACAATATCTCCGCTTGTATCGGAGAATGTCAGCTTCATATTTCTGACATAATCGGTTTTACTTTTGTTTGTGAGAGTGATTGAAATTTTCGCTGTATTGCCCGCTTTGAGTTCACCTTCGGCTTTGTAATCCGTGACCATAACCTTCGGCTGTGAGAGTATTTCTTCTGCAAAAGCTGTGGTCAGCGGTACAAAGCAAAACAGCAAACACATTATTATACTGAATATTTTTTTCATAGATTTATAACTCCCTGATATTTTCAACAATGCTGTATTTCATCTGCTTTTTGACTTTTGAATAAAGGTTGAGTGAGCAAACTGCAAACAGAACAAGGCATATCACTACCGCTGTAAGAATACGAAATTCAAACGGGAACTCCATATGAAGACCGTAAAGACAAACCAGCTTTGCGGAGAAGAAAACTGCTGTGTA
>JAZSGU010000138.1:0-5563 GCA_045532895.1 Acutalibacteraceae bacterium | reverse complement strand
TTAATTTCATTGCCCGTATATTCCGCAGCCATGGCGCAATAGAGCTTGCCGCTGTCCGTGCATGCGTCTTCAAAAAGGATTTCAAATCCGTTTTCAACAAAAAACCTGCGGATATCCTCCGCGTGTGACTGCGGCTGAACGATTATGCGTTTTGCGGGGTCTTTGAGCCAATATGTCCTTGAAACAAGCTCCTGCATCAGAGTGCCGCCCATGCCGCACATTATAAAATCCTGTGCTTCAAACGGCTCAATCTCGTCAAAGCCGTTCGACAGCCGCAGGGTGATTTTATCCTCAATACCGTAGTGCTCAACGGTTTTTCGCGCATTATCAAGCGGACCCTTGCGCAAGTCGCACGCAAGAGCCTTTGGCGAAATACCGTTTAAAACAAGATAGGCGGGGAGATAGGCGTGGTCCGTGCCGATATCGGCAACGGTGTTACCCATTCGCACCATTCTCGCCGCCATGAGCATTCTTTGCGAAAGATTAAGCATTCTTTGCAAGGAAAGCGTTGATTTTTGAGATAAGCTCGTCAGCGTTTACGCCGTGAACCATGCAAGCCTGCGCAACGGATTCGTTTCTTGCGGAGGGGCAGCCGAGGCAATGCATTCCCATTTCAAGAAAGAAGGGAGCAACCTCGCGGTTAGCGTCAAGAATTTCGCCGATTTTCATATCTTTTGTAATCTCTGTCATGTTGAAAACATCCTTTCTATTTTATATATAGTATTATATCACATTAAATTTTTAATATCAATAGCAATATATTTGACATTCTTGCATTTGCATTGTAAAATATATAATCGGTAATTCAAAAGCAAGGAGGCGCAAGCGGTGAAAAGCTATGATTTGATTATTGTCGGCGGATGCTCTGCAGGTATCGTTGCCGCTATCAATGCCAAAAGGCAAAACTCCGATTTAAAAATCGCCGTGCTTGAAAAGCTGCCGCGAATCGGCAAAAAGCTTTTGGCAACGGGCAACGGCAAGTGCAACCTCACCAACCTAAATGCCCTTGACCATAATTATGTCGGCGGGGAATTTGCTGCTTTTGCGCTTCAAAAATATAATCCGCAAACCGTAACCGAGTTTTTTGCTTCGCTCGGTCTGCTTTGCTATGCCGATTCCTGCGGCAGAGTTTATCCCGAAAGTAATACGGCTTCTTCCGTTGTTGATGCTCTGCGCTTTGAGCTTGACCGCCTGAAAATCGATGTTTACTGTGACACACAGATAACCGATATAAAAAAGAAAAACGGGTTTTTGATTAACGGTGAGTTTCAATGCAAAAAGCTGATAATAGCGGCGGGCGGCAAGTCCTCGCCCTCGCAAGGGTCGGACGGCAGCGGCTATGCCCTTGCAAAGATGCTTGGTCACGGCATAACAAGGCTTTACCCCGCGCTTGTGCCGCTGTGCGCATCGCCCGAAATAACAAAGCCGATGAAGGGTATCAGGGTCAGAAATGTTAACCTCACGCTTAAAGGCGAAAGAAAAATAGCTCAAACGAGCGTGGAAATACTTTTCACAGAATACGGTATATCCGGAATAGCTGCCATGGAGCTTGCGGCGCATGCACAGAAATATATAGACAATGTAAAGCGCAATCCCTTTACTTATATTGACTTTATGCCGCAGATGAGCTTTAATGAGCTTTTTGAATACTTGAAAAATCTTAATAAAATCAAGGGATTCTGCCAAATTGACAATCTTTTGACGGGATTTCTTCCGAAAGCCGTCGGAATAGCAATTTGTAAAGCAACCGAACTTTACAAAGCAGACAAAAACATATCTGAATTATCTGAACGTGAGTTGCGCGCAATAGCCGAAAAAATCAAGAATTTTCCGCTTGAAATCACAGGAACGAAGGGCTTTATAAATGCGCAGGTAACGAGCGGAGGTATTAAAACAGAAGAAATCGACCCCGAAACAATGCAGTCCAAAATCTGCAAGGGGCTATATTTTGCGGGCGAGATAATTGATGTTGACGGCGGCTGCGGCGGCTTCAATCTTCAATGGGCGTGGGCATCGGGTATGCTTGCGGGCGAACTGAATGAGGTATAAATATGATTAAAATAAATGAAATCAAGCTTCCGCTTGAAAGCGGTGAAACCGAGCTTCGAGCGGCGGCGGCAAAGGCGCTTCGCTGCAAGGCGGATAAAATTCAATCACTTCAAATAACAAAAAAAGCGGTTGATTCCAGAAAAAAAGATAATATTTTCTTTGTTTATAACGTTGCGGTTGAGGTGGAGTCGGATGAAAAATCCGTTGTTGCCCATGCGAAAAATTCAAAGGTTGAGATAGGCGTTCCGTATAAATATGAAATGCCTGAAATTCGCCGAACAAGCACTCTGCGTCCCGTTATTGCGGGCTTTGGTCCCGCAGGCTTTTATGCCGCTTTGATTTTGGCGAGAGCGGGGCTTAAACCGCTTGTTATCGAGCGCGGTGCGGATGTTGACACGCGCACTAAGGATGTTAACGGCTTTTGGACAACAAAAAAGCTCAACCCCGAAAGCAATGTTCAGTTCGGCGAAGGCGGCGCGGGAACTTTTTCTGACGGCAAGCTGACAACGGGCATTAAAGACCCTCTTTGCCGAAAGGTTGTTGAGGAGCTTGTTGCCCACGGCGCACCGCCTGAAATTGCTTATTCCTCAACCCCGCATATCGGCACGGACAAGCTCGGCGCGGTGGTCAAAGCATTCCGCGAAGAAATAATTTCTTTCGGCGGCGAAGTGCGATTTGGCTGGAAGCTGACGGATTTGATTATTGCCAACGGTGTTGTGCAGGGCATAACCTGCCAAAATCCGAACGGCGGTATTGAAGATATCGAAACAGACACTCTTTTGCTCTGTATCGGGCATTCTGCGAGGGATACCGTTGAAATGCTCTATAACAAAGGCATAAAAATCATGCAGAAGCCGTTTTCCGTTGGTGTTCGTATTGAGCATCCGCGCGAGATGGTTGACAAGGCGCAATACGGCTCTTTTGCGGGTCACCCCGCTTTGGGTGCGGCAAATTACAAGCTTGCGTGCCACCCCGAACACGGCAGGGGAGCATACACCTTCTGCATGTGCCCTGGCGGCACGGTTGTTGCTGCGGCTTCCGAGGAAGGTCATGTTGTCGTTAACGGAATGAGCGAATATGCGCGTGACGGCGAAAACTCCAATGCGGCATTGCTTGTAGGCATCGAGCCCGAGCATTTCGGCAGCGACCACCCCTTGGCCGGCATTGAACTGCAAAGAAAGATTGAAAAAACCGCTTTTGAGCTTGGCGGTGGTGACTACAGCGCACCTGCCCAGACCATCGGTGATTTTCTGAATAACACCCCCTCAAAAAAGCTTTCTTATGTTAAACCCACCTGCGCAACGGGTGTTACCCCGGGCGATATCCGCAAGGTTTTGCCCGAAAAGGTGACGGATATAATGGCGAAGGCGATTGTTAAAATGGATAAGAGCCTCAACGGCTTTGCGTTGCCCGACGGCGTTTTGACCGCGCCCGAAACCCGCTCCTCCGCGCCGGTGCGAATTCTGCGTGACGAGCTTTATCAGTCCAATATAAGAGGTCTTTATCCCTGTGGCGAGGGTGCAGGCTATGCTGGCGGAATCGTTTCCGCGGCGGTTGACGGCATTCGCTGTGCCCATGCGGTTTTGATTGACGAAAGCGATGAATGGTGATAAGATGGCAAATCTTGAAAAACTGACGGACGAACAGCTTGCGCTGCGCATGTCAAAATATATTTCAATGCTCCAAAGCATAGCCGTGCGCGCGGAATATTATTCGCTCGGTCAATGCGGTGAAAAAGAGCTGAAAGAGCTTGCGGACGATTACAAAAATATCCGCGATTCAATCCGTGAGGATTCGCGCTATCTTAACTACGGCAGAGATAAAAAGGGCAGTCCGCTCTTATGGGATAAGTATTTTCCGAGTGTCAGCGAAGCGGCGGCATGGGGGCTTTATGCCGACCCATGCGGCAAATTTGATGCCGAATATTTCAAAAGCCTTGCCGATGCCGAAGAACGCTTAACAAAATATTATTCATACGATTATTGGCGCATTATCGCCGAGGAATAAAAACGGCTCCGACTGCATCAACAGTCGGAGCTTTTTATCATATTTTCTGCGGTGTTAATCATATAATCAACTAAAATGACTTAACACGGGGGAATTAAAATGGACTATGATTTTCAGGCACCGCAGAGAACGGAGCGTGACGAATACCGCAGCAGATTCAAGTTCACGGATGAGGATGCACCTGCCGCAAAAAGCAGGCTGAAAAATAAGCCGAGAACAAAAACGGATTATCTCATAAGGCTTGTTCTGCTTCAGAGTGTTCTTAGCATTCTTATTGTTTCAGGCGTTTTTTTTGCCTCCAAAATCAGCCCGTCTTATTTTGAACGCATGAAAGAGGACTACGGCAGAATAATGCGGAACAACATGTCCGCGGGCGATATTGCGGGCGATCTGAAGGATGCGGCGCAGTTTGTTTTTAAGCCCGTTGCGGAGAGCAAAAAAAATGCCGAAGAGGCTTTTTCGGTGAATACATATCAAGTGACGAGCGATGAAACAGGCGAAACGATTGCCGTTGGCGAAATAATTGAAAGCGGTTCGGGCGGCAGCGATATCGAATCTGTTCAGGCAGCAAAGGGGACTTCTTTTGCGGATTATTATATCAGCGATGAGCCTGTTATGCCCGTTGCAGGTGCGCGGATAACCTCGCGCTTCGGCTACAGAACTCACCCGATAAAGGGCAGCTACGGCTTCCATACGGGCATTGATTTGGCGGCGGCGGAGGGCACTCCCGTTTCTGCCGTGTTTTACGGCACGGTTGCCGAAACGGGCGAGGATGATGCATGGGGAAAGTTTGTTTTGATTGAGCATTCCGAGGGGCTTTTAACATATTACTGCCACTTGTCCGAAATATATGTTGATGAGGGTGCGGTTATCAGGCAGGGCGAAACGGTGGGCCTTGTCGGTTCAACGGGCTGGTCAACGGGGCCTCACCTGCATTTTGAGGTCAGAATAAACGGAGTGAGGGTTGACCCTGAAATGCTTCTGTATCCCGAAAATGCCGATGAAGCTTGATTTCGGTCAGACCGCGCTGAAAATCAATGTTTCCTTTGCCGCGGCGGTAACTTTGATGCTGATTCTTGATTCAAGCGGCGTTTGCGCCGTTGCTCTGCTCTGCTGTGTGATACACGAGGCGGGGCACATAATCTGCCTGCTTGCGCTTGGAGAAAAGCCGAAGAAAATTGAGCTTTCGTTTTACGGAATCAAATTGGAACGCGCGCAGCTTTCGTGCATTAAAAGCGCGGACGAAATTGCGGTTTACGCCTCGGGACCCGCGATGAATTTTGTTTTGTCCGCTCTGCTTTTTATTGCTTCAAACGGAATGCCGAGCCTTAAAACCGCGGCGCTTATCAGCCTTTGCGTGGGTGCATTTAACCTTATTCCGTGCAGACCGCTTGACGGCGGAAATATTCTTTTTTTCACGCTTTGCCGAATTGCAAACGAAGAAAAGGCAGAAAAAGCATGCGTGCTTGTTTCACTATGCATGATGATACCGCTGGGGGTTGCAGGC
>JAZSGU010000156.1:0-12034 GCA_045532895.1 Acutalibacteraceae bacterium | reverse complement strand
CTTGACAGGCTTTGGGATGAGGCAAAGGCTAAATAAGCATATGAATACTTAGAGTATTTCATAATAGAAAACAAAAAGATTGGAGTAAGAAAAATGAATAAGACAGAACTCGTAAATGCTATTGCTAAAAATGAAGGCATTGAAAAGAAGTGTGCAGAAAAGGCAGTTAACGCTGTTGTTGCAGCTATTGCTGATGCTCTTGCAGCAGGTGAGAAGGTTCAGCTCATCGGTTTCGGTACATTTGAGGTTCGTGAGCGCGCAGCAAAGCAGGCTCGTAACCCCAGAACAGGCGAAACAATCACAGTTGAAGCTACAAAGGCTCCCGTTTTCAAGGCCGGTGCAGCTCTCAAGGCAAAGGTTGCAAAATAAGTTTTTCGATAAAAGGCTGCCTTTTTGGCAGCCTTTGGTTTTTAGGAGAGAAACATGAGACTCGACAAATATTTGAAAGTATCCAGAATTATCAAAAGAAGAACTGTTGCCAATGATGCATGCGATGCAAAGCATGTTACGGTTAACGGCAAGGTTGCCCGTGCGTCATATGACGTTAAGGTCGGCGATATAATCGAAATTACTTTCGGCTCAAACACAAGCCGATTTGAGGTTTTGAATGTTTCGGAGCATGCCACAAAGGAAACCGCGGCAATGATGTTCAAGCCTCTTTAAGGTTTATGTTGAAAATAGAATAAACAAGCCTCCCTGCGCATATCATTGAATGATTGTTGAAATCAAGATTTGCAGGGAGGTTTTTTATATGGCAGAAGAAAGAAAAGTGTCAATGCCCCACAACATGGTTTTGGAGGACAGACGGATTCTGACGGTTTCGGGCGTTGCCGATGTTGACAGCTTTGACGAGGAAACCGTAACCGTGTTTACGGATTTCGGCGAGCTGACCATACGGGGGAGCAACCTTCATATCAACCGTCTTTCCGTTGAAACGGGCGATTTGACGGTTGAGGGTAACATCTCCGCGCTTATTTATTCGGATGAAGTGCCAAAGAGCGGGGGATTTTTCAGCAAGGTATTCAGATAAATGGAATATATTCAAGGGCTGACTGCCCAAACACAGATTTTTTTATATTCCCTCGGCTTCGGTTTTTTGCTCGGGATTCTTTATGATGTTTTCCGCACTCTTCGCACGGTTATTTCAAATTCGCGCGGATTTGTGCTTTTTATGGATTTGCTCTATTTTGCAGTTTGTGCATTTTTGATTTTTTGCTTCAACATGGTTGTTGCCGGCGGTCACATAAGAATTTACATTGCTCTGGGTGAATTGCTTGGCTGGCTGATATATTATTTTTCTTTCGGTGCGATTGCGATAAAGGCGGGCAATGCGGTTTCTGCTTTCATCAAACGCATTTTCGGAATCATTACAAAGCCGATAAGAATAATTATTCGGAAAATCCGACGAAAAACACGGCGTTTTGGCGATTTTAACAAAAAATTAATAAGAAAAAATGATAAAAAAGCAAAATATATCTTGCAAAAGTATAAAGGTATAGTGTATAATCTAATAGGTTATACTGAAAATATTGTTTTGAAAAACAGAAGGAACAGATAATGGCTGCAGTTAAGGTTAAAAACAGAAAACACAGCGTCATACTGGCGGTGCTTTTTTGCGCGCTGGTGTGTTACTTCGTTGCGACCTTAATCAGCCTCCAAAGCAAGGTTCGTGCGCAGGAAAATGCGGTTGCTGAGCTTAGTGCACAATACGAGCAGCAGCTTGCGGATAACGCCGCGTTGAATGCTGTTATCGAAAACGGCGGCGAAGCGGATTATATCGAGCGCATTGCAAGAGAACAGTATGGATACGCCAAGCCGGAGGAAAGAGTTTATTACGATTCATCGGTATATTAAACTGTTTACAGTTCTTATAAATTTTATTATGGAAGGATACTTTTAACGTATGCAATTTGAAGAAGGCGCAATCGTAAGTGGCAAGGTTACGGGGTTAACCGATTTCGGAGCTTTTCTTGAGCTTGAGGGCGGAAAGACAGGTATGATACATATTTCCGAGGTTGCCTCTAACTATGTTAAGGACATAAGGGAGCATATCTCCGTCGGTCAGGAGGTTAAGGCAAAGATAATTTCTGTTTCTCCCGAGGGCAAGATAAGCCTTTCTATAAGAAAGCTTAATGACCAGCCTAAAGAGAAGGAGCAGCGCCCCCAAAAACCTCAGAAGCCCAGAAGCGAAAGACGCCCAGCCAATGTTTGGAACGGTCAGAAGAGCAGTGCTCCCCCCGCAGGCGAAAAGCAGTCCTTCGAGGATATGATGGCAAGGTTTAAGCAGGTCAGCGACGAAAAGATGACCGACCTCAAACGCGCAAGCGACTCAAAGAGAGGCAGCGCAGGATATTCCCGCAGAGGTGCGAAATAACCTAATAACTATCGTAACGGGGGCTTTGCCTCCGTTTTGTTTTATGGTGAATTATGCGAAAAGTAGATGTAAGCTTAATCGAGCAGGCCGTGCGTGATATGTGCATTCTTGCAAATAAGCACCTGCCCGAGGATTTAACCGAAAAAATCAAGCTCTGCTCCCGCTGCGAGTGCGACGAGCTGCCTGCAAGCATAATGAAATCGCTGGAGGAAAATATTGAGGCTGCAAAGGCTCTTGATATTCCTGTCTGCCAGGATACCGGCATGGCGGTTGTTTTTGCCGAAATAGGGCAGGAGGTTTTGCTTGTCGGCGGCGGCTTTGAGGATGCAGTCAACAAGGGCGTTGCCAGGGGCTACACAGAAGGCTTTCTGCGCTGCTCCGTTGTCAAAGACCCTCTTCGCAGAGTTAACACAGGCAACAACACCCCCGCTGTTATACATACCCGCATTGTTGACGGCGACAGGGTTAAAATAACAGTTGCTCCCAAGGGCTTCGGAAGCGAGAATATGAGCAGCCTCAAAATGCTCACTCCGTCGGCCACAAGGGAGGATATAATCGATTATGTTGTTGAAGCTGTCAGGCAGGCGGGGAGCAATCCGTGCCCGCCGATGGTTCTCGGTGTCGGCATAGGCGGCACGTTTGAGCAATGCGCTCTGCTTGCCAAAACCGCTCTTTGCAGAAGTGTCAGTGAGCCGAACGCCGATGAATACTACGCTTCGATGGAAGAAGAAATTCTTAAAAAGGTCAATGCTCTCGATATCGGACCTCAAGGCTTCGGCGGCAAAACCACCGCTTTGAGCGTTGCAATCGAAGCACGCCCGACCCACATTGCAGGCTTGCCCGTTGCGGTCAATGTCGGATGCCATGTTACCCGCCATACAAGCATGGTTATCTGAAAATTGTGAATTTTTTATATATTTTATAAAAATTTTTTAAAACCCCTTTACATTTTTTGTGCACTTGTGCTACAATATAGTTGAAGTTAAACACTTCAATAGCAAAAAAGGGGATGACTATATGAAAATCACAATCACAGGTCGCAAGTGCTCACCCAGAGACTCTTTCAGAGAGCATGCAGAAAAGAAGCTCGCCAAAATTGAGCGCTTTTTCGGCTCCGATGTGGAGGCGAAAGTAACGGCAACTGTAGAAAAGTCATCACAAACGGTTGAAATCACCGTTAACAACAACGGCATGATTTTCAGAGCTCAGGAGAGAGCCGAAAACATGAACGAGGCTCTCGACAAATGTGTTGACACCCTTGTAAGACAAATCAGAAAAAACAAGACCCGCATTGAGAAAAAAATGCGCTCCGCAAGCTTCGATGCTTTTGCGGATGAAGCGGATATTGCGGAAGAGGTTGATTTTGAGCTTGTCAGAAAGAAGAGCGTGAGCCTTAAGCCCCAGTCGGTTGAAGAAGCAATTCTTCAGATGAATCTTGTTGACCACAGCTTCTATGTGTTCATTGAGGAATCAATCGGCGAGGTCTGCGTTGTTTATAAGCGCAACGACGGCGGCTACGGTCTCATCACACCTGAGATAGAGTAAAATCAGAGGTTGTTTAAATAACAAAGTGAATTTTGGCGGGAATCAAATTGGTGGTTCCCGCCTGTTTTTTGGTAATAAACAGGAGATATATAATGAAGATTGATTTTGTAATACCCTGCCTTTTGGGCATGGAATCACTTATTGCAAACGAGTTAAAGGAGCTCGGAGCAGAGGGTGTTGCCGCCGAAAACGGCAGAGTGCTTTTCAGTGGAGATGAAAGCATGCTTGCCCGCGTTAACATTTGCTCGCGCTTTGCAGAAAGAGTTCAGATTCTTGTCGGCTCTTTTGAAGCAAGAAGCTTTGAAGAGCTTTTTCAGGGAACAAAGTCTCTTGCTTGGGAAGAGTGGATTGGCTCGCTTGACGCGTTCCCCGTTAAAGGCTATTCAATCAATTCCGCGCTTTTCAGCACGCGTGACTGCCAGGCGATAATCAAAAAGGCGGTTGTTGAAAGGCTGAAATCAAAATATAAAATTGAATGGTTTGAGGAAACGGGTCCCGTTCATCAGATTCAATTTTCTATTATGAAGGACAAGGTGTCACTGCTTATCGATACCTCGGGCTACGGGCTTCACAAACGAGGCTACAGACTTGATGCAAACGATGCGCCGATTAAAGAAACACTTGCTGCCGCACTTTGCAGTCTGTCGCATTTAAGACCATACCACAAGCTTTATGACCCCATGTGCGGCTCTGGAACAATTCTTATTGAGGGTGCCATGATGGCGGCAAATATTGCCCCGGGTATTAACCGCAGCTTTTCAGCCGAGCGCTTCGGAGTTATTCCGAGAAGCGTTTGGGAGCAGGAGAGAGAAAGGGCAAAAAGCCTTGTCAGACCCTGCGACGATTTTATGGCATACGGCTCGGATTTGGATGCCAAGGCAATCGAAATAGCCAAGGTTAATGCTCAAAGAGCGGGCGTCGGTGACAAGATAGAGTTTAAGGTTGCCGATGTTGCAAAGTTTTCACCCTCAACCGAAAGGGGAACGGTTATCTGTAATCCGCCCTACGGCGAAAGGCTTCTCGACCTTTCGGAGTGCGAAGCGATATATAAGTCAATGGGTAAGGTGTTTGAGCAGAAAAAAGGCTGGTCATACAGTATCATCAGCCCCGACGAAGAATTTGAAAAGGCTTTTGGCAGAAAAGCGGATAAAAGAAGAAAATTATACAACGGCATGATAAAATGCCAGTTGTTCATGTATTTCAAGTAAAAATGAGAGGGAAGATTTGTTATGAAACACGTATTTGTTATTAATCCCGCGGCAGGCCAGGGAAAGTCACTTGATTTTATTAAGGCAAAAATCGAAGCTGTTGCAAAGAAATATTCTCTTGATTATGAAACCTATATCACAGAGAAAAAGGGCGACGGCATTGAGTTTGTTGAGGAAAGAGCAAAAAGCGGCGAGGAGCTTCGCTTTTATGCATGCGGCGGCGACGGCACACTTTATGATGTTGTAAACGGCGCATACGGCTACAAAAATGTTCAGGTTGCCGTGGTTCCTCTCGGCTCTGGCAACGACTTTATCCGCCTTTTCGGCACACAGGAAGAGTTCCTTGAGCTTGAGGACCAGATTGAGGGCGTCCCCGTTGAGCTTGACCTTATCAAGTGCGGCACCGAAATCGCAATCAACCAGTGTTCAATGGGCATGGATGCTGAGGTTTGCGCAATGCAGGGCAAAATCAAAAAGTTCCCGCTTGTAACGGGTGAAGGCGCATATTATATCGGCTGCCTTTATGCCATTGCGCGCAAATTTCATAACAAATTTACAATTACAATCGATGATGAAGAGGTTGTTTCAAAGGACTGCCTTTTCTGCTTCTGCGGCAATTCAAGATGGTACGGTGGAGGCTTCATGGCGGCGCCTCTCGCTCAACCCGATGACGGACTTCTTGATTTCGTTATTGTTGAAGCAAAGGTCAGCAGAGCCAAGCTTGTTACTCTGCTCAACAAATATAAGCGCGGTGAGCACCTTGATTGGGACATAACCACCTTCAAGCGCGGCAAAAAGCTCACAATTCACAGCGACAGTCCCGCAGCGGTTAATGTTGACGGCGAATGCAAGTTCATTACAGACACCTCATTTGAGCTTATTGAAAAGGGCATGACCTTTGTTGTGCCCCAAAAATCACAGTTCCTTATTGACAGAGAAAAGAGATTGGCTGCAAAATGAAAAACACCAATGCTGTAAAATTTAATTCCTCGGGCAAGCTTATCATAATGCAGGTCAGCGACCCGCAGGATATGAAATATGTCCGCAAGGCAATGGTCAAAATGCTTGACAACGCCTACGACCTTTTAAAGCCCGACCTTGTTCTTTTCACGGGCGATAACATTCTGGGCAACCACTTGCTTGATGCACGCTTCGGCAGCCGCCAAATTGCAAGCGGCAAGGCGGCAACCTTGCAGATAATGAAAGACTCCATTCACCATATCTGCGCTCCGCTTGAAAAGCGCAAAATTCCGTTTGCGATGATTTACGGCAACCATGACGACATGAATCTTGTCACCAAGGATGAGCAGGCGGATATTTACCGCAGCTATTCCATGTGTTTGCCTATGAATAACCGCAACGGCAAGGTGGACTGCGACACATACAACATTCCGATTTATTCAAGAGATGGCGAAAAACTCCTCTTTAATCTTTGGATGCTTGACAGCGCGTGGTATGACCGAAAAGAGGATAAATGCTATCAGGCAATAAAACCCGAAACGGTTGAATGGTATAAAGAAACAGCCGCAGAGCTGAAAAAGCAAAATGGCGGTGAGGCTGTACCTTCGCTTATGTTTGCGCACATTCCTCTGCCTGAAATAACAAACCTCATCGAGCAGTGCGGTCCCGATGATGTCGGTGCGGTTTTAACCCACCAAAAGGGTTGGTGCAGATTAAAGCCCGATGTTGCAAGGGGCACGCTTTTGGAATATCCCAGTATTTTGGAGGATTCCGCGGGATTGTTTGATGCCGCGCTGGAGTGCGGCGATGTCAAGGGCATTGTTTCGGGTCACGACCATGTTAACTGTTTTGACGGCAAATATAAGGGAATTGAATTTATCCAGACCTCGTGTGCCTCTTTCCGCTGCTACGGCGGCGAAATGCGCGGAGTCCGTATTTTTGAAATAGACGAAAGAGACCCCGCGGCATACACAACATATTTTTTCAATTATGCCGACCTTTGCGGCAGGGGAGTTGCCTCAAAGCTCCGCTATTTCTGGGATGCGGATGAGCTTGAAAAAACAAAAACTGCCGTTCTTGCAGGCTCTGCGGTTGCGGCGGGTATCGTCGGAGCAATAATAAGAAAGAAATGAAGTGTTTAATATGAAAAAAATTATCGCAGTTCTTGTTGCAACGGTAATGATTTTCAGCGTTCCTTCCGTTGCTTTTGCAACAGAGGATGTTGAGCAAACAACCGTTGTTTCGGAAGAAAACAATCCGCCTTTTGAAGAACCGGATGTTCCCGAAGTGAACGAGGATACAAATGCCGATAACGGATGCGTTGCAACTCTTTCGCTTTGCTCCGCCATATATGTGTGGCCGGTTTCGGGACACACGTGGATTTATGTTCACAACAATTCGGATGAGCCGATAACAGTCGGCCATTACGAAGTGCCCGTCGGTCAGGGTGTGTCTGTCGGCGTGTTTTCTTTTTCCGTTGATGACGGATGGGGAATTTACTACAACATCGAAGCATATAAAGAAAACACCAAAAACCGCATGGATAAGGTTTGGTCAAAATCAGAGGAACTGGATGCCGATGAGCTTGCAACCCTCCACAACAGGCTTTTGAATTATCCCAACTATTGGGGCTTTGGCGGAAACTGCGCAACCTTTGCTTTTTCAATGTGGAATTCCGTTACTCATGACGGCTACTTTTCGCTTCTGATTCCTGCAATAACGCAGTTTATGATTATGGTTAGCGGCGGTCAGAAAGGTGTGCTTGAAATGTATTGCCCGCCGAGAGAGCATATTTACCGCCTTAAAGGAAGCGGCGAAGATGCATATCTTACGGGTGTAAGCGACTATACAGCAAACTGATATAGGTGATTTGAATGGCAAAAGAAAAAAGATTTGAAAAAACATATTCGCAGGATTTGGGCACTGTCAGTATTATCGTTGATAAGCAAACAGGCATAAATTATCTCTTTTGCCAAAGCGGATATGCGGGCGGATTAACCCCGCTTCTTGACCGCGACGGCAAACCCGTCATAACACCGATAATCAATAAATAACACAACCCCCGAAGATTAATTTCTTCGGGGGTTTCTTATAATATATTACATTAATATTAAAGAGTCGTGAGGGTTTCCATAACATAGTTGCCGAAATCTTCGCAGGTTGCGCCGTCTGCGCGTCCCGTAATCTTGAGTTTCTTTTCCTCATACATGCAGATGTCAAGTGCTCTTTCAAGCTTGTCGGCTTCTTCTTGCTTGCCGATGTGTGAAAGCAGCATAACTGCAGCGCGGAGCATTGAGCAGGGGTCTGCATACTTGCCTCTGCCCTCTCTCATCATTCTGGGTGCCGAGCCGTGGATAGCCTCAAACATTGCGTATTTCTTGCCGATGTTTGCGCTGCCCGCCGTGCCTACGCCGCCCTGGAATTCAGCCGCTTCGTCGGTGATGATGTCGCCGTAAAGGTTGGGGAGAACAAAAACCTTGAAATCTGTCCTTCTCTTCTTGTCAATAAGCTTTGCGGTTGTAATGTCAATATACCATTCGTCGGTTGTGATTTCGGGATAATCCTTGCCAATCTCTTTGCAGAGGTTGAGAAATTTGCCGTCTGTTGTCTTGATAACATTGGCTTTCTGAATGATGGAAACTCTGTCCTTCTTGTTTCTTCTCGCATAGTCATATGCAAGCTTTGCAATTCTCTTTGTGCCCTCTGTGGTGGTAACAACAAAATCCATTGCAAGGTCATCTGTAACGTTGATGCCCTTTGAGCCGACTGCATATGCACCCTCGGTGTTTTCGCGGAAGAATGTCCAGTCAATGCCTTCTTCGGGAACTTTAACGGGGCGAAGGTTTGCAAAAAGGTCAAGTGCTTTTCGCATTGCAACGTTTGCGCTTTCAATGTTGGGCCACGGGTCGCCCGCCTGGGGAGTTGTTGTGGGTCCTTTAAGAATAACGGGGCATTTCTTGAGCTCTTCAAGAACATCGTCGGGGATTGCCTTGTTAACGGCAACTCTGTTTTCAATCGTCAATCCGTCAATGGTCTTGAACTCAATTTTGCCGGCATCAACATCTTCTTTAAGAAGAAATTCAAGAACTCTTGCCGCCTCGTTTGTGATGATGGGGCCGATGCCGTCGCCGCCGCAAACGCCTATTGTGAGCTTGTCAAGCTTTGAATAATCAACAAAATCGCCCTGCTGCTTAATGGCTTCGCTTCTTGCGTCCTGCTCTCTGATAAGTGCTTCAAATTTTTCAACAGCAGCCTTAATCTGTACTTCAGTCATGTTTATTTCTCCTTATTTGCCGATGTTTTTAGTGTAGTTAAGCAGTCCGCCGTCAAGAATCATTGCGGTCTGTCTGTCAGAATAATCATAGTTAAGCTCGTATTTTTCACCCTTCGTGAGGTTTTCAAGAACAACCTTTGCGCCGTTCTTGATGTTTTCTCTGATGCCGTTCAATGCGAGCATATCGTCTGTGTCAATATTGTCATAATCGTCAGGGTTTGCGAATGTGAAAGGCATGATGCCTGCGTTTATGAGGTTAGCGCAATGGATTCTTGCAAACGATTTTGCGATAACCGCCTTGATGCCGAGATAAAGGGGAACAAGTGCGGCGTGCTCTCTCGAAGAACCCTGACCGTAGTTTGCGCCGCCGATTATGAAGCCTTTGCCTGCCGCCTTGCAGCGCTCTGCAAAGTGTTCGTCACACTGCTTGAAGCAGAAGTTTGAAAGGAACGGAATGTTTGAACGGTAGGGGAGAATCTTTGCACCTGCAGGCATAATATGGTCGGTTGTGATGTTGTCGCCGACCTTGAGGATTGCAGGGGCTTCGATATCTTCAGGCAACTCAACACTTGTGGGGAACGGCTTTATGTTGGGTCCGTATTTAATTTCAACGCTGTCAGCGTCTTCAACAGAAGCGGGAAGTTCAATCATATTATCATTAATGATAAATCTTTCGGGCATTGTAATTTCAGGCATCTCGCCGAGTGTTCTCGGGTCTGTGAGATAGCCCGTGATTGCGGAAGCTGCCGCAACCTCGGGGCTGACAAGGTAAATGCCGGCGTCTGCAGTGCCTGAGCGGCCCTCAAAGTTTCTGTTGAATGTGCGCAGAGAAACGCCCTTTGATTGGGGAGACTGCCCCATACCGATGCAGGGTCCGCAGGAGCACTCAAGAAGTCTTGCGCCTGCGCAGAGAATGTCGGAGAGCGCGCCGTTAAGTGAAAGCATGTTAAGAACCTGCATTGAGCCGGGTGAGATTGTGAGGCTCACATTGGGGGCGACTTTTTTGCCCTTGAGTATAGCCGCAACCTTAAGCAGGTCAAGCAGAGATGAGTTTGTGCATGAGCCGATGCAAACCTGGCTGATTTCAATGTTGCCTATCTCTTCAACTGTTTTAACATTGTCAGGCATGTGGGGCATTGCTGCCATCGGAGCAAGCTTGCAAAGGTCAATGTCGATAATTTCGTCATACTGTGCATCTTCATCGGGAAGAAGTTCTGACCAATCATCCTCTCTGCCCTGAGCCTTGAGGAATGCCTTTGTTATTTCGTCAGAGGGGAAAACAGAGGTTGTTGCGCCAAGTTCTGCGCCCATATTTGTGATTGTTGCTCTTTCGGGAACTGAAAGAGTTTTAACACCCTCGCCGCCGTATTCAATGATTTTGCCTACGCCGCCCTTAACACTCATGATGCGAAGCACTTCAAGGATAATGTCTTTTGCGCCGACCCAAGGCGAAAGCTCACCGGAAAGGCGTACAAGCGTCATCTTGGGCATGGTGGTGTAGTATGTGCCGCCGCCCATCGCAACCGCAACATCAAGTCCGCCCGCGCCGATTGCAAGCATGCCTATGCCGCCGCCCGTGGGAGTGTGGCTGTCGGAGCCAATAAGTGTTTTGCCCGGCTTGCCGAAGCGTTCAAGGTGAAGCTGGTGGCATATGCCGTTACCGGGCTTTGAGAAAAGAAGACCTCTTTTCTTTGCAACGCTCTGAATAAATCTGTGGTCGTCTGCGTTTTCAAATCCGTTCTGCAGAGTGTTGTGGTCAATATATGAAACGGAAAGCTCTGTGCGTACTCTTTCAACGCCCATTGCCTCAAATTCAAGATATGCCATTGTACCCGTTGCATCCTGCGTGAGTGTCTGGTCAATCTTAAGACCGATTTCGGTACCGGGTATCATTTCGCCGCTGACAAGATGGCTCTTAATCAGCTTCTGGCCTATTGTCATTCCCATGTTAAATTCTCCTATGCAATAAAATCAATGATATTCAATTATATTGCAATTCGGTGTCGGAAGTCAAGGGCAAAAGCGACATAATATAATGTTTTTTATGTATAAATACTGATTTTGTATACAATATTGTATTTACAAATTTAGAAATCTATAGTATAATCAGTTAAATTCTTAATCGGAGGAATCGTAATGTTCTTTATCTCTGTTCGACGCAGACGAAGATAGCTTGTATCTTGTATTAGGTACAGGCTTAAATTGCTATGTGCCTGATAGAGTGATAGAGAAAAGTTTACCTTTTATATTACTGTTAATGGCATATAGCTGTTAACAGTATTTTTTATTATGTTGGAGGTTATTAAAAATGAACAATTTTAAATATAAGACATTATTCAAAGCAATTTCGGAACAAATAGACTTACCTGATAATGCGGTAATTGCAGATTTAGGCTGTAAGGATGCAACTTTTCTTTTGGCTTTTCAAGAAGCTTTTCCAAACAAAATCAGGTCAGCCATAGGTGTAGATATAACTGATAAATGGTTCGAAGATGTTAAATATGATAGTCCAATAGAGTTAAAGGTTATGAATTGCTCGAAAAAACTTGATTTTGACGATAACACTTTTGATTTTATCTTCACAAAAGATATGTTTGAATGTGTATCCGATAAGGATTCTTTAGTAAATGAAGTCGGAGGCCAAGCGGTCTTAGGAAGACAAGGCACTTCCAC
>JAZSGU010000186.1:0-3740 GCA_045532895.1 Acutalibacteraceae bacterium | reverse complement strand
TATTCCCAGATAGCCATTGCGGCTATTCTCCCTGCAGTTCTTTACTTCACGGGCATCTTCATGATGATCCACTTTGAAGCAAAGAAGCTTGGCCTCAAAGGTCTTCCCAAGGAAGCAATCCCCAACTTCTTCAAGCTCGTTTTAACAAAGGGATACCTTCTTCTTCCCGTTGTTGCGCTTGTTGTTGCAATGAACTATTTTTCACCCGCAAAGGCAGCTATCACGGCGATTTTTGTTGCAATCGGCGTAAAGCTTGTTGAGGGTATTATTAAATCAATCGCTCACAAAAAGTTTGAAATGGATTTCGGAATTTATTTCCGTTCTCTCGCAAACGGCACAAAGAACGCAATCGGAGTTGCTCTTGCATGCGCGGTTGCGGGCTGTATTTCGGCAATGGTTCAGCAGACAGGTCTTGCAAACGTGCTTTCCGCGCTTGTTCAGTCTGCATCACAGATTCATCCGATTTTTGCTCTTGCGCTTACGATGCTTATGTGCATCGTTCTGGGCATGGGTGTTCCCACCACGGCTAACTATGTTATCATGGCGTCCATGGTTGCTCCCATTCTCATGAGAAGCCTCAGCATCCCCGTTCTTGCGGCGCACATGTTTGTTTTCTATTTCGGTATTGTTGCGGATATCACTCCTCCGGTTGCCCTTGCGGCATATGCGGGCTCGGCAATCGCAAAATCCAACCCGCTCAAAACGGGTGTTACCGCAACCCGCCTTGCAATAACGGCATTCATCGTTCCTTATATCTTCGCTTTCAGCCCCGAAATGCTTATTATCGGCGCCGACAAGCCCTGGTATGAAATTGTTCTTCTTGTTATAACTGCTCTTTGCGGCATTTATATTATCTCCGCAGGCATGGAAGGATATATGTTTAAACACATGCCCTGGTGGGAAAGAATCCTTGCAATCGGCGGAGGTCTTTGCATGATTATTCCCGGCCTTTTGACGGATGCAATAGGTCTGGCAATAATAGTTCTTATTATAATTCTTCAAAAGCTTGGTCAAAAACGCGAAAGTAAAAAAGCGGCGTCAGCCGCATAAAGCAAAAAATCCGCTCCGATAGGTCGGGGTTCATAAAACAGTTTTTGTTTTCAAAATTCGGCGTAACTTTTGTTGCGCCGTTTCTTTTTGTAACCAAATGCAAATACACTGTCAATGGTGTATAATTGCGCACTTTTGCAAAGTGAATTTCGGCATGATTTCACCTTTATGATATAAGTAATTGAAACAACACATCACTTGACAAAAAAATTGATTGTTTTATAATGAAAACAGATAAACTTGCAAACAAGAGTATGGTAGAAAATTATTTACTTAAGGTGAAGTAAAATGAAAGACATTATTTTATCAATTAAAATTGTTTTTTTGTTTCTAAGAACTCGAGAAAAAGAGTTTATTTCCCGTTTGACCAATATGGGTTTGTTTAAAGAACCTGATTTGTTGAAAACAAAATTGAAAAAAATTTCTTCATTTATTATCGCTTTCTTTCCAATGATATTTATAGTTATTTATGATAAAAGCGGTGTTATAGAACGTTTTGTGAAACCATCTGTCATAAACTTGTCTTTTGTAACACACATCATAACTTTTGTTATGGTTATAATTACAGTTCTGATAATACTTTCTGTTGTTTTAACTGTATATGTTTTTAATTTCATATCGAATCAAAAATCAATTAATGACATTAACAAATCCGATGAATAAAAAAAGCCATCTGACTCTTTAAATAAATCAGATGGCTTTTTGATTTACTGTTTTATGAACACCCCGTTATACGGGGCGGATTTTTGTTATTTCTTCTTTAATCGTTCGCACAATTCTCTGTCGGGAGTTACCCACATTGTGTTATAGGTGTGATAAATAACCTTTCCCGGCTTTGCACCGACAGGCTTTTTAAGCGAGCGCACTTCGGTGTAATCAACCGCAACCTGCGAGGATTCGCGCCCGCCGCTGTGATAAGCGGCAAGAGCTGCCGCCTGACGGCAGGTAAGCTCGGGGATTATATCACCGTTGCCGATAACAACAACATGCGAGCCGGGGATTTTCTGCGTGTGAAACCATGAATCATCCTTTGCGGCGGTCTTGAATGTCAAAATATCGTTTTGAACATTGTTTCTGCCCACAAGGATTGTGTAGCCGTCATCTGAAACGTATTCAAGCGGCGGCATAGGCTTTGCTTTTTTTGATTTATCGTTTTTTGCGCGTTTGAGATAGCCCTGCTCATAAAGCTCATTCCTGATTTCGGCAAGCTCCGTGTAGCCGTCTGCGCGGTTGACGGAATCTATAACCGATTCAAGGTATGCAAGTTCCTGCTCACTTTGCTCAATCAGCTCGCCGAGCATCTTTTCAGCGGTTTTTGCCTTGCGGTATTCCTTGAAATATTTTTGCGCATTTGCGGCGGGCGAAAGCGCAGGGTCGGCAGGTATTCTTGTCGATTCATTGTTATTATAAAAGTTTTCAAGGTCATAGAAAATTGAGCCCTTTTCAAGGCGGTATTGATTGGCAAGAATCAGCTCTGCGTTGATTCGCAGTGTGTCTTTATCAGCGCATGCTTCAAGCTCCGACTGCCTGCTCTGGAGCTTTCTTGCCGCTCTTGCCGCAGCATTTGATAAAAGCTTTAAAAGCGACTGGCTGCGCTGTTTAGTGCGCTCAAAGCGGTCTTTTTCATAATAAAAATCATCGAGCAGCTGCGAAAAGCTTTCAAAATCCTTTGCGGAAACGGTAAAACCGTATTGGGTGATATCCATAAATGTAAAGTCAAAGGGCTTTACGCTCTCGCGGATAAGCATTGTCGGTGTGGCTCTGCCGCTCAAAAGAGTGTTTTTTATTTCTGAAAGCTTTGTAAGCAAGCGTTCCTCGTAAATTCCGTTTATTTCACCCGTACCGATATCGCCGCCGCACGCGAATGCTGCAATTTCTCGGCTTATAAGCGGAGAAACACCCTCAATGCTTTCAAGTATTGCGCCCGAAAGGCGTTTGCCCGTGCATTTTTTGATTGCCGCAACGGCAGTTTTCGGGTCTGCTTCTGTAAGATTCAGCTTGCCTTGTCGAGGAGGAAGCTCGTATTTGAACATCGGCAAAATCTGCCTGACCGATGACTGCGTAAAATCAACGCGTTTGACCGCATCAACTATTATTCCGTCGGAATTGACAAGAATAATATTACTGTGTTTTGCCATTATTTCAACGCAAATGGTAAAGGTTACGCTGTCGCCGATTTCGTTTGTTGCCGCAAGGTCAAGAAAAACAACTCTGTCAAGCCCGAGCTGGCGTATATCGGTTATAACTGCTCCCGTCAGATGTTTCCTGAAAAGCATGCAGAGCATCGGCGGGGTTGCGGGGTTTTCGGGTGCGTTTGCAGTTAAATGAAGTCGCGGACTGTTCGCCGAGGCTGAAATAAGCAGTCGGTATGCACCTGCACGGGTGCGCAAATGAAACACCAGTTCGTCTTTTGACGGCTGGTGTATTTTTTCTATCCTGCTTCCTATAATATATCCCGAAATCTCTTGCTTTAATAAATTTAATGTAATTCCGTCAAGGGGCATAGTTTTTTCCTCGTTTATAAAATATATTTGACGGGTGATTGCTGTGGTATAATCTCAACATCGCAGTCAAAATTATTTTTGATTTTGTTTGCAATTACGGCAACAACGGGGTTTTCCGTTTCAAAATGACCTGCCGTAATCAATGTTAAACCGATTTGCTTGGCTTCCAGAAATTCATGATGTTTC
>JAZSGU010000017.1:0-10728 GCA_045532895.1 Acutalibacteraceae bacterium | reverse complement strand
CTCCCATATGCAGCCGCCCCAGATTGCGGGATATTTCTTGAACATGTCGCAATGGGCATGAATATCGCCCGTTGTCATTGAGCAGACAAATTCGCAGAAATAAAACGGCTTTTTGGCGTTCTTATTCTGTGCATATTCCTCGGTGTATTCAAGAGAAGCATACATGCGGCTCTCAACATCGGAAATGTCGCTGTAGTTTTCGCCAACGGGAACAGCCTTGAATTCAAGGTGAGCATTCTCATAGTGGATAATCGCCTTGGGCTCGCGGCTCTTGATATATTTGCCCATTGCTCTGTGGTTTTTGCCGCAGCCCGATTCGTTGCCGAGCGACCACATAATAACGCAGGCATGGTTTTTGTCGCGTTCGAAAAGACGCTCCGCTCTGTCAACATAAGCGGGCTCCCACTCGTCATCGGTTGAAAGCTTTGACCAACGCATCCAATCCCATGTGTCGCGATATTCAAAGCCCATTCCGTGGGTTTCGATATCCGCTTCGTCAACAACCATAAGACCGTATTCGTCGCAAAGCTCCAAAAATCTGGGGTCATTGGGATAGTGCGATGTGCGGATTGTGTTGCAGTTGCCCTGCTTAACAATATGAATGTCACGAAGCATATGCTCCATGTCGCAGTAATAGCCCGTTTCGGGGTTGGAATCGTGGCGGTTGATGCCGTAAAGCTTTATGGGCTCATTGTTGAAATATGCAACGTTGCCCTTAATCTCAACGCGCTTGAAGCCAATCTTAAAGGGAATATATTCCCCTGCGCATTCGATAACAAGGGTGTAAAGCTCAGGCTTTTCGCTGCTCCAAAGCACGGGATTTTCAACCGTAATCTTCAATTCGCCCTTGCCCTCTGCCGCAATTTTGCCGCAGGGAGAAACAAGCTTATATGAGATTTCCGCTTCGCCGTCAAGAGTAACGTCGGCAGTCAAAAGAGCGGAATCGAGCTTTTCGGAAAGCTCGGTTTTAACATAGATATCTTTGATGTGTGCGCTTTCTCTTTCAAGGATATAAACCTCTCTGAAAATGCCGGAAAGACGGAAATAATCCTGGTCCTCAAGATAACTTCCGTCGCACCACTTGACAACAACAACGTCGATTGTGTTTTCGCCGTCAACGAGCAAATCGGTGATATTAACCTCGCTTGTGCAATGGCTGACCTGGCTGTAAGCGGCAAAAACGCCGTTTATGTAAAGATAAAAACAAGAGGAAACGCCCTCGAAATTGATGAAATACTTTTTGCCCGCCTTCTTTTCAAGGCTGAATTTTCTGTTATAATGACCCGCGGGGTTTTCATCGGGAACATGGGGCGGGTCGAGCGGGAACGGATAGAAAAGATTGCTGTAAAGCGGAACGTCGTAGCCCTTGCCGAGCTCAACCTGCCAGCACTTGGGCACGGTTATGGAATCCGTAAACTCCGCGTTCAAAAAGTCCGCTCCGATATCTTCAAATGAATTATAGAATTTGAAATTCCATTCGCCGCAGAGCTTTAAAAATCTTTCGGAATTATCTCTTCCGCCCGTCAAAGCGGCTTCTTCGTTGTGATAGGGCACAAAATATGCTCTGGGCTTCTCGCAGCCGACATGCAGGCTGCCGAGGTCTTTATGATAAGCTTTAATTTTCATGGCTCCTCCTTGATAAAAATAATTATCAATATAATATATATCACAGAAACACCGTTTTTTCAATACAAACAGCTCATATTTATGTTAAAAATCACAACAAAACACGCCTTGAAATATTGATGAGTTTGGATTATACTTTAATAAACCACTCTAAGGAAGGCGTATTTCCGATGAAGCTTCAAAAACTGCAAAAGCTTATTTCCGCCGCTCTTTTTACGGCAATAATCTGCGTTGCAACATATGTTGTTCAAATTCCCATGCCCGCAACGGGCGGTTATGTTAATCTGGGCGACTGCTTTGTTTTAACAGCGGGGCTGTTTCTCGGCGCAGGCTACGGCGCAATAGCCGCAGGGCTCGGCTCGGCGCTCGCGGATATCATTGCGGGTTATGCTCAATATGCCCCCGCAACTTTTATAATTAAAGCACTCATGGCTGTTATTGTTTTTTTCGTATACAAGGCTTTTAAAAAATCATTAAGCGGCAGGTTTTCCGCCGTTGCAAAGCTAATCGGCGGCATCTGTGCCGAAGCCGTTATGGTTTTGGGATATTTCGGCTATGAAGCGGTTATTCTTAAATACGGAATAGGTGCCGCAGGCAGTATTTTGGGAAATGTGATGCAAGGAATTGTCGGAATTGCGGCAGCCGTTGCGCTCTCAACCGCATTTGAAAAGGTTGCGGGAAAGAGCAAAACCTTATCTTCCCTTTTTATGAAAGGATAATAAAAATGCAGAATATTTTTAATCAGGCTCAGAATGCCGCAAAGGAATTAATTGAAAAATCGGGCGTTAAAAACGGCGATATCGTTGTTATAGGCTGCTCAACAAGCGAGGTTATGGGCAAAAAAATCGGAACAAGCGGCACTCTTGAAACCGCGCAGGCGATTTTTGACGGACTTAACAGCGTTTTTGCAGAAAACGGAATATACCTTGCCGCGCAATGCTGCGAGCACCTTAACAGAGCAATTATCATTGAAAGCGAAAAGGCGGATATGCTCGGGCTTGAAAAGGTTTGCGTTGTTCCCCACCCGCATGCGGGCGGCTCGTTTGCAACAGCGGCATACCATGCAATGAAAAATCCCGCCGCCGTTGAAGAAATCAAGGCTGACGCGGGCATAGACATCGGCTCAACGCTCATAGGAATGCATCTTAAAAGGGTTGCGGTTCCGCTCCGCCTTGAAAACAATGTTATTGGCGAAGCAAAGCTCAACGCCGCAAGAACAAGAGCAAAATACATCGGCGGCGAGAGAGCAAAATATGAATAAGCGGGGCTGCCCCACGAAGCGAAGAACAAAAGAAACTTAATAACAAATAACGCGGTTAGCAAAGATTTTTCACCTATGCTAACCGCATTTTATTTCATATAGGATAAGGCTTTATTTTTATGCTTATTTTAGTCGTTTTTTTCGACTCGACGTATATATATACGCCTATCGTCGAAAGAAAACGCCTTCTTCATCTCCGTGAAACAGCCACAATCTTTAATTTAATCCTTAAATCCTTCCTGAACTGCATAATATGCAGGCTTGGGGTTACCCTTGCCGTCAACAAGACCCCAGCCGGTTTCAACGGGGCAGTCGGACTGACCGCAGACATAGCAGCTGTCGCTGTCTGCCCAACAGTAAACACACATACCAATAACATAATCGAGCTTGCGCACTCTGGGAATGACATATTCAAAGAATTCCGCCTGACCCTCGGGAGTGTGCTCATATTTATAAAGACCGAAGCCGTCTGCAAGCTCACAGTAAATGTGATTTGAGTATTCGCCGTCAAAAATGATGTTGCCGAGCTCTTCCTCGCTAACATTTGCGTAGTCCTCTGTGATTTCCTCGGTCAAATCTTCGGGAAGATTTTTAACAAATTCCCAGATGTTTGCGCGGGCTTCTTCTTCGCTGTCAAAGCCGTATTTCCGGAGAATGGCTTTTCTTTCTTCGGCTGTTTTGGGCTCGCCGTAGCCGATATAGCCGAATTCGCAGAGGATGATGGGCTTTCCGGTTATCTTTCTTACGAAGTTAAGAATTGTTACATACTGGTCGGGATTTTTAAGAACATTTTCAAAACAGCCGAGATACATGTCAACGCCTACATAGTCGCAATACTGATGATATTTCATCATTTTGAACGGAAGCTCAAGAATTGACAGACCGCCGAGGTTATAGCCGATAATTATATCGCCTCTGACGGGATACATCGCTTCAAGCTGCATGCCGATAAATTCAGCCGCTTCGTCAAGAGTGAGGGGCAGAGTGAAACGGTCAATACCCATTTCATTTGTAATCTGGAATGCGCCTACAATACCCTTGAGGTCCTCAACATAAAACCTTGCGATATCCTGAATAGCCTCTCTGTTTTCGGGCTTGCGGGGGTCAAGACCGTATGCGATATAATCATCGGGATAGGGCGTAACGCCGAAAATTCTTATACCGTTGTCAACATATTTTTGACTTTCTTCTTTCCACCTCTTGTAGCTTTCGGAAATTGAGCCGTCAGGTGCATAGGGGAACGGAATATCATCGCGGAACCACTCAACATTTGCTTCGTTGATGAGGTCATAATCGGGGTCAAGGTGGCAAACGCCCTTCATGAAGCCGCCGATTTTTTCTTCTGCAGCGGGAACCTCTTTGTCAAAATAGGCTGTCGGGTCCCAAACAATCATAGATGCAAGCGGGGTAATAAGCGCGAGGATAAAGCCGACAATTCTCATTAAAAATGCCATATTGTTACTCCTTTGTTTTTAATAATTTAATTCTAACACAGCAAATCCGCCTTTTCAATAAAAATCGAAAGACGGATTTATTTTTGTTATTCGGCACAATAGATGCGCGAATTTTTTGTTAAATTGTAACAGAAGAATTTGCAGCTTTAATCACTTTTTCCGCTATGGCTTTGAGCTGTTCGATAGTTTCAAGCGAGCCTATCTCCTGCCTGAGCGCCGCCGCGCCGCGAATGCCCTTGATATACCACGCGGCGTGCTTTCTTGCCTCTCTCATGCCTACATAATCGCCCTTGTTTTCGCAAAGGCTCTTTATATGGCGCAACATGATTTCCATGCGTTCTTCAATAGGCGGGTCGGGAAGAATTATGCCGTTTTTCATATATTCATTTATCTGATTGAACACCCACGGAGCACCGAGCGCTCCCCTGCCGACCATGATAAAGTCACAGCCCGTCACATCATACATATTTTTTGCGGAAACGGGGTCAACAATATCACCGTTGCCGATAACGGGAATTTTCACGGCTTCTTTGACCTGCCTTATTATATCAAGGTCAACGGGCGGTGCATACATCTGTTTGCGAGTTCTGCCGTGGACGGTTATCACCGCCGCACCCGCACTTTCCTGCAATTTTGCAAAAGGAACGGCATTTATGCTGTTTTCATCCCAGCCTGCACGGAATTTGACCGTTACGGGCAAATCAACGGCTTTCACAACCGCTTCGGTTATCCTTGCGGCAAGGTCAGGGTCTTTCATCAGCGCGCTTCCGCCGCCGTTACCCGCTATTTTAGGTGCAGGGCAGCCCATGTTGATATCGATGGCGCAGCAGCCCGTTTGAGCCGCTTTTTTTGCAGCTTCCGCCATTGTTGCGGGGTCAGAGCCGAAAATCTGCACGGCGGCGGGCTTTTCCGTTTCGCCAAGCAGCATGAGTGAATCGGATTTACGGTCATGCATGGTAAGCCCTTTGGAGCTGACCATTTCCGTAACAACATAAGCCGCACCGAATTCAATGCACAACTCTCGGAATGCTCTGTCCGCAACCCCCGCCATGGGAGCAAGGGCAGCACAGCCTTTTATTTCAAAATTTCCTATTTTCATAAGTTCGTCCTTATTCTTTAGTGAAGAGTGAAAAATGAAAAGTGAAAAGTTAATGGGCTGCGCCGCAATTATATTGGGTACGGGTGAAACCCGTCCTTAACTCTTCACTCTTCACTTTTAACTTTTCACTTAATGTTACCATTATTTTAATTTTATTTCAATAATTTTCAAAAAAATGCTGAAATTTACATTTTATATGGTATAATGTAAAATGAGGTGATTTGGAATGAAACTTTTAGCCCTTGACGGCAACAGCATTCTCAACCGTGCCTTTTACGGCATAAAGCTGCTCACTACCAAGGACGGCAGCAAATTCACAAACGGAATATTCGGATTTTTAAATATACTTCTCAAGCTGCGTGACGAGGTTTCGCCCGACGCGGTGGCGATTGCCTTTGACGTTAAAGCGCCCACATTCCGCCACGAAATGTATTCGGGCTACAAGGCAAACAGAAAGGGTATGCCCCCCGAGCTTGCCCAGCAGATGCCGCCCCTTAAGGAATTGCTCACGGCAATGGGCTATAAAATCCTTGAAGCTCCCGGCTGGGAGGCGGACGACATTCTCGGCACTCTTGCCGCGCATTGCGGAAAAGACGATTTTTGCTATATCGCAACGGGTGACCGCGACTCACTCCAGCTTGTGCGCGACAACGTTAACGTTTTGCTTGCATCAACCAAAATGGGCAAGGCGCAGAGCGTAAGATATGACAGAGAAAAGATTAAAGAAGAATATCTTGTTTCACCGGAGCAGATGATTGACATTAAGGCTCTCATGGGCGACTCGTCCGACTGCATTCCGGGCGTTGCGGGTATCGGACAGAAAACCGCGCAGGATTTGATAAGCCGTTTCGGCTCGATTGACGAAATATATAACGGCATCGAAACAATAGACATCAAAAAGGGCGTTCATGATAAGCTTGTTAACGATAAAGAGATGGCTTATCTGAGCCGTGAGCTCGGCACAATCCGCACGGATGCACCCGTTGACGGCGATTATAACAGCTATATTCCCGCTGAGCCCGATGCATTCAAGGCAACAAGCATCCTTGCCGACCTTGAAATGTATAAAATGATTGAGCGCCTTGAGCTCAAAGCTCCCGAAAAACCCGCCGAAAGCGAAACTGACGAAAAAATCATCACCGACCGCTTTGTGCAGGAGGATTTAAAGCTTCTTATCAACCTGCTCAAAAAGCAGGGCAAGGCATATTTCACATTTGACGGCGGTGTTTTCCGCTTTGCAATGGAAAACGGCGTTGCCGAGGTTATGCCCGAAAACGAGGAATATGCCGCATTCTGCTCCGATTTTCTTTTTGAAAAGAGCATTGAAAAATACACCTATAACACAAAACAGCTTTACGCATTTTTCTACGACTATTCAAACGATATTGAAATAAATTCCGTTTGCGGCGACGCGATGCTTTCCGCTTATGTGATTAACCCGTCATCGGGCGCATATGACCTCAAACGCATCATCGCCGAATACGCAAGCGCGGAAATCCCCGAAACCGAAAACGAAGCGGCATTTTACACCGCTTATCTTCCCAAGGCATTTGAAAAGATGAACCAAATCATCGAAGAAAACAGTCAAATCCGCCTGCTCAATGAAATCGAGCTTCCGCTGGCGAGAGTTCTTGCTTCGATGGAGCGCGAGGGCTTTTTGGTTGATGCCGAGGGTATTGAAAAATTCGGCATCGATTTGCAGGGCAGAATTGAAACTCTTGTTGCCGAGATTTACGGCGATGTCGGCTATGAATTCAACCTTAACTCCCCCAAACAGCTCGGAGAAGCTCTGTTTGTTAAAATGGGTCTGCCCGCAAAGAAAAAGACAAAGAGCGGCTACTCAACCAACGCCGATGTGCTTGAGGGACTTGCCGCGGATTACCCCGTTGTTGCAAAAATTCTTGAATACAGAACCCTTGCAAAGCTCAAATCCACCTATTGCGACGGGCTTTTAAAGGTTATCGGCACAGACGGAAGAATACATTCCAGCCTTAATCAAACCGAAACAAGAACGGGCAGAATTTCCTCAACCGAGCCGAATTTGCAGAATATCCCCGTGCGCTCGGAGCTTGGCAGAGAAATGAGAAAATTCTTTAAAGCAAAAGACGGCTGTGTGCTCATCGATGCGGACTATTCGCAAATTGAGCTCCGCGTGCTTGCGCACATGGCAAACGATAAAAATATGATTGACGCATTCAACAACGGTGACGATATCCACGCGATTACCGCATCGCAGGTTTTCAACATGCCGCTGATGATGGTCACTCCCCTCATGAGAAGCCGCGCAAAGGCGGTTAACTTCGGCATTGTTTACGGCATCGGCGCATTTTCGCTTGCAAAGGATATCGGCGTAACAAGAGCCGAGGCGGACAGCTACATCAAAGGCTACCTTGCCCATTTCAGCGGCGTTCAGAAATATATGAAAGACGTTGTTGAAAGAGCCAAGGAAAAGGGATATGTTGAAACCGAGTTTGCAAGGCGCAGATATCTGCCCGAGCTCACTTCATCAAACGCAATGATGCGCGCATTCGGTGAAAGAGTTGCGCTCAACATGCCCATTCAAGGCACGGCGGCGGATATCATCAAAATCGCAATGATAAGAGTTTGGGAATGTCTTAAAAACCAATGCCTTAAAGCAAGGCTCATCATGCAGGTGCACGACGAACTGATTGTTGAAGCTCCTGAGGAAGAAGCCCAGATTGTTGCGGGTATTGTAAAACGCGAAATGGAAAACGCCGTTAAAATGCGTGTTGCAATGCAGGCTGATGTGGGCGTAGGAAAAACTTGGTATGAATCTAAATAAAAAATGAATAATGAAAAGTGAAAAGTTTCGGATAGGCTCCGCCTATGACCGATTTTATAATGGGTACGGGTGAAGCCCGTCCTTAACTCTTCACTATTCACTTTTAACTCTTCACTAAACAAGGAATTAATTATATGAATATCTTATTTGTATGCACGGGCAACACCTGCCGCAGCCCGATGGCAGAGGGTCTGTTTAAAAAAATGATTGACGAAAAATACCGTGATGCGTGCAATATGCCTTACACATGCTCCAGCGCGGGGCTGTTTGCAATGACGGGTGACGAGGTTACCGCAAATTCCGTTAAGGCGTGTGAACGCTTCGGCGTTGACATCTCTGCTCACAGAGCAAGGCGCATAACAAGCTATATCCTTGACGAAACGGATAAGTTTGTGTGCATGACCCCCGACCATGCCGCAAGCCTTGGTCTTTATGTGCCGAGCGAAAAAATCGTTGTTCTCGGCGGCGGAATACCCGACCCTTACGGCGGCGATTTGGAAACATATATTATCTGCGCCAACGCGATAAGAACGGCTCTTGTTTCGCAGTTTGACGAAATTGTTTCGGAGGCTTCCGAATGAATTTTGAAATTGTAAAAATGAGGGCGGAGCACATACCCGAAATCGCAAGGCTTGAAGCGGAATGCTTTTCACAGCCATGGAGCGAAAACGCCCTTTCGGAAGAACTGAAAAATGAAAATTCTCATTTCCTTGTTGCGGTTTCCGACAGAGTTCTCGGCTATATCGGAGTTCAGGAAATCTGCGGCGAGGCATATATAACAAATGTTGCTGTTTTCAGCGAATACCGTAAAGAAGGCATCGGCAGAAAGCTTTTGAAGCAGGCGGGTGACGGTGCAGAAAGCAGAAAATGCGATTTTATCACCCTTGAGGTGCGCGAAAGCAATTCTGCCGCAATCGCTCTTTATGAATCCGAGGGCTTTGAAAAAGCGGGAGTAAGAAAGAATTTCTATTCTTCTCCGACAGAGAACGGAATTATATATACTAAAAATTTTATTAAGTGAAAAATTTCGGATAGGCTCCGCCTATGACCGATTTTATAAAATGGGTACGGGTGAAACCCGTCCTTAACTCTTCACTCTTCACTTTTAACTCTTCACATAAAACGAGGTAAGCAAAATGAAAATCCTTTCAATCGAATCCTCCTGCGATGAAACGGCTGCCGCCGTTGTTGAGGACGGAAGAAAAGTTTTATCAAGCGTAATAGCTTCGCAGGTTAGTGAGCATATTATATATGGCGGCGTTGTGCCTGAAATAGCTTCAAGAATGCATGCGCAGGCAATCAGCGGCGTTGTTTCAAAGGCAATGAGCGATGCAAATCTGAAATATTCCGATTTGGATGCAATCGCAGTTACCTATGCACCGGGACTTATAGGTGCTCTTCTTGTTGGCGTTAATTTTGCAAAGGGGCTTTCCTATTCAACCGGTCTGCCGCTCGTGCCCGTGCATCACCTGCGCTCGCACATTGCGGCCAACTACATCACCAGCCCCGACTTAAAGCCGCCCTTCCTCTGCCTTGTTGTTTCGGGCGGTCACAGCCACATCGTTGCGGTTAATGACTACACCGATTTTAAAATTATCGGCAGAACAAAGGACGATGCCGCAGGCGAATGCATGGATAAGGCGGCAAGAGCGATGGGTCTGCCCTACCCCGGCGGCGTTAACCTTGACAAAATCAGCGTTGACGGCAACCCCGATGCCTACAAGCTGCCCCACCCGCATGTTGACGGCTGTGAATATGATTTCAGCTTTTCGGGTCTTAAAACAGCGGTTGTTAATGTTATTCACAACGCAAAACAAAAGGGCATTGAAATAAATGTTCCCGATTTGGGCGCGGCATGCATTGAAACGGTTGCGGACTGTCTTGTTAAAAACACGGTTAAGGCGGCTGAAGAATACGGCTTCGACAAGATTGCTCTTGCGGGCGGCGTTTCGGCAAATTCACGTTTAAGAAAACGCATGAATGATATTTGCGCCGAAAAGGGCTGGCAGCTTTATATGCCCGATTTATCTCTCTGCGGCGACAACGCGGCAATGGTCGGCGCGCAGGGATATTATGAGTTCAAAAACGGAAACATCGCAGGCTTGGAGCTCAACGCCTATGCAACAATGCCTATCGATGAAATCAATCGATAAAAAATATCGGTGAAATGAATTTTTTGTGACTTTTTCCGTTAAATATTGACTTTACAACAAAAAATGATATAATTACTATGGATAAAGTTGGAAAAGCGATAGCACATGCTTGTTAAACGGCACAAATGCGGCTTTTTCATCCTCATAAATTTGTTAAAATTTGTTGGTTTTCTGTAGAAAGGAGAAACTAATATGGAAAATATGACTTCCAATAAGAGCGTTCTTTCATGGATTAACGAAAAAATCGACCTCGTTAAGCCTGAAAAAGTAGTTTGGATTGACGGCAGCGAGGAGCAGATTGAAGCTCTCCGTGCAGAGGCTTGCTCAACAGG
>JAZSGU010000048.1:0-9248 GCA_045532895.1 Acutalibacteraceae bacterium | reverse complement strand
AAGCGAAGCATCCTGCGCCCCGATAATTGCAAGAATATCCTCGATACTCTCGCTGTCTTTAAAATAAATAATGTGATTGCCTTTACGGACTATGTATTTCGGCTTTAAGCCAATCTCATCCATAAATTTCATCAAATCCATGCAAAGGCGTTTATACGGAACAACAAATTCAAGGTGATAGCCTCTTTCGGGCGAAGTGACTGTTCCGCAGGATAAAAATACACCTCTCAAAAATGCGCTCGAACAGCATTCATCGGAAATATTTGCTCTGTTAATGCGAAGAGAGGTTTCTTTTAATGTGTGACCGAATTTTTCAAAAACCGTTTCTTTGGCTTTATCAGTTTTTAAATAAGCGGTCAGCTTTTTTGTTCCGCTGTCGCTTATTGTCGGCTCAACGCCGCAATAATTGCGAAGATAAGAAAGATAAAGATTAAAAACATCATTATTCTCTGTTGTTATAGAAAGGTTGTATTTTGAAAAATGAGCAAAAAGCACAAGCCCGTAGACTTGTGCGTGTAAGCAACAGGAGGATAAATTCTCCGTTTTTGAAATCTCACTTTTCACATCAGATGAAAACGACAAAATTATTCCTCCGTTCCGATTATTTTCACTTCGGGTTCAAGGGTTACGCCGGCTTCTTTTAAAACAGTATCACGGCAATGATTTATAACCGCCAAAACATCAGCAGCCGTTGCGCCGCCCTTGTTAACAACAAAGCCCGCATGCTTTTCGCTGACCTCGGCACCGCCGACAGCATATCCTTTCAAGCCGCATTGTTCAATTAACGCACCCGCAAAATAGCCCTCGGGGCGTTTAAAAGTACTGCCCGCGCTCGGATATTCAAGCGGTTGTTTATCCCTGCGTTTAGACATAAGCTCATCCATTTTTGCTTTTATCTCTTCCGCATTGCCTTTTTTAAGCTTGAGTGTAAGTGAAGTGATAAGCAAATCAGTGTCGGAATAAACGCTGTGTCTGTAGCCAAGTTTAAGCTCATCACCGCTGAAAACGCCGATTTCACCATTCGGCAAAACATGCTCACATGAAATGAGAACATCTTTCATTTCACCGCCGTAGGCACCGGCATTCATATAAGCCGCACCGCCTGCCGTGCCGGGAATTCCGAAAGCGAATTCAAGACCTGTGAGCGAATTTTCCAAAGCAAAGCGGCAAAGCCTTGAAAGAGAAATGCCGCTTTGGCAAACTATTGTTGTTTCGTCAACAAG
Source organism: Acutalibacteraceae bacterium (assembly GCA_045532895.1). Classification (GTDB taxonomy): domain Bacteria; phylum Bacillota; class Clostridia; order Oscillospirales; family Acutalibacteraceae; genus CAG-177. The sequence goes on along the minus strand of JAZSGU010000048.1, from coordinate 8,025 downwards.
CCTTACGGAATCAAATCTGCACATATTAATAACAACGCCTTTAAACCCGTTATCCGAAACCAGCAGATTGCTGCCCTTGCCGATTACTAATACAGGAACACGGTTTTTTGAAGCATATGCAACAATTTCGGAAAGCTTGTCAGCCTCATCGGGGAAAACCATCAAATCAGCCGCGCCGCCTATCTTAAAGCTTGTGTAGTCTTTGAGCATGACATCGGTTATATATTCACATCCGATTTTTTCACACAAGTCATAAATTTTGCCGTAACCGCTCATGGCTTCCTCCAAATCATTTGTTTATGTATTATTCATCAAGAAGAGCTGCGCCGAAAATTCCTGCATCATTGCCGAGCTCGGCAGCCATAATCTTTGTCTGATTTGCAGCATAAATGCTGTATCTTTCTCTCTTAACATGTGTTCTGAGAGGCTCAAGAATTGTTTCGCCTTCATGACCTACACCGCCGCCGATGCAGATAATTTCAGGCTGAAGAGCGTTGATGATATTGATAACGCCTGCTGCAAGATAGTAAACATATCTGTCAACAACAGCCTTACCTGTTTTGTCGCCCATTCTCATTGCATCAAAAGCAGTTCTGCCGCTTACGGCATCAATATTATCATTGACAAGCTGCCACATTTTGCTGTCATGGTCGTGACGCATTGCATCCTTTGTTTGTGCAATAAGAGCTGTAGCGGAAGCATACTGCTCCCAGCAGCCGCGCCTGCCGCAGTTGCACTGCTCGCCGTCAACACAGATAACCATGTGACCCATTTCGCCCGCCGCATAGTTAACGCCACTTACGATTTTGCCGTTAACGATAATACCGCTGCCTACACCTGTGCCGAGGGTAACGGCAACAAAATTGCCTACGCCCTTACCGACACCTGCGATTGCTTCGCCGAGAGCAGCGCAGTTAGCATCGTTATCAAGATAAACTGTTTTGCCGATTCTTGCCTCAAGCATTTCCTTTGCGGGAACCTTGTTGAAGTCAAGGTTATTTGCAAATTCGATATAGCCGTTTGACTTGTTAACCGAGCCGGGAGTGCCAACACCAACGGAAATAACATCATCCATTGAGATTTTAGCATCCTTAACAGCCATGTCGATAGCAACGGCGATATCGTCGAAAATTTCTTCAGCGGGTCTGGGGCACTTGGTTTTAACCTTTCCCCTGCCGATAATCTTAAGGTCTTCGGTAACAACACCTACTGCAATGTTTGTTCCGCCAAGGTCAACGCCGATTCTGTACATATTTTATTACCTCCAAAGTAAATTTATCCTAAATTATTAAAAGTTGTGCCAAAACTCAAGCTCTTTTTTAGCCGGAATGATATCATCTGTCATTCCCAAGCCGTGAAGAAGCTCTCTGGCCGCATTATAGCCCATCTTTTTCTGCCTGTTGTTCATCGCCGCGGCTTCAATAATAATCGAAAGATTTCGACCGGGCTTAACAGGAACGGTTGTTACGGGAACCTTTATGTCAAGAATTTCCGTATATTCGTTTTCAAGACCGAGTCTGTCGTAAACTTTTTCGCTGTCCCAAGGCTCAAGTTGAACAACCATGTCAACCTTTTCTGTCATTTTAACCGCGCCCATACCGAACAAGCGGCGGGCATTCAAAACGCCGACACCGCGAAGTTCAATAAAGTGGCGTATGTTATCGGGAGCAGAGCCGACAAGCGTTTTGTTTGAAACACGGCGGATTTCAACCGCATCGTCTGCAATAAGTCTGTGACCGCGCTTAATAAGCTCGAGAGCGGTTTCGCTCTTACCTACACCGCTGTCGCCGAGAATTAAAACACCCTCACCGTAAACCTCAACAAGGACACCGTGGCGGGTGATTCTTTGAGCAAGCTCAACACCGAGATAAGAAATGGTTGCCGACATAGAGCCCGATGTAGATTCCGTTGTTGCAAGCACGGGAACTTCATATTTTTCCGCAAAGCTCAAAAATCTTTTACCGCACTGCAAACCTCGTGTTACAACAATAGCGGCAGGACGCTTTGAAAAGAATCTTTCAAGGCATTCCAAAAAGCCCTCTTTGGTCAGGCTCTTAAAATACTCAAGCTCCGTAAGGCCGATAAATTGAATGCGGGCAGGGTCAAAATAATCCTCAAAGCCCGTTAAAATTAAACCGGGGCGGTTAACATCCTGCGCTGTGATGTAAATATCCGCAATATCTTTGGGTGTGTAAATAACCTGAAAAGACAGGTCTTTCACAACCTTTTCAAGCGAAACGGAATACTTGCTCATATGTATTCTCCTTATAACGTGCGCACATGCGCATTATTAATATTATTATAAAGTATATCCTTGAATTTTCCAACCCCTTTTTACAAATTTTTTCAAAAAAATTTAACGGACACCGTGCGGTGTCCGTCACCAAATTAAAGCTGTGTTGCGATATTCTCAAACTTCGTTTTTGTTTCGTTAATCATCTGTGCCTGAGCAGCGCCGGGGCTGTACCACCCGCGCTTTTGCATTTCGCTGAAAACGCTGAACTGAATTGAATGTTCCTCCTTGAGAATCTTCAGCATATCGTCCTGAAGCTGCTGATTTGTGCATTCATTTGAATAGGTGTTGTAAACTCCCGAAATGTGCTTTTGTGAGTTAAGCACATCATCCATAATCTCTTTGTCGGTGAAAGAATTGTTTGTGTTCATACCTTAACCTCCGCTTAATAAAGATGACCCATAAGGGTGTCAAAGTGCTGCTTATGCTGGTTTGCAATTTGTTCGCATGTGCTTTTGATTTGAGGGTCGCTTGCCGCCTGCGCATATGCCTTGTATTTCTTGATAAGCATCTGTTCGCAGTTAAGCTGGTCTTCAATCGCGGAAAGCTCTTTTGAAGTAAGATTTGCCATAAAATCGCTCCTTTGTATTTGGTAATTTTATTATTGGCAAATCAAGCAGAAAATAAACATAAAAAACGGCTGCTACCAATCGGTAACAGCCGTAAATTTTTGCGTTATGATTATTTCATCATGCTTGCAACTTCTTCAGCGAAGTTGTCTTCTTTCTTTTCGATGCCTTCGCCCTTTGCAAGACGGGTGAAGCCCTTAACCTTGATGTCAGCGCCGAGCTTCTTTGCAACATCTGCAACATAGCCTGCAACTGTGCCGTCAAAAAGGTCGGAGCGAACGAAAGTCTGGTCAAGAAGGCAAACTTCTTTGAGCTGCTTCTTAATACGACCTTCAACTGCGCCGGCAAAAATCTTGTCGTTTACATACTCATCTTTGCCTGCAACTGCAAGCTTTGCAAGAGTAGCAACTGCTTCCTTTGAGAGGAAGTTGAAGAGGAAGTTGTTGTTCTTCTGTTCCTCGTATGCAGCGATATCTTCATCGCTGAAGAGCTTCTCACCGCAAGCCTTCTCAAAGAGCTTTCTGAGAATGGGCTTGGGAAGTGATTCGGGCTTGTTCAATGAGCTGTCGATTGTGATAGACTTCATCTTTGCAAGCTCATCTTCCGAGATATCTTCTTTGCTCAAATATTCGGGGTTCATAGCTGCAACCTGCATTGCAATGTTTTTACCCATAGCAATGAACTCTGCACCGTTAGCATCAGCGTTTGTGTCAAAGCTAACAAGAACGCCAACGGAGCCGCCGCCGTGGATGTAAGAAACTGCTGTGCCTTCAACGAGAACGAAGCGGCGGAGCTTGAGGTTTTCACGAATCTGAAGGAAGAGCTCCTGAATTGCATCTGCAACAGAAACGCTGCCGTCGGAAATTGTTGTTGCAAGAAGTGCATCGAGGTCAGCAGGCTTTGCTTCAACAACTGTCTTTGCAATCTGATTTGCAAGAGCCTTGAATGCGGGGCCGTTGCCTACGAAGTCTGTTTCGCAGTTAAGCTCAACAAGAGCTGATGCGCTGCCGTCTGAATAAAGACCGATAACGCCTTCTGCTGCGATTCTGCTTGCTTTCTTTGCTGCAGTTGCAAGACCCTTCTCGCGAAGAATGTCAACTGCCTTATCCATATCACCGTCAGCTTCAACGAGTGCCTTTTTGCAGTCCATCATGCCAACGTTTGTCTTTTCTCTGAGAGCCTGTACGTCTTTAGCTGTAAATGCTGCCATTGTAATTATTCCTCCTCTGATGCTTCTGCTGCTTCGGGAGCTGTCTGCTCGCCCTGTCTGCCTTCGATAACTGCATCTGCCATTGCGCCTGCGTTAAGCTTAACAGCGCGGATAGCGTCGTCGTTGCCGGGAATTACATAGTCAACTTCGTCGGGGTCACAGTTTGTGTCAACGATTGCAACGATGGGGATACCGAGCTTCTTTGCTTCAAGAACAGCAATTCTTTCTTTGCGGGGGTCAACTATAAACATAGCTGCGGGCTGCTTCTTCATTTCTGTGATGCCGCCCATAAACTTTTCGAGCTTTTCAATTTCAAGATTAAGCTTTGTAACTTCCTTCTTGGGAAGAAGATCGAAAGTGCCGTCAGCTTCCATAGCTTTGAGCTGAGCAAGTCTCTTGATTCTCTTCTGGATTGTGTTAAAGTTAGTAAGCATACCGCCGAGCCAACGAGCGTTTACAAAAGGCATGCCGCAACGAATTGCTTCTTCCTTAACGGAATCCTGAGCCTGCTTCTTTGTGCCGACAAAAAGGATTTCGCCGCCGTCTGCTGCGATTTCACGAACGAACATGTAAGCTTCTTCGAGCTTCTTAACTGTTTTCTGAAGGTCGATGATGTAGATGCCGTTACGCTCTGTGAAGATGTATTCCGCCATTTTGGGGTTCCATCTTCTGGTCTGATGTCCGAAATGAACACCTGCTTCGAGTAATTGCTTCATTGATACTACTGACATTGTTTTTTCCTCCTAAGTTAATTTTGTATCATGTCAGATACGAACCGCCGCAAAGCCTGATATTACAACGGATTTTGACCTCCGCACTCATAATAAAAATAGCTTTGCGTGTGATTTGCGTTGGCATTATATCACAAGTATATCAAAAATGCAAGCATTATTTTAATTTTTCTCAAAAATATTTTATTATATAAAGCAAGTTCACCGCATCGGCATGAGCCGACACGGTGAAACATCAAATCAAATCATTCTCTGTGCCACTTAACGCCCTGGGCTGTATCTTCAAGAACAATACCCATAGCTTTAAGCTCGTCTCTGATGCGGTCAGCCTCTGCCCAGTTCTTATTCTTTCTGGCTTCAGTTCTGGCGGCAATCATTGCATCAATTTCTTCGTCAAGTGTTTCGGTTTTACGGTTATAAACAAGACCGAGAACGCCTGTGAGTTCGTCAAAAATCTTTGCCGCATATTCTGCGGTTGCTTTTGACTCGCCCTTGCCGATAACAAGGGAGTTAATATCTCTGACAAGCTCGAAAACAGCGGCAATGCCGTCTGCGGTGTTAAGGTCATCGTCCATAGCCTCAACAAACTGCGCAACTCTCTTGTCGAGCTGCTCTTTAATTTGAACATTAAGCTCGCCATCAACAGCATTTTTAATTTCAAAATCAATACTGTCGCGGCAGGTGTAAAGTCTTGAAAGAGAAGCCTTGCACTGCTCAATGATATCGATGCTGTAGTTAATGGGACTTCTGTATGACGATGAAATCATAAGATAACGGATGGGCTCATATCCGTAAACAGCGGCAACATCTCTGACAGTTTTAAAATTGCCGAGAGATTTTGACATTTTAACATTGTCAACATTGATATAGCCGTTGTGCATCCAATAGTTGGCAAAAGCCTTGCCCGTGAAGCATTCGCTTTGTGCAATCTCGTTTTCGTGGTGAGGGAAAATCAAATCCTGACCGCCGCAATGGATATCGATGCTTTCACCGAGATATCTGCAAACCATGGCAGAGCATTCGATATGCCAGCCGGGTCTGCCCTTTCCCCACGGAGATTCCCAATAAGGCTCGCCGGGCTTTGCGGATTTCCAGAGTGCAAAGTCCATGGGCTCTTTCTTGATGTCGCCAACCATGATTCTTGCGCCGGCTTCAAGCTCTTCAAGAGGCTGGTGGGAAAGCTTGCCGTATTCATCAAAGGTTTTGGGGCTAAAATAAACGTCGCCGTCAACCTCATAAGCATGGCCGTTTTCAATAAGACCCGAAACTATCTCAATAATCTTGTCGATGTTTTCGGTTGCCTTGGGGTGAATTGATGCGGGGCGGAAGTTAAGACCCTTTGCATCTGTCCAGAACTCCTCAATATATTTTTCGGAAACCTCTGTGAAGGTTGAGTTTTCTTCGTTGGCACGCTTGATAATCTTATCGTCAATATCGGTGAAATTTTGAACAAAGGTTACCTTGTAGCCTCTGTATTCGAGATATCTTCTCAAAACATCGAAAACGCAGATAGGTCTTGCATTGCCGATATGGATAAAATTATAAACCGTAGGTCCGCATGCATAAATTCTAACCTCACCTTCGGTTATGGGCTTGAATTCTTCTTTTTCTCTTGTCAGAGTATTAAAGATTTTCATTTGTTTTCCTCCTGATTTAATTGGTTTCTCAATTCCGTAATTTGATTTTCGAGCCTTGCAATCTCCTGCGCAACGGGGTCAGGAATATGAATCTGGTCAAGGTCATCAAGTTTAATCCCGTCGCGTTTAACAACCCTTGCGGGCACGCCTACAGCAGTTGAATTAGCAGGAATATCATTTAAAACAACGGCACCTGAAGCAATTTTTGAATTATCGCCGATATTAAGAGGGCCGAGCACCTTTGCGCCCGCACCAATCATAACATTGTTGCCGATTGTGGGGTGTCTTTTACCTGTGTGCTTGCCTGTACCGCCGAGGGTAACTCCCTGATAGATTGTTACATCATCACCGATAACGGTTGTTTCACCGATAACAACGCCCGTGCCGTGGTCGATGAAGAACCACTTTCCGATGGTGGCGCCGGGGTGAATGTCGATTCCCGTGAGCTGGTGGGCGTATTCGGTCATCATTCGGGGCAGAAGGGGAACCTTCAGCCGGTAGAGACTGTGGGCAAGTCGGTAGATGCTGACCGCCTCAAAGGAGGGGTAGGCCAGCATGATCTCTTCTTCACTTTTTGCTGCGGGGTCGCCGTCGTAGGCGGCGCGGACGTCGGTGCTAAGAAGCTCGGCGGTTTCGGAAATGCTTCCGATAAAGGCGCAGACAAGCCTTCCCGCCTCGTCCTCACAGGCATTCGGTATCACCGCGCAGATCAGCTCGTGCAAAAGCATTGCCGCTTCCGAGAGGTTTGCGCTTATTGCCGTTGCCAAAAAGCGGCGGTCTGTGAGCTCCGCGCCGAAAATTTCGGGGTAGAGGGCACGGCGAAGGGCGGAGATAAGCTTTACCACCTGCTCCTTCATCCCGGGGCGGTTTATTGTACTGCGCTCAAAGGATTCGTTTATCTCTGCAAGCTTCTCCGTTGCTGCCTGTATGCTGGCGTTGAGTTTGCAATTCATGTGGCTCTTCTCCTTTTTTCATTCAAAAAGTCCCGTGGAAAGATATCTGTCACCCGTGTCGGGCAGGAGGGCAACCACGATCCTGCCCTCAAACTCCGCCCTTTTGGCTACCTCTGCCGCGGCAAAGAGCGCCGCGCCCGAGGAAATTCCAACGAGGAGCCCCTCCGTCTTCGCAAGAAGCCTTGCGGCGGAATAAGCTTCCTCCTCGGAGACGGTCAGAACCTCGTCGCAGACCGAAACGTCCATATTTCCGGGCACAAACCCTGCGCCAATCCCCTGGAGACCGTGTTTTCCCGCCTTGCCTTCCGACAAAACGGGCGAGCCCTTGGGCTCAACGGCAAAAACCTTGACCTCCGACGAAACCGATTTCAGATATCGCCCCGTTCCGCTCACCGTTCCGCCCGTTCCCGCACCCGCAACGAATGCGGCGATCTTTCCTTCCGTGTCTTCCCAAATTTCGGGACCCGTGGTCTCGAAATGCGCCTTGGGGTTTGCGGGGTTTTCAAACTGGTCAGGGATAAAACTATTCGGTATTTCGGCGGCAAGGTCCTTCGCCTTTGCGATTGAACCGCTCATGCCCAAAGCGCCGTCGGTTAAAACAAGCTCCGCGCCGTAGGCAGTCATGAGCATTC
>JAZSGU010000002.1:0-8985 GCA_045532895.1 Acutalibacteraceae bacterium | reverse complement strand
CCTTTTTGCCTACACGGGCGGTGCAACCGTTGCCGCTCTTAATGCGGGTGCAAGCGTTGCGCATGTTGACGCATCAAAGGGCATGACCCTTTGGGCAAAGGAAAACGCTGCGGCAAGCCGCCTATCGGATGCTCCCGTGCGATGGCTTGTTGATGACTGCATAAAATTTGTTCAGAGAGAAATCCGCAGAGGCAATAAATATGACATAATAATTATGGACCCGCCCTCATACGGCAGAGGCCCCGGCGGCGAGGTCTGGAAGCTAGAAAACGAGGTTTACGGCTTTGTGGAGCTTTGCTCACAGCTTCTTTATGAGGATTCTCTCATGGTTTTGATTAATTCCTACACAACGGGTCTTTCACCCAGCGTTATGGAATATATTCTCGGTGAAACCGTTCAGAAGCAGTTCGGCGGCACAACCGAAAGTGATGAGATCGGAATCCCCGTTTCGTCAAAGCCGGGCAGAGTTCTTCCCTGCGGCGCAAGCGCGATATGGAAAGGAAAGGGAGTTAAATAATTATTTGTAGGGGTCGGCGTCCCGACGACCCGTCGCGCCGTCAGGTGCGTTAAACAGTGAAAGGGGAGTTAAGAGATGAAAAGTATTAAACCCGGCAGAGGTCCGTCGTTTATGGGCGGAATAGTCGGCATAGCGGTTGCTCTTTTCGGAGTGTTTTGGACTGTTATGACGATAGTAATGGACGCTTGGTTTATGATTCCTTTCGGTTTGATTTTTATTGCAATAGCCGTTGTAAACACCGTTTATAATTTCAAAAATGCAACGGGCAAAAACCGCTATTCCGAATATGACATAACGGATGAAAATGAAGAGCCAGACCCGTGGAATGAGCGTTTCGGCGAAAAAAGAAACGAGCTTGTTCGGGATAATCCCAAGGGTAAATATTGCCCCTATTGCGGAGCAAAGGCGGAAAGCGATTTCAAATATTGTGCGGATTGCGGCAGAGAATTGCCGTGATAAATAAATTTTAGGATTTGTATTATTTATGAGCGAAAAAATTATTGAATTTGAAAATGTGACGTTTGCTTACGAAACGGAGGAGGAAGATGCCCCCATGCAGTTTCCTGCTCTCACAGACGTAAGCCTTACGATAAATAAGGGTGAATTTGTCGCCGTGCTCGGTCACAACGGCTCGGGCAAAAGCACCCTTGCAAAGCTGTGCAACGCTATCCTTGAGCCGACTAAAGGCAAGGTAACCGTTAAGGGCATCGTGCCCGACACCGAGAAAAAGGCGGACGAGGTGCGCCGCATAGTGGGCATGGTTTTTCAGAATCCCGACAATCAGATTGTTGCAACCATTGTTGAGGATGACGTTGCGTTCGGTCCCGAAAACCTCGGAATTGAGCCCGCGGAAATCCGCAAAAGGGTTGACGATGCGCTCAAATCCGTTAACATGTATGAGTTCCGTCACAGAGAGCCTCATAAGCTTTCGGGCGGTCAGAAGCAGCGCGTTGCCATCGCGGGCGTTATTGCCATGCAGACCGAGTGCATCGTGCTTGACGAGCCGACTGCAATGCTTGACCCCAAGGGCAGAGAAGAGGTCATGCAAACCGTTAAACGCCTTAACAAGGAAATGGGCATAACGGTTGTGCTTGTTACCCACTTTATGGACGAGGCCGTGCAGGCGGACAGAGTTGTGGTTGTTGACGGCGGCAGAATTGTTATGAACGGCAAGCCGAGAGAGATTTTTTCAAATGTTGAAAAACTGCGTTCATTCGGTCTTGATGTTCCGCAGTCAACTGAGCTTTGTCATGTTCTCGGAATAAAAGAGGGCGTTCTTGACGTTGACGAATGCGTTGACGAAATTGCCCGTCTTGCGGGAGGTGCCTTATGAGTTACGCAATAGAAACAATAGGTCTTACCCATTATTATTCCAAGGGCACCGTTCAGCAGGTTGCGGCAATAAATGATGTCAATTTAAAAATAGAAAAAGGCGAGCTTGTGGGAATTATCGGTCACACGGGCTCGGGCAAAAGCACACTTATATCACATTTCAACGGTCTTTTAAAGCCCGACAGCGGTAAGGTGCTTGTTGACGGCATTGATATCTGGAAGGATAAGGAAACACTGAAAAAATCCCGCTTCAAGGTTGGTCTTTGCTTCCAATACCCCGAATATCAGCTCTTTGAAGAAACTGTTTATAAAGACATTGCTTTCGGTCCGAAAAACATGAAGCTTTCGGAGGCTGAAATCAAAGAAAGAGTTATGCGCGCCGCGGCGTTTACGGGCGTTAAGGCGGAGCATCTCGGCAAATCGCCGTTTGACCTTTCGGGCGGCGAAAAAAGGCGCGTTGCCATTGCGGGCGTTATGTCAATGGAGCCCGAGGTGCTTATTTTTGACGAGCCTGCGGCGGGTCTTGACCCCCGCGGCAGAAATGCGCTGATAAATCTTATTAAAGATTACAGAAAACAGACGGGCAGCACGGTCATCATCGTTTCCCACAGCATGGAGGATATCGCCGAAATGGCGGACAGAGTTATTGTTATGAACAACTCCTCCGTTGCCATGCAGGGAAGTGTTGACGAGGTCTATTCACGCGGCGACGAGCTTCGCGCAATGGGGCTTAATGTGCCCGAAATAACAGAGATTTTTGCAAAGCTCCGCGCAAAGGGGCTTGATGTGCCTGCCAATGTTTATACGGTTGAGCAGGGTGCGGCGATTCTCCGCAAGCTTTTGGAGAGGGGGAGCGCAAAATGATAAGAGATATAACCATAGGGCAGTATTATCCCGGCAAATCCGTTCTCCACAGCCTTGACCCGCGCGTTAAGCTTATAGTCACATTCTGGCTTATCGTTGTTATTTTTCTTTGCAAAAGCTTCTTTTCTCTCGGTTTAATCGCGCTGACAGCGGTTGCGGCGGCTGCACTTTCGAGAGTGCCCGCAAAAATGATATTAAAGAGCTTAAAGCCCATTGTTATCATTTTGATTTTTACTGCAATACTCAATATTTTCTATACTCAAGGCGGCGAAACCTATTTTTCATGGTGGAAGATTGAGATAACCGAAAAGGGTGTTAACACGGCAATTTTCACCATGATAAGAATAGTCAGCCTTGTTGTTATCAGCTCGTTGCTGACTTATACAACAACCCCCACAATGCTCACCGATGCGCTTGAAAGAATTCTTTCTCCGCTCAAAGTGTTCAAAATAAAAGTTCACACCCTTGCGATGATGATGACCCTTGCACTCCGCTTTATACCCACGCTCATTGAGGAGATTGACAGAATCATGAACGCCCAAAAGGCGAGGGGCGCGGATTTGGAAACGGGCGGTCTTGTTGAAAGAGCAAAAGCTCTTGTGCCCATATTTATTCCGCTCATGGTTTCGGCATTCAGAAGGGCGTATGAGCTTGCGTTTGCGATGACCTGCCGCTGTTATACGGGCGGCGAGGGCAGAACAAGAATGAAGCAGATGAAAATTGCGTTGAGAGATATAATTGCAATTATCTTCTGCGCCGCAATTACTGCGGGTGTTATAGTCCTCAACCATTTTTTTGATGCGGTGATTTAATGCGAAACTTACTTTTGACAATTTCATTTGACGGCTCTGCTTATCACGGCTGGCAGGTGCAGGAAAACGCCGTCACCGTTCAGCAGACCTTGCAGGATGCTTTGCAGCATATCTGCCAAAGGCGCGACAACATTGTCGGCTGTTCAAGAACGGATGCGGGAGTGCATGCAAACATGTATTGCTGCAACATCCGCACGGAAAGCACGATTGACTGCCAAAAGCTTGTCGGCGCGCTGAATGCCGTTTTACCGCGTGATATTGCCGCGGTTAACTGCCGCGAGGTGGATTTTGATTTCCACGCAAGGTATGACTGCAAGTCAAAAGAATATATTTATAAAATATGGAACTCACCGAGCAAAAACCCGTTCCTTTATAATTATTCGCTCCATTATAAATATCCGCTCGATGAAAAGCTTCTTTCCGAGCAGGCAAAGGCATTTATCGGAACTCATAAGTTCGATTCTTTTTGCGCCGCGGGCAGCAGCGTTGCGGACACGGAAAGAACGGTTATGAACGCCGCCGTTGAGCGCGAAGGAGATATGGTTATTTTCAGAGTTGAGGCAAACGGATTTTTATATAACATGGTGCGTATCATGACGGGCACTTTGATTGATATTTCAAGGGGTAAAATCCCCGAAAACTCGATTGATAAAATTATTTTGGCTCAAAACCGTTTTGCCGCGGGTCACACAGCCCCCGCACACGGTCTTTACCTTAATAAGATATACTATTAATATTACGGGTGAGCTGATATGGCAGAGAAAAAAATAATAAGCTTGCGTAAAAAACGCAACATGCTTACGGCGAAAAAGATATTCAGAATAATGAGAATCCCCGTGGTTATTCTTGCGGTTGCCGCCGCGTTGTTTCTGAGCGCAAGGCTCATGGGAAATGTTGCGGTTTCCAACATAACAGACGGCATAAGGCAGGTTAAAACCGTTTTCGCAAAGAGCGGGGGATACCCTTATTTGCTGGATACTTTCAATTTTAAAAAAGCTGATTCAATCGGCTCGGGAGTGATTGCGGTTAATAACGATTCAACCGTGGTGCTCAATTCATCGGCAGATGAGCTTTTCAGCATGCAGATTAAGCCCGCTTCAAGGGTTATAACTCAAAACGGCAGAGCGCTTATTTACGGCACGGCTTCAAACGAGGTTATTCTTCAAAGCAAAACCGAAAAACTCGGAAGCATAACCGAGGAAGGTACGGTTGTTGCCGCCGCACTTGCCGAAAACGGAAGCTTTGCAACCTCGCACGCTTCCGAAAAGCATCAAAGCATTCTGCGCGTTTATAACAGCCGCTTCAAAAATGTTTTTCAATGGAACTGCTCGCAGGAGCGCATTGCGGATATCTCACTTTCACAAAACGGCAGAAATCTTGCGGTTGCGGCAGTCGGAGCTGAAAACGCAGAGATTTATACCCGAATAATCGTTTTCAATATCGGTGATACTGAGCCGAAAGCGGATGTCAAGTTCAGCGGAACAATGCTTCTTGATGTTGTTTACACCGCGTCGGGCAAAATTATTGCCGCGGGCGATAACAAAACGGTTGTTCTGAACAAAAAGGGCGAAAAGGTTGACGAAACCGTTTATGCCGAGGACAGCATTCTTGCCGTTTGTTCCGACGACAGCGGCAACACCGTTGTCTGCTACGAGGAATTCGGCGGCGCCAAAACCGGAATAGTCCGATATTCGAGAGATGGCAGAAAAACATGCTCCGTTGTTGTTGACGGAATACCCGACTGCGTCGCGGCAGAGGGCGGCAGAATAGCCGTTGCCTCGGGCAGCGAAATAGCGGTTTATTCACAAAACGGCAAAGAGGTTAAACGCATTGAAGCCGGAAATGCTGTTGAAAGCGTGTTTATCGCTTCGGGAACGGTCTATGCCGTTCACGGCGGCGCGATATATAAATATTAAGGGGGTGCATCTGTGGGAATTTTACCTGTTATCATTGACCTTGTGCTTGTGTCTATTTTTATTGGCGCAATCCTTAAAGGTCGGAGTGAAGGCTTTGTGAGGACTGTCCTTTCCGTTATTGCGGCGATTGCAGGCGTTCTTATTGCCAAGGAATACTGCGAGCCCGTTGCTCTGTGGATTGAAGAACATTTTATCAGAAATGCGGCAACAAGCTCCATTGGCAATGTTCTCGGCAACCATATCGGCGAAACCGTGCAGGAGGTTATCAACGCTTTGCCCGCCTACATAAAAAATGCGGCGGAGTTTGCGGAAATTCGAATTGAGAGCTTTGTTTCCGAAACAATCACTCCGGAAGCGGTCGAAACAGCAACCGAATCAATTTATGCCGCCATTAAGGATTTTGCGGTTATCCCCGCATCAAGAGTTGTTGCATTCGTTATCATTTATGTAATTGTTAATGCAGTTCTTTCAATCGGAATTTCGTTTATAAGCAATTTCTTCAGATTGCCGATTCTTAAAGGGTTAAATAAAACTCTCGGTGCAGTTCTCGGCGGAATAAAAGGTGTTTTTGAAATGTATGTTATCAGCGCCGTTATAGGTTTTGCATCAATGCTGATTCCCGTTGCAGAGTTCGCAGAGGCGGTCAGCAAGGCAACTCTTCAGCAGGGTCTTTGGGAAACAATACTTTCGTTTTTTAAATAAAGGAGGACATTATGAAAGCAATATTAAAAGAATACTTTACGGGATGTCTTACAATCCCCAACCTTTTGTCACTCATAAGAATAGCCCTTATCCCCGTTTTTGCCGTGCTTTTCAATGACGGCAGCTATCTGTGGGCGGTCATCGTTCTTGCAATTTCGGGCCTTACCGACTTTTTTGACGGCAAGATTGCCCGCAAATTCAACCAGATAAGTGCTCTCGGCAAGCTTCTTGACCCCATTGCCGACAAGCTCAGCCAGATTACGATTGCGGTTGTTTTCTATCTTGCATTCAGCAACAGCAGCGACGAAACAGTTAAGACTTTCAGCTGGATTTTCCTCGTTTTCCTTGTTAAGGAAGCTGTTATGGTTGTTGGCGGTGCGATTATGATTATGTTTGGCTTAAAGCCCGTTGCGGCTGAAATGCCCGGCAAAATTGCAACCTTTGCTTTCTATGTTATCATGTGCGTTATCATGGCTTTTGGCCCCGATATCGGCATTCTCGGCAATGTATTCACTCTGCCTGCTGCGGTAATGATTGCTCTTGTGTGTATCAGCGTTGTGCTCACAATAATCGCATTTTTGAGCTATCTGCCCGGAGTGTTCAAGCAGGTTAAGGAAAGAAGCAAAAAATAATTTCAAAGGATATACGGAATGAAACAGGTTTTATGTGCAAGATGTAAAAAACGCCCCGCAATGTTTTTTGTAACCAAGGTTGAGGGCGAAAAAACAACTCAAGAGGGTCTTTGCATCAAATGCGCCATGGAAATGAACATCGGCCCCGTCAAGCAGATTATGCAGAGCATGGGCATCTCCGAGGACGAGCTGGACGATGTCAGCGAGCAGTTTGAGGCAATGTTCGGCGAGGACGGCGGATTTGAGCCGGGCGGAGCGGGGACAATGCCGTTCTTGCAGAATTTCGGCGCAATGAGCAACTCTCAAAACAGCGAAGAACGCACATCCTCCGAGTCCAAAGATGGCACGCAGGAGAAAAAGAAGAGATGGGGCAACAGAAAGGATAAGCAGGAAGAAAAGAAGCGCAAGTATCTTTCACAGTTCTGCACCGATTTAACCGCAAAGGCGAAAGCAGGCAATATCGACCGCATAATCGGCAGAGAAAACGAGATTTACAGAGCAATTCAGATTCTTTGCAGAAGAACAAAGAACAACCCATGCTTTATCGGCGAGCCCGGTGTCGGCAAAACCGCGATTGCAGAGGGCTTGGCGCTCCGAATATCTGCTGGTGACGTTCCCGCAAAACTGCGCGATAAAGAAATTCACATGCTCGACCTTGCCGCCCTTGTTGCGGGCACACAGTTCAGAGGTCAGTTCGAAAGCAGAATAAAGGGTCTTGTTGAAGAGGTGCGCAGTGAGGGTAACATTATCCTCTTTATTGATGAGGTGCATTCGCTTGTCGGCACGGGCGATGCAGAGGGCTCGATGAATGCGGCGAATATCCTTAAGCCTTCGCTTTCAAGAGGCGAAATTCAGATAATCGGCGCAACCACCTTTACCGAATACAGAAAATATATCGAAAAGGATGCCGCTCTTGAACGCAGGCTTCAGCCCATCAAGGTTGAGGAGCCGTCGATTGAGCAAACCACCGAAATGCTTATCGGTGTCAAGGACTACTATGAGGATTTCCACCGTGTTCGCGTTACGGACAGCCTCATAGCAAAGGCAGTCAGCCTTTCGGAAAGATATATTAATGACAGATTTTTGCCCGACAAGGCGATAGATTTGCTCGATGAAGCATGCACCTGCGCAAATCTTCGCAACAAGAGCATAAGCGATTTTGAAATTGCTTCAGCGGAGCTTGCAGAGCTTGAAGCTCACGAAGCCGAGCTCATGGAAACCACCGAAGAAAAGGACTATGAAGAAATCGCGAAAATAAAAGCTGAAATTATTCAGAAAAAAGAAGAGGTGGCAAAGCTTGAAGAGCTTGCCTCCGACAATCATGTTACCGAGGATGACCTTGCAAGGGTTATCCAGCTTTGGACGGGCATACCCGCAAGCAAGGTTATTGAAAGCGATATGCGCCGCCTTTCAAAGCTTGAAGAAAACCTCAAAGCAGGTCTTATCGGTCAGGACGAAGCGATTTCGCTTGTTGCCGCCGCCGTAAGACGCGGCAGAGTGCAGATAAGCCCCCGCCGCAGACCCGCATCGTTTATTTTTGTGGGTCCCACGGGTGTCGGCAAAACAGAGCTTGTAAAGCTGCTTGCAAAGGAGCTTTTTGAAACGCCCGAAACCCTCATTCGCCTTGATATGAGCGAGTTTATGGAAAAGCACTCCGTTTCAAGAATAATAGGTTCGCCGCCCGGATATGTCGGTTATGACGAGGCAGGTCAGCTCACCCAAAAGCTGCGCCGCAAGCCCTATTCGGTAGTCCTTTTTGACGAGATTGAAAAGGCTCACCCCGATGTTATGAACATTCTGCTTCAAATTCTTGATGAGGGCAGAATAACCGATGCCCAGGGCAGAACGGTCAGCTTTGAAAACACCGTTATTGTTATGACCTCCAACGCGGGCAGCAACCGCGGCTCGGGTGCGCTCGGATTTGCAAAAACCAAGAATGAGGCTTCAAAAGAAAGAGCACTCAAAGCGCTCAACGAATTCCTACGCCCCGAATTCATCGGCAGAGTTGACGAGGTTGTTGTGTTCAACGACCTCACGGTTGAGGACTATAAGCGCATTGCCGTGCTGATGTTGGAGGAGCTTGTTGACCCGCTTGCTGACAAGGGAATTGCCTTTACATGGAGCGACGAAGCAACCGCTCTTATCGCGGAAAAATCCGTTGACGGTCCGCGCGGCGCAAGAGATTTGCGAGCCGTTATCCGCCGCAATGT
>JAZSGU010000141.1:0-17438 GCA_045532895.1 Acutalibacteraceae bacterium | reverse complement strand
TCCATTAACCTGCGGGCCAGCCGAAATCTCTGCCGCCCATCATGTGAAAATGTATGTGTTTAACCGTCTGACCTGCGCAATCGCCGCAGTTGTTGACAATTCTGAAACCGTCAAGATTCTTTTCCTTGGCAATCTTTGCCGCAACCTCGAAAACATGGGCAATAAGTGCGCTGTTGTTTTCGTCAATTTCGGCGGCAGATTTGATATGCTCCTTGGGGATTATAAGAATGTGAACGGGTGCCTGCGGCTCAATGTCATTGAAGGCAAGCACTTTTTCATCCTCATAAACCTTGGATGAGGGGATTTCGCCGTTTATAATTTTACAGAAAAGACAATCCATAATTACACTTCCTTAATTATTATTTCACGGCGGGATGTGGGCATCCCGCCCTACGATTATTTAATCATTTCTTTAAGGATATCGGCAACGGCTTCCATAGCAGCCTTGATATTGGAGATATCCTTTGTGCCTGCCATTGCGCTGTCGGGTCTGCCGCCGCCTGAGCCGCCTGCAAGCTTTGATACTTCTCTTACGATATTACCTGCATGGGCACCCTTTGCAACTGCATCCTTACCGCATGCGCATGCAAAGTTAGCCGCACCGCCGTTAATGCCACAGATAACGGCAACTGCATTTGCGTCCTCTTTAACCTTATCGCACATTGCACGAAGGTCGCCGGGGTTAACGCCCTCAACTGTGGTTGCAACAAGAGTTACACCGTTAATTTCAACGGAGTTACCCATAAGGTCGCCCGTTTTAAGGTTTGAAAGCTCTGAACGAAGCTGTTCAATCTCTTTATCCTTTGCTTTAAGGTCAGCCATAAGAACGCCCGCTCTCTTATCAAGCTCGGAAACGTTTGCAAGCTTCATTGTTGCGGCAGTGTTTCTGATAAGAGCGGTATCCTTTGCGATATAATCAAGCACTCCAAAGCCCGTTACAGCCTCTATTCTGCGGACACCCGCTGCAACGGAGGACTCGGAAACAATCTTGAACAGACCAAGTTTGCCTGTGTTGTTAACATGCGTACCGCCGCAAAGCTCGGTTGAAAAGTCACCTGCTCTGACAACGCGAACAACATCGCCGTATTTTTCACCGAAAAGAGCCATTGCGCCAAGCTTTTTGGCTTCTTCAATGGGCATTTCCTCGCTTGTTACGGGAACTGCGGAAAGAATGATTTCGTTAACCTTATTTTCAACCGCCGCAAGCTCCTCTGCGGTAAGAGCGGAGAAATGAGTGAAGTCAAATCTCATTGCGCTGCTGTTAACAAGCTGACCTGCCTGCTCAACATGAGTGCCGAGAGCTTCTCTCAAAGCCGCCTGAATAAGGTGAGCGGCTGTATGGTTTCTCATAGCGGCTTCTCTTGTTTTAACGCAGATTGAAGCGGTTGCTTCATCGCCGACGGAGATGCTGTCGCCGTCAACAATCTTACCGATGTGGAGAATAATTCCGTCGGGAGTTTTGTTGGTTGCAGTTACTTCAAAAGCCGCATTTGCGGTTTTGATAACGCCGATATCGCCTGCCTGACCGCCGCTTTCGCCATAGAATGCGGTTTTGTCAAGAACAAGAGCAACGCTTGACTCTGCGGTTGCAACATCCGCTCTTTCACCGTCAGCAATAATTGCCTTAACGGTGCCCTTGCATTCATAATCGGTATAGCCGACAAATTCGGTAGCCTCAATATCCTTGAGCGAAGCCTGACCGCCCTTCCAAGCCTCTGCGCCAGCATCCTTGCGGGCGGCTCTTGCGGCAGCTCTGCTCTCTGCATAAAGCCTCTTATATTCATCGATATCAACGCTCATACCTCTTTCTTCAAGAAGCTCCTTGGTCAAATCGATGGGGAAGCCGAAGGTATCCTGCAGCTTGAATGCATCTGCGCCGCTGAGCACATTTGAATCGTTGTTTGCAATGATATTTTCAAGAAGATTAAGACCCGTGTCAATAGTCTTGTTGAAGCTTTCTTCCTCTGCCTTGATAACCTTAACGATGAGGTCATGCTTTTCAACAAGGTTGGGATATGCGTTTGCGTTTTCGTTAATAACGGTTTCGCAGACTTTATAGAGGAACATTCCGTCGATGCCGAGCAGTCTGCCGTGGCGTGCGGCTCTGCGGAGCAAACGGCGAAGAACATATCCCCTGCCCTCGTTGGAGGGCATAACGCCGTCACCAATCATGAAGGTTGTGCTTCTGATATGGTCGGTGATAACGCGCAGAGAAATATCGTTCTTTTCGTTATCGTGGTATTTAACGCCGGAAAGGTCAACAACATGCTTCATGATGTTCTGAACGGTGTCAACCTCAAAAATGTTGTCAACATCCTGCATGATGCATGCAAGGCGTTCAAGGCCCATGCCCGTGTCGATATTACAGCTCTTGAGCTTTGAATAGTTGCCGTTGCCGTCGTTATCAAACTGGGTGAAAACAAGGTTCCAAAATTCGATATATCTGTCGCACTCACAGCCGACCTTGCAGTCGGGCGAGCCGCAGCCGTATTTTTCGCCGCGGTCAAAATAAAGCTCTGAGCAAGGGCCGCAGGGACCTGCGCCGTGCTCCCAGAAGTTGTCTGCCTTGCCGAATCTGACCATATGGTCCTCGGGAATGCCGATTTCCTTTGTCCAGATATCAAAAGCTTCGTCATCTTCCTCATAAACGCTGATATAAATTCTGTCTGCAGGCATTTCCATAACCTTGGTGCAGAATTCCCAAGCCCAGCGGGTTGCATCATGCTTGAAATAATCGCCGAAAGAGAAGTTGCCGAGCATTTCAAAATAGGTGCCGTGGCGGGCTGTTATGCCAACGCTCTCGATATCGGGAGTGCGGATGCACTTCTGGCAGGTTGTTACTCTGTTTCTGGGCGGAGTAAGCTCACCCGTGAAATATTTTTTGAGGGGTGCCATGCCCGCATTGATAAGAAGCAGGCTCTTGTCACCCTGCGGAACCAGCGAAAAGCTGGGCATTCTTAAATGTTCTTTTGACTCAAAGAAAGAAAGGTATTTCTCTCTGATTTCGTTAAGTCCCATCCATTGCATAATAGTTTTCCTCCTGTTTGTTACATAAAAAAGGTGCAGTTACACCAATTCGGTAATGGGACGGCATATGCCGCGGTACCACCCAAATTGCGCAAACTGCACCACTCCAGACCCTTAACGCAGGTAACGCCGCCGCTCATCGCGGCAGAGCTCCGGGGCGGCCTGTCATCACCAATCGCTTAACGGGCATTTCAGCAAACAGCCCGTCTCTCTGGAAGCAGGTGAGGATTTCTTCCCCATCAAAGCTTATTTAATATTAATACTTAAATATTATAACACCTTTACGGCAGTTGTCAAGAAGACAGAAAGCAACTCAAGCTCCCTCTTCTTCAAGCATGCTCAAAGCAACCCAGCCGTATTCGCCGTTATACTTGATTTTTGCCCATTTGTTGCCGTTATCGGCTCTCTTGGTTTCGTAGGCAACAACTGTGTCGCCGTATTCAAGCTCGCCGAGAAGGTCATAATCGGAGCCCGCACCGCCGCGAACATTGGCACCATCCTCGGAAATAACCGTGTAGCTGCCGAGGGTGTTTGTTCCGCTTGAAGTGATATCCTCCGACACATCGGGTGAAAGCGGGTCAACGGAAATGTTAACGCCTCCAAATGAGGTTACGGCACTTCCGACAAGGATAACTCCCCATGTGCCGCCCTTACATGCAATAAACGCGCCGTTGCTGCCGGGCATAATGTTGCTGTATTCAAAAGGAACAACAGTTTTATTTTTAAGGTCAATGATACCCATTGAGCCGTCTTTCTTGACAGCTATAAGTCCGTCTGTTACAGGGCGGCAATAGTCGCTGCCTGCAGAATCCAAAGCAGATACGAACTCGTTAACGGCATCATACTGATATTTGATAACACGCTTATCCTTATCCTGGCTTACATAGCCCCACTTACCGTCTTTTCTTGCGGCGGCGTAACCCTCAAAATAGCGGTCTCGCTCGTCATATGAAGTATCTTCAAGAGCGGCGTTGCTTACGCTGTGGTCAATATGAGGTGTTTCGGATATGGATACAACGCCATTGTCAACGGAAATCTCATGTTCCTCGCCGTTGATAATAACAAGGCTGTGATAAAGACCGATGTTTTCATAATCTCTGCCCGTTGCGCAGCGCTTGAAGCCGTCGTAGTTGGGCTGAAGAATAACATTGCCCTGATAGTCGATAAGACCGTATTTGCCGGTTGATACGGATTTGAAATATGCGCAGGTTTCATCAAGATATTCAAGCTCTGCACATTCCTCAAATCCGCCGGGCGCCCACTGATAGCCCGCAGCAACAGCATCAACGGCATTTGAGCCTTCGTTGCCCGCGGGAGCATCGGAACGGCCGCTGCCGATTGCAATGCATATTACAACAACAACCGCAAGGCATGCGCATGCGATGCCGATAATTTTTTTGTTAAGCTTAATATCAAGCTTTTTCTTCGCGGGAACCGCAGGGGCTTCTGTTTTTTCATAGCTTGAGAACTGCTCAACAGCACGCTCTGCTTCCTCGCTGACGGTAACAAACGCGGGGATATCAACGCCTTCTTCCTCTGCGCTTTCATCTGCGGGAGCAGCTTCGAAAGTTTCGGGAGCAGCCTCACTGTTATTATCAAGAAGCTCGTTTATCTTTTGCTTGAACGAGATGATGTTGCTCTGCGGTGCTTCCTCTGCGGGAGCTGCTTCGGGCTCTGCGGGAGCTTCCTGAACGGGCTCTTCCGCAGGCTTTTCTTCTTCCGCAACAGGAACTTCAGCCTGAACGGACTGCTCCTCCTCAGCGGAAACTGCGGGTTTTGATGCCTCATATGCATCTATGGCATAGATAAACACATCTCTGACAACCATGTTATCAATCGCGGTTGCAACAGCCGCACGTTGGAAAATTCTTGTTAAAACGGGCAGTGAGCCGTTTGAGCTGCTGTCTGCCTCAAGGCCTGCGCAAGCAAGAACGGTTGCCCTCGCCTTACCGAGGAGGGCGTTTGCGGTGCTTTCGGAAACTCCGAAAAACTTTGCAAGAATCGAAACGGGCATTCCGTTGTTATAATGAAGAATGATCGCAGCGCGAAGCTCAGGGCGAAGCTCAGAAACAGCCTTGAGCACGCTCGCGCTCTTTTCTTCGTCTTCAAAAACATCTTCCGAGAGGAATTCTGAGGAGTTTTCGGTTGCGCCCGCATCAGCATCGGCAAAAACAAACTTTTTGCCCTCTTTATATGCGGCGGCAACATTCTGCTTCATCCAGATTTCAAAAGCCTCAGGTCTTTTGAGCTTGTCAATCGAGCTGAAAGCTTTTGCATAAGCCTTTTTGGTTATATCAACTGCGTTTGAGTCTTCCGCGCTTAACGCAGAAGCAAGGAAATAGGATGCTTTTAAAGTTTTTGAGTAGAGCTTTGCCATTGCGTCGGTGTCGCCTTTTGAAGCGGCGGCAACATACTGAACGATGTTCTCACTCACTTTTAAATCCACTCCAATCGTATTTATTATCTGAAAACAATTTTCCATTAAACATAATTATAATTATTTTATACTATATTTGGTGATTTGTCAAGAAAAAACGCTGACGGCACGGCAAGATGTTGATTGGAAAATAGGTGGGGACTGACTCACAAAGATGAAGAAGGCGTTTTCTTCCGACGACAGGCGTACAAAGGTATGTTGAGTCGAAAAAAACGGCTAAAAAGAAACATATAAAACAGAGCTTATTTTATATCAAACAAAAAAACGGTTTGCAAAGGTAAAAATCCGATACAAACCGTTTACTTTATTATTCAGTTTCTTTTGTTCTTCGCTTTGTAAGGCAGTCCGTTGTTTATTCCGAAAAAGGAGTGTTGATGTGTGTCAATCTGAAATTAACGGGGTCGCGGTTGCAGTTAAAGCGGTAAACGCTCATAACCAATCCTATTGCAAAATAAATGCAAAGGTTTGCCGAACCTCCCGCACTCATAAACGGAAGTGTAATGCCGATACTCGGCAAAAGCATGAGGCACATGCCGAGATTGATAATGGTCTGCGCTCCAATCATAAACGCCGTGCCGTAGCAAATCAGACTGCCGGTAAGATTTCTTGACTTTTTGCCAACAGAAATTATTTTGGCTATTATAAAAACCATCACCGCCAGAAACAGAATTGAGCCGATAAATCCAAGCTCTTCGCCGACAACGGTAAAAACCATGTCACTTTCATTAACGGGAACGCCGAGAGCAGACTGCGTATAGGTGCCCTTGAACAGCCCGTCACCGAAAAATCCGCCTGAGCCAATCGCATTAACTCCGCGCTGCTGCTGATATATAATATCCTTATATACATCCTCGCTCAAGGCAGACGGATAATAGATTGCAAGGATTCTGCGCTTGTGGAAGCCTGCAAGGAACTTTGTCCACAGCAAAGGAACAAAAGCAATAACAACTCCCGCGGCAACGGCAAAATATCGCATATGAAGCCCCGCCACAAACATCATGCCCACAAAAATGCAGGCAAAAACGATTGCAGAGCCGAGGTCGTCCGTAATAATAATTATGCCGATGGGAACAATCGCATGAAGCGTAAGGAGCAACACATTTTTTATGCTGTTCATGTTATCCTTGACCGCTTCAATGTGGGCTGTAAAGGTTATCAAAAAACCGATTTTTGCAAGCTCCGACGGCTGAAAGTTAACAACAAAGCCGTCAGTTTTAATGATTGGGAGCCAGCATCTTGCGCCGGGTCTGTCGGAAGGACCGTCACCAAACGGAAACAGCAAAAACAGCAAAAGCAGGCACACACCGGCAACAAGCGGCCACAGCCTGACTATCGCATCATAATCAAGAAACGAAATAATGATGCAGGCAAAAATACCCACGGAAGCCGCCAAAATCATGATAAGACAGTCGCGGGCAATCAAATCGCCGTCCGCAATGGCTTCATTTCTTGTTGCGCTGTAAACCATCAGAGCACCGAATGCAGAGGTCAGAATGCAGGTAATATAAAGCAGAAAGTCTGTTTCTTTCAGAGCATATTTAATTGCAGTTTTCTTGCCCAAAGCATCACCGCCCTTAATAGAGATTAATGAATATTATATCGTTTTGTCTTTATCAAATCAAGCCGCATATTGTGAATTTTTCATTCAGCATAATATAGCCCCGCAAAAATACGGGGCTATAAGAGAATGTTATGTTATGTTATGTTATGTTATTTTACTTCGTTATAAAGGTTGAGATATGCATCAGCTACAACAGCACCTGCTCTGGGTCCTGTTGAAACAATCTCTTCGTTTTCGGTAAGGTATGAACGCCAGTCGTTATCTGTCATCATGTAACCTACCTGGTCATTTGTAATGCCGAAAACAAGAAGCTTTCTGTCTGTAACCTCCGCAAATGAGGAATAGTTCCACTTCTTACCGTCCCATGAATCCTCTGCAGCGATTGCGCCGCCGAATGCAATTTCGGGAGCAAGCTCGCCGGGGATTATTGCAACGGCAAGCGTTGTGCCGAACTCGGCATAGCCGATTTCTGTGGGAGTTTCATAATCAAAGCCGTTCTTAACAACCGTGTTGGTAAGCAGACCGCCTCTTGCGGCAAGCTTAAAGATTGAGTTGTTAATGGGCATAAATACTTCGGTAAATCTGATATTAAGAATGGGAGCAACCTCTTCGGAATCAGTAACCGAGCATGCAAGCTCGCCAAGAAGCTTACCGTAAGCAACAATGCCTGCATAACCGTGACCGAACTTTGCAATGTCAGCTTCTTCCCTGACAAGGTCTTCAGGATATTCGGAAGTAATCGCAAGCTCTGCGCCGAGAATCTGCATGAAGTTTGCGCCTGCTTTTTCATTGATATATTTTTCCATGTAGTAGGGATAGTCACCTGTGAGCTCTGTGCCTGCGGCGCCGTTACCTACGCAGTGCATGGGAACGTTAACAATCCATGTTTCCGCAGCATTTTCCGCATCGGGAACAAAGCGGAGTCTGTTGAGATTGCCGTCAAAAACCTTGGGGGCACGCTTATCTTTGATGTATTCGGAAATATCAAGGGCACCGAAATAAAGCTTGCCGACCTTCATGTCATTAACTGCGTTAATCATTGAGTCAACTGTAACTTTATAAAGGTTTTCCATAAAATTCACGTTCTTGCCGCTGGGGAGCTCAAGACCGAGAAGATTTTTGATTGAAGCGGTGAAAAGTGCGCCTATAATATCGCCGTTAAGACCGAAGGTGTCAACACAGCTGTGCTGATGAAGAACGGAAATATTTATTGAGGTAATATCAAGGTTATTCTCATCGGCATATGCCTGAAACTTCTCTCTGATAACTCTTACCTCGTTGTTGGGAAGACCGAAAGAATCAATGACAGCAAAAATGCTGATACCTCTGCCGTCGGAAATTGCAACCGTTCTGACCTTCTGGTCATCATACTGTGCTGTTGCAAGCTTCTTTGTTACGGAAAGGCTGCCGCCTACATAGTGCTCATCTTCAAGCTCTTTACCTGTAAGGATTGAAGCGTTTGAATAACCGAGCTTCCATTCCGCGCCCTCTGCGGGAGCGTCAAGGAATTCATCAGCAGAAAGACCTTCATAGAAGTTTTCGCTGACATAATCTTTTTTTGCGTCCCATTCACGGGGCTCAGTGATAAGAGCGGTAATTCCGCCGACAAGAGCATCAAGAGCCTTGTCAACAAAGCGGTAGAATCCACGCTCAAAATCCGATGTAACTTCTGTTGCGGCGTATGCGGGGATTGCAAAAGCAGACGCAAAAACCGCGATGGTGAGAAAGATTGCCGTTAATTTTTTTACCATGGGAATACCTCCGTGTTAAAATATCAGTTTGTATTTTCAAGCTTCATATCGCCGAAGCTGATAAGCTTTTTTCTGCGCATAAACTCCGAAACCGCATAAGAAATAACAGCAGGTGCAATAAAGTGCATAACCATGATTTCAATAACGGTAACAACGGGGTCAACGCCTGCTTCAACCATTGAAGCATAGGTCATAAACTGACCGACCAAGCCCGATGTGCCCATGCCCGAGCCAGATGCATAGCAGGTCATTTTGAGCACAGCAGAAGAAATGGGACCGAGAATTGCGCTGGCAACAATGGGCGGAATCCATATCTGCGGATGCTTTACGATGTTAGGCATTTGGAGCATCGAAGTGCCAACACCCTGCGCAATAAGACCGCCGAGCTTGTTTTCGCGGTAGCTTGCAACAGCAAAACCAACCATCTGTGCGCTGCAGCCGACAACCGCCGCACCGCCCGCAATGCCCGAAAGGCCGAGAATGATTCCGAGAGCCGCGGAGCTAATCGGAAGCGTGAGACAGATGCCCATAACAACCGAAACAACGATACCCATGAGCACCGGCTGACGCTCCATGCCCCAGCTTATTATCTGACCGATATATGTTGTTACATTTGAAACGGGAGGACCGATAATCAAGCCCGCCGCACAGCCTGCAATTATCGAAGCTGCAGGGGTAAGAATGATATCAAGCTTTGTTTTGCCGCCAATAAGCTTGCCAATCTGAATGGCAACAAAGCCTGCAATAAACGCGCAAAGAGGGTCGCCCGGACCCGAATAAAGCATGCCCGCGTCTGTAATAACAGCACCTGCGAGAATTTTCGGAGCAAAAGCACCGACCATGCCCGCAACCGCCGCAGATACACCCGCAAGAGGCGACACCTTATATTTGAACGCCATGCCGACGCCGATACCCGCACCGGTGAGCGATTTTGCAACAGCGGCTATTGCTATAAGATAAGTGCCGATGCTGTGATTGATAAAACCGCCGATCTGCTCAAGAATCGTGCCGATAATAAGGGTTGCAAACAGACCGAGAGCCATGCCCGAAAGTCCGTCAACAAAAACATAGTTCAGAACATTTTTTATGGTTTTCATTTTTCATTCATCTCATCTATAAGAATATTGATTGCATTTGCATAAGCATCGCCGATAAATTCGGAGCCGTTGCCGTTGGGATGAACGCCGTCCTCCGACCAATGCAAATCATCTTGTCCTATGCTTGCGGAAGCAAAAAAACCGTCAAGCGGAATATAGAAATCCGCAAATTCCTTTGCAAGCTTTCTGACGATGTCAATTTTCGGGTTTAAATCAACTCGGAAATATTCTTTATCGGGCGCATGGAGAAGGAACGGCTCCAGAATAAGAATTTTTGCGTTCGTTTTTTCTTTTATCTCGGTGAGCACCTTGCGGTAATTTGCCTCAAAAACATCATTGCCGAGCCACTTGCGGTTGTGCGCTCTGTGCCATGTATCGTTAACGCCGATAAGAATTGATACGATATCGGGCTGAATATCGATAAAATCGCTTTGCAGTCTGTTGACCAAATCAATGGTTTGGTTGCCGCTTATACCGAGATTGATAAATTCAAAATCGATGTCGGGGTTGTCCTCCGCTATGTATTGGGCGGCATAGAAGGGATATCCCTTGCCCAAATCGTGGTAATCGGAGCGGTCTCTGCCCGCATCGGTTATTGAATCACCTTGAAACAAAATTTTCATTTTATCACCCTCAAAACTGATTTCTGACCTTTCGCAATGTTTCGATTATTCCGATATGCTGCGGACAAGCCTTTTCGCACTTGCCGCATTTTTGGCAAAGGGATGCGTTTGTTTCGATATCAGGAAAAATTTCCTTAACAAGACGCCTGCCGCCCTCTGTTATTTTGTTAAACGCCGAAAAAACTTTAGGAATAAGCACACCCGCAGGGCAAGGCATACAGTATTCACAGCCCGTGCATGGAACAAGATTCATTTCATCAAACACGCGTTTTGCATCGGAAAGCATTTCAAGATTTTCTTTTGAAAGCATTCCGACAGCGGCTTTATCCGCATAAGAGAGGTTGTCGTCAACCATCTGTGTTGTACCCATGCCGCTCAGAAGCATTGCAACCTCGGGTCTGTTCCAAACAAAATCCAAAGCCCATTCGACGGGAGTTTTTTCGCTGCCGAGCTTTGCGGCAACCTTTTCATGAGGCGAAGCAAGCTTGCCTCCGAGAAGAGGCTCCATAACTATTACGCCAAGACCCTTTGAAGCCGCATATTCAAGCCCTTCAATACCCGCCTGATAGTCAACATCAATGTAGTTGAACTGAATCTGGCAGAATTCAAAACCGTCATATGAATCGATTATCTTTTTAAAAACATCCAAATCATCGTGGAAGGAAAAACCGAGATGCTTTATTTTGCCTTGCTCTTTAAGCTTTTCAAGCTTTGGAAGAACATTAAATTTCAGAACTCTGTTTTCCCACGAATCGTTGTTTGCCGCATGGAGCAAATAGAAATCAATGCAGTCAACGCCGAGCCTTGAAAGCTGTTCGTTAAATATTTTTTCAACATCCTCTTCGCAGTTGACGTTGCCGAGAGGAAGCTTGGTTGCTATATAAACTTTTTCTCTGTAGCCGTCTTTTATTACTTTGCCGACAAGAGCTTCGCTGTTGCCGCCGTGATAGAAAAACGCGGTGTCAAGATAATTTATTCCGTTATCGATGCCGCGGCGAACCAATTCAACCGCCTTTGCTTCGTCTATTCTGTCGCCATCGCCGTCAATAACCGGCAGCCTCATGCAGCCGAAGCCGAGCGCGGAAACTTCAACGCCGGTTTTGCCGAGTGTTCTGTAACGCATCGTTATCACCCCATTATAAAACTTGGAATATTATAACACATATTTTAATTAAAAACAAGTATTTATAACAATCAAAAGTGAATAAAGCATCAACATAAAGCAAAAATAATTCTGAGGTGTTAACATGTTTGAATTAAACGGCATTCCCCAGGGCTTCGGAATGGCTCTGACAAGAAACGCAAAGGCAATGGAGAATTTTTCGCATCTTAATGAAACAGAAAAGAAGCGTATTATCGACCTTTCACGCTCCGTACGCTCAAAGGACGAAATGAACCGAATCGTCAGCAAGCTTGAAAAAGGCAGAGACAGTTTCTTTTAGAAACTTAAAACAGCGGTTTATGCCATAACACATAAACCGCTGTTTTTTTACATAGCGTCTATATACTTACATGCTGCGAGAGCGGCTATTGAGCCGTCTGCGGTTGCGGTTGTAATCTGCCTAATCTGCTTTTGGCGGCAGTCCCCTGCCACAAATACGCCCGCTGTTTTGGTAACACAGCTTTCGTCTGAGTCGATATAGCCCCATTCGTTAAGCCCCGCAATATCGGCAAACGCCGCATTGTTGGGAATAAGACCAATCGCAACAAAAAGCCCGTCAACCGCAAGCTCGGTTATGCTTGAATCCGATTCCTTTTTAAGCACAAGACCTTCAAGGGATTTTTCGCCCTTAAGCTCGGAAATAACCGTGCCCATAATGAACTCAACATTATCCTTTTCTTTAAGCTTTTCAACAAGGCGTGCTTCGCCCGTGAAATAATCAAGATTCTGGATAACATAAACCTTTTTGCAGGTGTCGGAAAGCAGGACAGCCTCCTGCAAAGCGGAATTTCCTCCGCCGAGAACGGCAACCGTCTGACCCTTGAAGAATGCGCCGTCGCAAACCGCGCAGTATGAAATACCCGCGCCGACAAGCTCGTTTTCTTTGGGCAGACCCGTCTGCCTGTGCTTAACACCCGTTGCAATGATAACAGCCTTTGCTTCGTGCTCGCCATCCTCGGTAACAACGGTTTTGGTTGCACCGTTGTCGCGAATGGCGGTGACTGTTTCCATTTCAATCTCCGCACCCTGCGAAATAACCTGGTCAACAAGCTTTTCGGCAAATTCATTGCCGCTCATTGATGCAAAGCCGGGGTAATTTTCAATCTGCGGAGAATAGGTTATCTGACCGCCGAAGGTGCCTTTTTCAAGCACAAGAACTGATTTGTCTGCGCGCAGTGCATAGAGCGCCGCAGTTAAGCCTGCGGGGCCCGCACCGATTATGATTATATCATGCATTAAAGTCATTCCTTAGATAGCTGCGCCCTTTGCAGCATCGATAAATTTCTTGATTTCTGCAACGCCTGCATAGTTTTCTGCTTCGCCGCCCGAAACAACAACAAGAGTGGGAGCCTGTCTTACGCCGAGCTTCATTGCAAGCTCTTCGTTTTCATAAGCCATAAGCTCCTGAACCTCGATTCCTGCCTTGCCGAGAAGCGAAATAGCTACCTTGCAGTTGGGGCAGGTTGCGGTTTTGAAAAGATAAAGTCCGTCTGCAAGACCGCAGCTTTCTTCTTCAAAATCGATGTTTGCCTTGGGAGCCTCTGCTGTTTTCTTATGCTTTGAAATATCGGAGTTTGCGATGTCGTAAACCTTGCGCTCCTTATATTCCTGAGCCTTGCCGTCGTTCCAGTTCTGAACGGGTCTGTAGTAGCCTGTGATACGGCTGTAAACCTCTGTTGTTTCACCGCACTCGGGGCAGGTGAAAACTTCGCCGGCAATATAGCCGTGGTTTTTACATACGGAATATGTGGGTGAAAGAGTATAATAGGGAAGCTTGTAGTTGTTTGCAATCTTCTTAACAAGCTCTGCGGCAGCCTTCCAATCGGGAAGCTTTTCGCCGAGGAATGCGTGGAAAACTGTGCCCGATGTGTAGAGAGTCTGGAGCTCGTCCTGAATATCAAGAGCCTCAAAGATATCCTCTGTGTAGCCAACGGGAAGATGGGAGCTGTTGGTGTAGTAGGGAGTTTCTTCGGAAGCGGTGATGATGCCGGGATAACGCTTAACGTCATGCTTTGCAAGGCGGTAAGATGTGGACTCTGCGGGAGTTGCCTCGAGGTTGTAGAGGTCGCCGTATTCTTCCTGATAGTCAGAAAGACGCTCTCTCATGTGATTAAGAACATCCTTTGCAAACTGCTGAGTTTTCTCGTTTGTCATGTTTGCGCGAAGCCAGTTAGCATTAAGACCGACTTCGTTCATGCCGACAAGACCGATGGTTGAGAAGTGGTTTGCAAAAGTGCCGAGATATCTCTTTGTGTAGGGATAAAGACCCTCGTCGAGAAGCTTTGTGATGATGGTGCGCTTAACCTTGAGTGAACGGGCTGCAATATCCATCATCTTATCGAGTCTTCTGTAGAAGTCTGCCTCACTTTCGGCAAGATATGCAATTCTGGGAAGGTTGATTGTTACAACGCCGACGGAGCCTGTGCTTTCACCGCTGCCGAAGAAACCGCCGCTCTTCTTGCGAAGCTCGCGAAGGTCAAGGCGCAGACGGCAGCACATGGAGCGGACATCGCTGGGCTCCATATCGCTGTTAACATAGTTTGAGAAATAGGGAGTGCCGTATTTTGAGGTCATTTCAAAGAGAAGCTTGTTGTTCTCTGTTTCTGACCAGTCAAAGTCAGCAGTAATTGAATATGTGGGAATGGGATACTGGAAGCCGCGGCCGTTGGCATCGCCCTCAATCATGATTTCGATGAAGGCTTTGTTAATCATATCCATTTCAGCCTTGCAGTCTTTATATTTGAAATCCATTTCCTTGCCGCCGACAATAGCGTTCTGCTCTGCAAGGTCAGCGGGAACAGTCCAGTCAAGGGTGATATTTGAGAAGGGAGCCTGAGTACCCCAACGGCTGGGAGTGTTAACGCCGAAAACAAAGGATTCAATGCACTTTTTAACCTGATCGTAGTTAAGATTATCAACCTTTACAAAAGGTGCAAGATATGTGTCGAAGGAAGAGAATGCCTGAGCACCTGCCCACTCATTCTGCATGATGCCGAGGAAGTTAACCATCTGGTTACAAAGGGTTGCAAGGTGGCTTGCGGGTGCGGAGGTAATCTTGCCCGTTACGCCGCCGAGACCCTCCTGAATAAGCTGCTTGAGCGACCAGCCTGCGCAGTAGCCGGTAAGCATTGAAAGGTCATGAATGTGGATATCCGCATTTCTGTGAGCATTGGCGATTTCGTCATCATAGATTTCGGAAAGCCAGTAGTTAGCGGTGATTGCGCCGGAGTTGCTGAGAATAAGACCGCCTACGGAATAGGTTACGGTTGAGTTCTCTTTAACGCGCCAGTCGGTAACGTTAACATAGCTGTTAACAAGCTCCTTATAGTCAAGAATGGTTGACTTGAGGTTGCGGAGCTTTTCGCGCTGACGGCGATAGAGAATGTATGCCTTTGCGATATCGGCATAGCCCGCCTGGATAAGAACGGATTCAACGCTGTCCTGAATATCCTCAACAGCGATTGTGCCGTTTTGAATTTTGGGCTCGAAATCTGCTGTTACTTTAAGGGCGAGGAAATCGATGGTTGAGGGATGATACTGCTTCTCCTGAGATTCGAATGCCTTTTTAATGGCTTCGGCGATTTTGGTGATGTTGAAATCTGCTGTTTTTCCGTCTCTTTTGATTACCTGATACATGCCTTTCGTTCCTTTCGATAATATTGTATGTCAATTTTTAATTATACCCAAGATATTGTGTTTTTTGCCGCCATAACACGGCGGCGATTAAGATATTAACAAATTATTGCGGTTATGTCAATGGATTTTACAAGATATTGTGCCGAATATTTTAAGTTTGTGGAAAATGCACTATATATGCGGATAAAATTGGTTATTTTTCTCATGCGCCTCTTATTTGACAGTCCTCAACATAATTCAGCATGATTTTTCGCATTGCTTCCATCTCTTCTTTCGGTACGGCAGACAGCCCGAAGCCTATCAGTTCACCGGAATCAATAAAGCCTTGCAGGAAATGCCTTTTTGCGCCCCTTATCATTTCGCCGAGGTTATTCATGCCGAAAACGCTGTGAAACTCGCGCACAACTGTTGTTCGGAATTCGTAATCCACCCTGCCCTCGAGCAAAAAATCGATGCTCTTTTTTATTTTGGAAATGTCATAGCCGCTTATGCCGACGGTTTCGCCGTAAAGCTCAGGTGAATTTTTAACATCCATGGCAACATAGTCAATAAGACCTTGCTCAACAAGCTCGCGAAGCCTTTCGGGATATGTGCCGTTTGTGTCAAGCTTCACCAAGAAACCGAGTTCCCTTACTTTCTTTATAAAAACATCTATATCCTTTTGCATCAGCGGCTCACCGCCCGATATCGCAACGCCGTCAAGAATGCCAACCCTTTTTTTGAGAAAAGTGAGAATTTCGTCCTCGCTGAACTCGCTCTGCTTTTCCGGATTCAGCACAAGCCTTGAATTATGGCAGAACGGACAGCGCAGATTGCAGCCTGCCGTGAAAACCGTGCATGCCATTTTGCCCGGATAATCGAGCAGTGTTAATTTTTGAAAGCCTTGAATATTCATGTTAATCAACCCCTCGGTTAGTTGCGTTTAATCGGTGGTGTAGTGTTATAATAACACAAGATATTGTGTTTTGCAATAGGTAAAACCACAAAATTTTGAATTTTTTCAAAAAAATTTACTATATATGGTGTTTGGGACAAAAAAACACGGTGCCGTAGCACAGCACCGTGATTATAAGCAAACAATTATGCAGCCTTTTCTTCCTTCTTCTTGTGGAAGAGAATTTTGTCAACGGGGAAATAGAGGAAGAACTGAACAGCGGAGCAAATCATTGTTGCAATGTTCTTTGCTGCAACTTCTTCGAGACCCCAGCCTACGAATACTTCTTTAAGAGTTGGGTTAAGCCATGCGGAGAAGAAAATAAGAGCGATTGTGAAAACTATGTAGATGGGAAGAGCAACCGCAACATTTGCACCGGAATTGAAGGTCTTTTCTTTGTTAACAAAGAAAGCAACAATCTGGGCGATGATGTTGGCAACATTGCTTACGATGAAGTAGCCGAGACCGCCTACTGCAACGGGATAAACGAATACCCACCAGCTGAAATCCTGATTGTAAAGCTCTGCAATGGGGGGAATGAGGTTAAGAGTGTTAAGAAGAACGAACTGAACTATCATTGCAAGAAGGCTTACAACGATGAACTTGACAAACTGCCAGATTGTTACAAGAAGTGAACCTTTGTTTTCGGCAGCTTTATCGATTTGATTTAATTTTCCCATGATAAAATCTCCTATCATTATTTATTCGCATGTGATTATATCATATATACACATAATTTGGCAAGTCAAAAAATGCAGAGCATTTTTGTGCATTATTACTCAACAACGCCGAGCAGCAGCGGATTTAGCGCAGGTCTTTCTGCGGAAAATTCAACAGACTGAGCGAATTTTTCGCATGCGGCGGCAAAAAGAGAATCGTTAGATGCATAAAGCGTTGCAACAGCTTCGCCCTTTTCAACGTAATCTCCCGTCTTTCTGTGCAGAATTATCCCCGCACTCGGGTCAATCGAATCCTCTTTTCTCATTCTGCCCGCACCTAAAGCGACGCAGACAGAGCCTATACCCTCGGCATCCATATGAGAAATATAACCGCTTTCGGCGGCTTTAACCTCATAGCTGTGACTTGCGGTTTCAAAAAGCGAGGGGGTGAGTATATATTCCGCGTTACCACCCTGCGCGGAAACCATTTCCGCAAGCTTTTCAAGCGCGGTGCCGTCATCAATTTTGGACTTAGCGAGGGCTTGGCATTC
>JAZSGU010000200.1:0-26921 GCA_045532895.1 Acutalibacteraceae bacterium | reverse complement strand
ATCATTGTGTTGATTATCTCCATGGGTGAGGTTGTTTTTATCAGTTCTGCCGCCGCTGCTGCCGCCTGCTCTTTCAGCCCGCTTATAATGCAGCCGTCAAGCCCCGCCGAGGGTTTAACCTGCGTCTGTGCCTGAACGGGTGCGAGCGATTCGGCAAATTCAATATAATCCGCGCAGTTTTCGTCCATTCCCGTCAATGCTGTGAAGCAATGCCAAGCTTTCATCATTTCCTGCGAAAACGGGTTGATTATTGCGCAGTCAAGTCCGTTTTGCATCGCCATTGTGTAGAAAACGGCGTTAACATCCGCCCTTGACGGCAAGCCGAATGAAATGTTTGAAACACCGAGGCTTGTTTTGATGCCCTTGTCATGCAGCGCTTTAACCGCCGCAAGGGTAACATTTGCGCTGTTCGGGTCGCTGGAAACCGCCATTGCAAGCGGGTCAACAATAATATCGTTTTCGCCTATGCCGTATTCCGCGGCACGGGCGATTATTTTTTCGGCAACGGCAATTCTGCCTTCGGCTGTTTCGGGAATGCCGTTTTCATCAAGCGTAACCGCAATAACCACGCCGCCGTATTTTTTAACAAGCGGAAAAACAGCTTCCATGCTTTCTTTTTTGCCGCTTACGGAATTTATCAAAGCCTTGCCGTTATAAATGCGCAGGGCTTTTTCCATTGCAACGGGGTCAACCGTGTCAATCTGCAGCGGTAAGTTAATAACACTCTGAAGTGCGCGGATAACGCTGACCATCATTTCTGGCTCATCAATTTCGGGCAGACCGACATTAACATCAAGCACCGAAACACCCTTTTTATTTTGCGCCAGACCCTCATTGACAATATAATTTATGTCGTTTTGACGGAGTGCTTCCTTGAAACGTTTTTTGCCCGTTGGGTTAATTCTTTCACCGATTATAACGGGCTTTTTGCCAATCTCAACCGCATGGGTATATGACGAAATGACCGTTTTATTCTTTTTTTCGGGAAGTGCAAACGGAAGATTTTTTGTCTTTTCAACTGTTTTTCTTATGTGCTCGGGCGTTGTGCCGCAGCAGCCGCCGATTATCGTTGCGCCTGCCTTGACGATTTCACACATAATGTCGGAAAACTCATCCGCACCTACATCAAAAACGGTTTTGCCGTTTTCGCTTCTCGGCAAGCCCGCATTGGGGTTAACGATTACGGGCACGCTTGCATTTTTTATAAAATCTGGCACGATTTCAAGCATCTGCTTGGGTCCGAGCGAGCAGTTAATGCCTATCGCATCTGCGCCAAGCCCCTCGAGCATTGTAATCATGGCGGCAGGGTCCGCGCCTGTCATCAGCTTTTTTTCTTCGTCATAAACGCAGGTTACAAAAACGGGCAGGTCACAGCTTTCCTTTGCCGCAAGCAGGGCGGCTTTTGCGTCATAGCTGTCGTTCATCGTTTCAATGAACACAAGGTCTGCACCCGCTTTTGCACCGATTTCAACAACCTCTGAATAGATGCTGACAGCCTCCTCAAACGGCAAATCTCCGAGGGGCTCAAGCATTTTGCCTGTTGAGCCGATGTCAAGCGCAACATAAGCCTCAAAACCTTTGCAGGCTTTTTTTGCGTTGGCTATGGCAGCATTGATGATTTCTTCAAGATTATCAAATTTAAGGCGGTTTGCGCCGAAAGTGCATGCGTTTATTATCTGCGCGCCCGCTTCAAGATATTGGCGGTGCATTTCGATTATCTTTTCTGGATGGGTCAAATTCCAATTTTCGGGATATTCGCCCGGCATAAGCCCCCACGACTGCAGGAGAGTACCCGCGCCGCCGTCGCAATAGGTTATTCCGCTTTTGATTTTTTCAAGAATGGTCATATTAATTAATTCCTTCTTTTAGTGAAAAGTGAAGAATGAAAAGTGAATAGTTAAGGACGGGTTTCGCCCGTACCCAATATAAAAAGCGGCGCAGCCCCATAACTTTTAACTCTTCACTTTTAATTTTTCATTTGATTTATCTGTACGGGCAGTCCGCTTTTCTGCAAACCATGCAGCCGGGACCCGTGCATTTATTCTTTTCTTTGCCTATGCCGATTATCGCCGTAACAGATTTTACGGGTGTCATCATCATGCTCTCGGTAAGGCTGAGCCCGATATTTTTGCTTGTGTTTAAAAATTCGGTTATGCCCTTCTGGCATTCAAGCGGCAAATCGCCGTAGCCCGGGCTGAAGCGGGGTCGAAGAAAATCCGAGCCGTCAAGAGTTGAATTAATCTTGTTGCAAAATGCTTCAATCGCCGCCGAGCCTGCGCAGTCCGTCACAAGCCCTTTGAGAGGTGAGATAACGGAATTTCGTTCAATAAGCCGCTGAACTTCAAAACCCGTTGTTGCTGCCAAAACATATGCAAAATCACAGCCCTCAAGATTTTTTTGCAGGGATTTGCCGCATGCCTTCAGGCAGCCGATGGTTATGCTTCCGTCGGGCATTACGGGCACCTTTGCAAAGCACGCTTTATAGCTTGCACAAGCTGAAACCTCGGCAATGCATTCGTTAATATCTTCGGAGTTAATTCCGTTTGCAGAATAATAACCGAGATAAACGGCGACCTCTTTTGGGTCGATGCTTATCTCGGCTGCCGCTGATTTTATAATTTCAATCATCTGATTATATCCTCAAGATTGGATTGGATTTTCTGCGCTACGTCGGGCTTGTTCATTGAATAAACATGAACTGCGCCGAGTCCGTTGGAATAAAGGTCAACAATCTGCTCTGTTGCATATGCAATACCTGCCTGCTTCATTGCGGCAGGGTTGCTGCCGAAGCGGTCAACCATTCTAATGAATTTGCGGGGCAGAACGGTGCCTGACAGGGAGCAGATGCGTTTTATCTGCACGGGATTCGTAACGGGCATTATGCCGGGGATAACGGGCACGGTAATGCCTGCTTCTCTTATTTTGTAAAGGAAATTGTAGAGTATGTTGTTATCGAAAAACATCTGGGTTGTAAGAAATTCACAGCCCGCATCAACTTTCTTTTTAAGATTGATTATGTCCTGCTTCTGCGTTTCGCTTTCGGGGTGCACCTCGGGATAGCATGCGCCACCTATGCAGAAGCCGCCAAAGCTTTTGATTTCTGTCGCAAGGTCGCTTGCGTGAGTGAAATCAAGACTCTTTTCCGTCATACCGGCAGGCATGTCACCGCGCAGAGCGAGAATATTTTCGATGCCAAGCTCTTTCATTTTTGCAAGAGTGTCGCGAATCTTATCCTTGCCTGAGCAAACGCAGGTGAGATGGGCAATGGGAGTAACACCTGTTTTTGTTATGCTTTCTGCAACATCAAGGGTGTATGAACCCGTTGTGCCGCCCGCACCGTAGGTAACGCTCATGAAATCGGGGTTAAGCTTTGCAATTTCAAGCGCGGAATTTTTTATGCTCTCATAGCTTTCGCTGCTTTTCGGCGGAAAAACCTCAAACGAGAGTGAAAGCTTGTCGTTTTTGAGTATTTCGGAAATTTTCACGGTATCACCTTATTTTTTCTTGAATATAAGAAGCTTGCTGAAAATATAGTTAAGAATAATAACTGCAACGCCCACGATTATTTTTGCAACAAATTCGTTCCATGTGAGCAGAGTTACCATTACAAACATGCCAAGCATTTCAACTCCGAGAGAAAAAACTCTTGCGCCCACAAAACCCGCAAATTCTTTGCCTGCAACGGCAGGCTTCCAGCTTTTGGATTCAAAAACAAACAGCTTGTTTGTAACAAAAGCAAAAACAACGCCGACAACCCATGCGATAAGATTGGCATCGAGATAATCGCTTCCGCCGCTGAAAAGCTCAACAATCTTGGAGTTTTCAGGAACGATTTCGTTGAATATTCCGTTCCAGCCGATTGAAATGAAAATCTTTTTAAAAATATAGAATGTTAAAAGATTAACGGCGGTTGTTAAAACGCCGAAAATGATGTAGGTAACGATTTCTTTTGTAAAAAACTTGTCAATAATCTTTCCGACAAAGCTTTCTTTCTTGAAAATCTTGAAAAGCAATTCTCTTATTTTCTCTATCATTTTTAACTCCGTTATATTTGAAATTTGCCGCAAATATATATTCATTCTAAAACAAAACAAGAATAAAGTCAATAAATGCTTGCATTTTTAATAGGTTATGATAAAATAATATGAGGTGAATTTATGAAAAACGCTTCGGGCGCAAAAAAAAGAATACACTTTCTAGACGAAATGAGAGGGCTCGCGGTTTTCTGCATGATATTTTACCATGCATTTTATATTATAGGCGAGTTTTTCGGCGTTGAGCAGGCAATGGATTTGTTTGAGTTTTTTATGCCCGTTCAACCGTTTTTTGCGGGAGTTTTCATTTTTATCTGCGGAATATCCTGTTCGCTTTCAAAAAGCAACCTCAAAAGGGGAGCAATTCTGCTCGGTATTGCCCTGGGCATGACCTTTGTCACGGCCGTTATTATGCCCATGCTCAGCTTTGTTGACTGCGAAATTTATTTCGGTATTCTTCATTTCCTTTCGGTCTGCATTTTGCTTTTTGCGCTTTTCTCAAAACTTATCAAAGCGTTTTCGCCTCTTGCGGGGCTTGCGATTTGCGCCGTGCTTTATATATTCACCGCGGGGATAGGCGACGGATATCTAGGCTTCGGCGGGGCTTTAAGGATTAACCTGCCTGCAAGCCTTTACACCTCTGATGTTCTTGTGCCAATCGGTATTTATTCACCCGCATTTTATTCGGCGGATTATTTTCCGCTTTTTCCCGATATTTTTATTTTTCTTGCGGGCGCATTTATGGGCGTTTATTCGTCCGAAAAAGGCTTCCCTGAAAAACTGTATGTCCGCAGAGCGCCGTTTTTCGGCTTTCTCGGCAAAAAAGCACTTATTATTTATATTGTCCACATGCCGCTTATTTACGGCGCGGCATACGGAGCAGAGTTGATAATAAATTTGTTTAAATGATAGGAGATAATGAATTATGAGTGAAGCATGCAGCGGAAATTGCGCAAGCTGTGCAAGCAACTGCGATTCCAGAAAAGAAGCGCAGGATATGAGAATACCCTGCGGTCCGTTCAGCAATGTTAAGAAAGTTATCGGCGTTGTCAGCGGCAAGGGCGGCGTAGGCAAATCGCTTGTCACCTCGCTTCTTGCAACCGCAATGCAGAAAAGAGGCAATGCCTGCGCCGTGCTTGATGCGGATATCACAGGCCCCTCAATCCCGAAATCGTTCGGAATAAAAACAAGAGCAAAAGCCGATGAAAGCGGTCTTCTTCCCGAAGAAAGCAAAAACGGCACAAAAATCATGTCCATCAACCTCTTGCTCGAAAATGAGGAATCACCCGTTGTCTGGAGAGGTCCCGTTATTTCCGGTGTTATTCAGCAGTTCTGGAAGGATGTCGCATGGGGTGATGTTGACTACATGTTTGTTGACATGCCTCCCGGCACCGGCGATGTTTCGCTCACCGTTTTCCAGAATCTTCCCGTTGACGGAATTGTTATTGTCACCACTCCGCAGGATTTGGTAACAATGATTGTTAAAAAGGCTTTCAACATGGCAAAGCTTATGAATATCCCCGTGCTCGGTCTTGTTGAAAACATGAGCTATGTTGTATGCCCCGACTGCGGCAAGGAGTTCAAAATTTTCGGCGAAAGCAAGATAGATGAAATTGCAAAGGAGCTCGGCGTTCCCGTGCTTGCAAGAATCCCCATCGATCCCAAAACAGCTTCGCTTGTTGATAAGGGAGCAATCGAGCTTGCAGATGACAAATGCGTTGCCGATGCGGTTGACTTCCTTTCAAAAATGTAAAAAACTTTAGGAGTTGAAAATATGCTTGATATCAAATTTTTAAGAGAAAATCCCGATATCGTTAAGGAAAATATCAAAAAGAAGTTTCAGGACAGTAAGCTGCCTCTCGTTGATGAAGTGATTGAGCTTGATGCGCAGTCAAGAGCAATCAAGGCTGAGGCTGACAGTCTCAGAGCAAACCGCAACAAGGTTTCAAAGGAAATCGGTATGCTTATGGCGCAGGGCAAAAAAGACGAAGCCATGGCTGCAAAGACAAAGGTAACGGAGTTTTCCGAAAGACTTGCCGAATGCGAAAAGCTTGAAGCGGAGTACGCCGAGAAGGTAACAAAGATAATGATGATTATCCCCAACATTATCGACCCCTCCGTGCCCGTCGGTAAGGACGACAGTGAAAATGTTGAGGTTACAAAATACGGTGAGCCCGTTGTTCCCGAATTTGAAATTCCTTATCACACCGAAATTATGGAGCGTTTCAACGGCATTGACCTTGATGCGGCAAGAAATGTTGCGGGTAACGGTTTTTACTATCTTATGGGTGATATTGCCCGCCTGCACTCCGCTGTTATTTCTTATGCAAGGGATTTCATGATTGACCGCGGCTTCACATATTGCGTTCCGCCCTTTATGATTCGCAGTAATGTTGTAACCGGCGTTATGAGCTTTGCGGAAATGGACGCAATGATGTATAAAATCGAGGGCGAGGACCTTTATCTTATCGGCACAAGTGAGCATTCAATGATTGGTAAATATATCGACACAATCGTTGCGGAGGATACTCTGCCCCACACTCTCACAAGCTATTCGCCCTGCTTCCGCAAGGAAAAGGGTGCTCACGGCATTGAGGAACGCGGCGTTTACAGAATTCATCAGTTTGAGAAGCAGGAAATGATTGTTGTCTGCAAGCCCGAAGACAGCATGATGTGGTTTGAAAAGCTTTGGCAGAACACGGTTGACCTTTTCCGCTCTCTCGATATCCCCGTCAGAACTCTTGAATGCTGCTCAGGTGACCTTGCAGACCTCAAGGTTAAGTCATTTGATGTTGAGGCATGGTCACCCAGACAGAAGAAGTATTTTGAGGTCGGCTCATGCTCCAACCTTGGTGATGCACAGGCACGCAGACTCAAGATAAGGGTTAACGGCAAAGACGGCAAGTATTTTGCTCACACCCTCAATAACACCGTTGTTGCTCCCCCCAGAATGCTCATCGCATTCCTTGAAAACAATCTTAATGAAGACGGCAGCGTAAACGTGCCCGTTGCGCTTCGTCCCTACATGGGCGGCAAGGAAAAGCTTGTTCCCGTGAAATAAGGCTTTTTGACAAAACAAAAATATGCGGCTTGCTTGGAAAAATCCTGCAAGCCGCATATTTTTGTTTTGTTCTGTTATAATCCCAGTAACCTCTGGAAGATATTTACAACCTTCAATCCGAGGTTGCGGATGGAGTTAAAGAAACGCTCAAAAATGGTTAAATAGGTGTTGCCCGTGCCTTCCGAGGCTGTGCCGTCAAAATCGGAGGAAACGGAGTTCATCCAGCTTATGATACCGTTGGGACTTTTGAGCGAAACGGTGTTTCCGTTGCCGTCGACTGTTGTTGCGTCAGGGTAAGCGCTGCCGTCCAGCATATGCAGGTCATATGTAATAACCTTTGCCATGTGATGGTTGTCGCTCGCTGCGTTGCCTGCGGGCTCGGTAACGTTTGTGAGAGTTGTTAATCTGCAATTGGCGGGGTTGCTGTTATATTTGCAAACGTTGTTCCAAAGGGGAGTTGTAACCAATGAATAGTTAACTGCGGGGTCTTTTGTGCTGGCAATCATCCAAATCGCAACATCGGAGCACGCCTTGACATCTGCAGCCGTTACGGTGCCCGTTGAAGCAATGGGGAAAGCGCCTGCGAAATATTCAGGAAAAGCAACAACCATGTTCCACGCCATTTCGCCGCCGGCGGAGCTGCCGCTGATAAAGATTTTGGTGGTGTCGATGTTGTCGCCGTGTTTTGCAATCATGTCGTCGATTACGGCGCGGAGAGGTTCAAGCAGGTCTGTGCTCCAATAAATGAGCTTATCTTCCGGCGCACGGGGGAGAAGGATAAATGCGCCGCCGCTTGTGAAACGGCTCTGAAGCTCTGATGATGCCCAATAAGGCATGTCGCTGTCGTCAAGCTGTGAGCCTTCATAATCCGCGTGGCCGATACCGTGCAGGAAAATAACAAGAGGGTATTTCTGATTGTCATTT
Source organism: Acutalibacteraceae bacterium (assembly GCA_045532895.1). Taxonomy (GTDB): domain Bacteria; phylum Bacillota; class Clostridia; order Oscillospirales; family Acutalibacteraceae; genus CAG-177. The sequence goes on along the minus strand of JAZSGU010000200.1, from coordinate 18,902 downwards.
TTGCCCACGGGGGAATAATAAGCGTAGTCGAGCGCATGTCCGCCTGCTTTGGGTGCAACATCATGGTCAAACTCGTCACGCAAAGCCTGAATGCCTGCCGATGTGGGCAGAGCTTTTTTACGGCCGGCGGCATGTGCGCCGATGCAAAGGCTTGAAACAAGCAAAACCGCAACGGTTAAAATACAGAAAATCTTTTTGAATGCTTTCATGATTCAGACACCTCGTCATGTTTGTATGATTTAATTTTATATTATTTTTGATTATAATGCAATAGTTTTGTTTGATTTTTTAATAACTTTTGTTAACGAAATGTAAAAAAGCCGGCATATGCCGGCTCACGATTATTCCGCAATTCCTATTCCGAGGCTGACGGACAATGCTCTGTCAACCCGCAGCATGTCTCTTTCATCGAGAATGCCCATTTTTTCTCTCAGACGCTTTTTGTCCAGAGTACGTACCTGTTCAAGCAAAACGATTGAATCCTTTGCAAGCCCGCAGCCGTCGGCGTTAACCCTGATATGTGTGGGCAGGCTTGTTTTGAATCGCTGGCTTGTTATTGCGGCGGCAATAACCGTTGGGCTGAATTTGTTGCCCACATCGTTTTGAACAATCAAAACGGGTCTTGTTCCGCCTTGTTCAGAGCCTATTACCGGGCTCAAATCGGCATAATAGATTTCTCCCCGTTTAACGGTCACAAAAATCACTCCCGAAAGTTTGTCTGACAACACTATTTTTGGCAAATGGCAGGCAAAATAAACGTAATTTTGAAATCGGGGAGCAAAAAATTTCAAAATTGCCTGTCCTTACAGTTGCAGTATATTCTTGAACGGTTTCGGGTGTTAAAAAAAACCGCCGATTTAATCGACGGTTAAAACTGTTTTCCACGCTTCAACAAGTCTTTCAATGCTCCATGCAGCGTTTGCGGGGCTTGTTGACGGCAGGCAGACTGCCTTTATGCCCGTTTTCGGAAAAGTATATTTAATATAATATTTTTCTGCGGTCTTTCCGTTAACAAAAATCTTTTTCACTTTGCTGTTATTGATAATAATTGAAAGGTCGTTTGCCGTAACATTTTTAATTGTGCTGTCGGCGCTGCCCTCAATTTCACATGATGCAATAACATCCCACAGCGCAAGCTTGTTATCAAGAACAAGCTTTTTCTTTTCTTCAACGGTAAGCGGCTTTTCTTCGCCAAAAACGGCAGCGATGACCGACCAGAATCTGTTTTGCGGGTGTCCGTAGAAAAATGCCGCTTCTCTTGATTTAACAGAGGGAAACGAGCCTAAAATAAGCGTTTCGGAATTTGCGTTGAACAGCGGGGGAATGGGGTGAACAATCATTTTATCACATACTTTTTCAATATGGTTTTTATGGGCGTAAATACGGCAAAAGTGACAGCCGAATTTATGCCCGCTTTGAGCAGATTAAAGGGGATTATTGCGGGTATAAGCATCTGCACCACCGTTTGTGTGCCCGCGCCGAGGAAAATGCCCGTAAAAATAAGATTTAACGGAATCATAACCGCCGTCATGGCAACCGTGCCGATAACCAGCCCGACAATAAGGCTTGCGGCGGTTTGTTTGCGCTTATATATGATTGACGGGATAAGTATGAGCACTGAAGAGGCTATAAAATGCATCAAAAAGCCAATCCAGCCGCTGGCGGCACTGACTGTTATTGCCTGAATTATGCAAACTGCAAGCAATATAACAATGCCCGAAACGGGGCCGAGAAGAAGCGAGCCGATAAGCACGGGAATATCCGCCGCATCATATTCCAAAAAAGGTGCGGAGGGGATAAGCGGGATATGCACGGTGCAGACCAAAACGATTGAAAGCGCGGTGAGCATTGCCATAATTGCAGTTTTAATAACATTGTTAAGTGCTTTGTTGTTTTTCATAAATAATAATTTTCTCCTTTCACTCGGAGATGCCGAAGAAAACAAAAAGCCCTGCAATAATGCAGGGCGTAAATGCTTGAATTTTTCAGCATTCTCTTTCATCCGGACTGTAACAAGAATTTGCTTGCTTTCACCGTCGGTTGCGGAATTTCACCGCATCAGCCGCATTTGCGGGTCGTGGACTGTACCACCGGTGGGGAATCTCACCCCGCCCCGAGAACTGTATTGTCTATATTATAGTACATACTGAAAATTTGTCAACAAAAATCACAAAAATTCAAATTTTATTACTCTGTTTTATTGTGTTTTATATAAATATATGTTAAAATATACTATCTTTAAGTAATCCGAAAGGAAGATACCATATGAATTTTACCCCGATCGGCACTTCGGGCGCGCATGAAGGCTATTGCCTGATAAAATCGGTTGAAAAAAAGCTGACGGCAAAGGGTGTGCCCTATCTTGACCTTGTTCTCGCCGATAACGGCGGAGAGATAAGTGCAAAGCTGTGGGACTATAAGGAATCCCCGTCAAATCAGTTCGAAAAATTCGATTTTGTCAAAGTGCGCGGCACTTATGTGCCTTTCAATGATACAATGCAGTTCCGTGTTGAGCGAATCCGCGCCGTGTTGCCCGAGGATAACGTTATGATTGAGGACTATGTGCCTTCCGCATGCCTGACGGGCGAAACCATGCTTGCCGAAATTGAAAAAATTGTTGCTTCTTTTAACGATGAGGAGCTTAAAACGCTTGTTTCGGCAGTTATCGCGGAATACAGAGAAAGGCTTATCTATTGGCCTGCGGCAAAAAATCTTCACCACGCCGTGCGAAGTGGACTTCTGATGCATACACTTTCAATTCTCCGCCTTGCGGCAAGCGTGTGCAAAATTTACCGTTTTGTTAATTATGATTTGCTTTGCAGTGGTGCAATTCTTCATGATATTGCCAAAATTGAAGAAATCGAAGTTTCTTCAACGGGTATCGCCAGCGAATACACCGCAAGGGGCAACCTGCTCGGCCACCTTGTTATGGGTGCAATGGCGATTGACAGAATCGGCAGGGCAAACGGCATTTCCGACGAAACGCTGACCCTTGTTGAGCATATGCTCATTTCCCACCACGGCACCCCCGAATTCGGCGCGGCAAAGCTGCCCATGTTTATCGAAGCGGAGCTGCTTTCTGAGCTTGACCTTATGGATGCAAGGCTCTATGAAATGCGTCAGGCAGTTGAGGCGGTTGAAACGGGTGCATTCACGCCCCGTCAATGGGCACTTGAAAACCGCAATCTTTATAACCACGGCAAAGCGCCCGAGGGCGGAGTGGAGCTTATTGACGAAGTTTGATAAATGAAAAGTTAAAAGTGAAAAATGAAAAGTTTAGGGTCTGCGACGCATTATATTGGGTACGGGTGAAACCCGTCCTTAACTCTTCACTTTTCACTCTTCATTATTCACTTGAATTAAGGAGGATATTATGAGAAACCATGAAGTAACCAAGGTTCAGCCTTTGCTCAAAGAGGACGGCAGCCTGCGCGAGCCTGGCTGGTCAAAACAGCTTTATCAGGTTTATGACCGCAATGCAATCAAAGCCCCCAAATTCAGAATAAAAGAATGGGATTATTATCTCGTTATATCCGAAAAGAATAATTTCGGAGTTGCTTTCACTCTTTCGGATGACGGATACATCGGTCTGCAGTCAGCAAGTCTGCTTGATTTCTCAAAGCCCTGGGAGCATACCGAAACAATCCTCAACGCTTTCCCCATGGGCAAATTCAAGCTCCCCTCAACCAGCGCAAAGGGCAACACCGTTTATCACGACAAGCGCCTTGACATGGAGTTTCAGGTCAGCAAAGGCAAGCGCAGAATCGTCTGCAACTTCAAAAAATTCTGCGACGGCAAGGATTTTTCATGCGACATAACTCTTGAACAGCCCGATATGGACACAATGGTTATCGCAACCCCGTGGAAAGAGAAAAAGACGGCTTTCTATTATAATCAAAAAATCAACTGCATGCGCGCAAGCGGCAAGGCAACCTTCGACGGCAAGGACTATGTGTTTGACCCCGCAACCGATTTCGGTACTCTTGACTGGGGCAGAGGCGTCTGGACTTATGACAACACATGGTATTGGGGCTCTGGCAACATGGATATCGGTGGCCATTCCTTCGGCTTCAATATCGGCTACGGCTTCGGCGACACAAGCGCCGCCAGCGAAAATATGCTGTTCTATGACGGCAAGTGCCACAAGCTTGACGATGTAACGTTCCATATCCCCAAAAGCAGCTATACCGACCCGTGGAAGTTCACATCGAGCGACGGCAGGTTTGAAATGGATTTTGTTCCCATTATGGACAGGGCTGCAAAGATTGACGTTAAATTTATCATCACCGACCAGCATCAGGTGTTCGGCAGAATGAGCGGCAAGGCTGTTCTTGATGACGGCACGGTTATCGAGGTCAAGGATTGCCTCTGCTTTGCCGAGGATGTACATAACAAATATTAATCGGAGATAAAAATGGATTGGACAGAAATTAAAATAACCGTCAACGCAGACGATGTTGACAGGGCGGGGGACATTGCTTCAATGGTTGTTCCCTACGGCATTTATATTGAGGATTACCGCACTCTTGAGCAGGAGGCTTGGGAGATTGCGCGAATTGACCTCATTGACGAGGATTTGCTTGCAAAGGACAGGAGCAAAGGCATCGTTCACGTTTATATTTCGCCCGAAGAAAATCCCGCAGAGGCGGTTTCTTTCCTGACCGAAAGATTGAGTGCGGAGGGCATTGAAAACGAGATTGGTGAAACCCTCTGCAAAAACGCGGATTGGGAAAATAACTGGAAAAAGTACTTCAAGCCCATGCCCGTCGGCGAAAGGCTGCTTATTCGCCCCATCTGGGAGGATGAATACGATGCGGGCAACAGAGCAGTTCTTCATCTTGAGCCGGGTCTTGCATTCGGGTCGGGAACTCATGACACAACAAGGCTCTGTCTTGAAACGCTTGAAAAATACGCTTATCCCGGCAAAACAGTGCTCGATGTCGGCTGCGGAAGCGGCATTCTTTCCGTTGCTTCTCTTCTTCTCGGAGCAGACAGCGCTGTCGGCGTTGATATTGATGCTCTTGCGGTTAAAACCGCCAAGGAAAACGGCATAACCAACGGCTTTGACGAGCCGAAATTCACCGTTCTCAAAGGCTCAACCACCGACAAGGTTACGGGCAAATTCGATATAATCGCCGCCAACATAGTTGCTGATATTATCATCGGTCTTTGCAAAAACGTTAAGGACTTTATGAATCCCGATGCCGTTTTCATCACCTCGGGCATTATTGTGCCGCGTGAGGATGATGTGCTTGCGGCGTTTGCCGAAAACGGGCTGGAGGTCATTGCCCGCCACGAAAGCGGCGGCTGGCTATGCTTTGAAGCAAAGGCGGCGAAATAATGAGCATTCAGGAAGAGTTAAAAGCATTTTTGCTTGAAAAAGGTGTTGCCGATGTCGGCTTTTTCAAGGTCGAGGACGGCGAGGAGGCTCTGCCTTACGGTGTGAGCATCGTTGCACGCCTCTCCGAAAGCATAATTGAGGAGATTGAGGATGAGCCGACCCACACCTATTTTAATCACTACCGCAACATAAATGCGTTTATCGACTCCATGCTTTTGCAGGCGGGCATGTTTTTGCAGCGCAAGGGCTACAGATACATAACCGTTGCCGCTTCGCAAAGCATCAACAAGGACGGCTGGAATTATGTTGCGCGTTATTCTCACAAAAAAGGCGCATGCCTTGCGGGGCTTGGCTCAATCGGGCGCAATTCTCTGTTTCTTCACAATGAATACGGCAGCTTCGTGAGGCTTGGCACTCTTTTCACCGACTGCCCGTTTGACTGCAAAAACGAGCTTGCCGAAAGCGCATGCACGGGCTGTGACATCTGCGTCAAGGCATGCCCTGCTCATGCAATAAAGGGCGGCGATTGGTCTGTGGGCACTCCGCGGGAAGAAATCTTTGACCCCGAAGCCTGCAGCGAATACATGAAAAAGCATTTTCAAAAAATCGGCAGAGGCTCCGTTTGCGGCATTTGCATGAGGGTCTGCCCCAAAAACAAAAAATAACATCGAAAGGATGTATTTAAAATATGCTTACAGAAAAACAAATCCAGCGTATGCTCGGAAAGCTCAAAAGATTTGAGGATACGCTTGAACCTATGGTTTTTACCAAGGTTGCCGAAATAGACGCTTCGGCTTATGAAACCGCAGAAAGGCTTTATGAAATCCCAGCAGATTCCCTTTTCAAGCCTGTTGACAAGGGCTGGACTTGGGGCGGTCCGAGGTCATTCTGCTGGTTCAAGAGCGAATTTACCGTTCCCGCAGAGCTTGACGGCAAAAACATTTTCATCAGACCCCATACTCAGGGTTATGAATCCCTGCTTTGGGTCAACGGTGAGCCGTTCGGCACATTTGCAACAAAAATCGTTTTCACGGGTCACGGCAACCACTACTGCGACCTGCTCAAAAAGAATGTTAAAGCCGGCGAAAAGATTGATATAGCTCTTGAGGTTTATGCAGGTCATCCCTACAAGGGCTGCGACCCGCTTGAAAACCAGCCTCTTCTTGATTATGTTTACAAATTCAACGGCATGGATATCTGCGTTAAGGATTACGAAATTCAGGAGTTTTATTTTGACCTCAAGGTTATCAATGAGCTTACAGAAACCCTTGACGAATATTCCTTCCGCCGCGGTGAACTTGTTAATGCTCTTTATGAAGTGCACAAGCGCGTGCTCTATTCATATGAGGATACTGACGAAGAATCCTTCCGCGAGGCAATAAGAGCCGCTCACCCCTTCCTCAAAGAGGCTCTTGCAGTCAAGAACGGTCCCGAAGCTCCCTTTGCGGGCATTATCGGCCATTCACATATGGATACCGCATGGCTCTGGCCCGTTCCCGAAACTATCAAAAAGTGCGCAAGAACATACGCAAACCAGCTTGCTCTCATGGAGCAATATCCCGAATATAAATTTGTTCAAAGCTCTGCATGCCATTCCGATATGCTTCTCAAGCACTATCCCTCACTCTTCAAGAGAATTCAGAAAAGTGTTGCCGACGGCAAATATGAGCCCAACGGCGGTGTATGGGTTGAGTGCGACTGTAACATAACCTCGGGCGAATCCATGGTTCGTCAGTTCCTCTGGGGTCAGAGATTCACAAGGAAGCATTTCGGCTACACATCAAACTGCTTCTGGCTGCCCGACACCTTCGGCTACAGCGCAGCAATTCCTCAGATTATGAAGGGCTGCTCGGTTGATTATTTCCTTACAACCAAGATTGACTGGAACGACACAAACACATTTCCCTATGACACATTCTATTGGCAGGGCATCGACGGCACAAAGGTGTTCACCCATTTCAACAAGACCCACATGTGGCCCGCTCCGAAGAATATGCATGATGTTATTGACAGCGCCGACGGTCAGTCAATTAAGGAAAGAAGCGTAACCAACAAGCGACTTATCGCATACGGCTATGGTGACGGCGGCGGCGGACCGCAGTTTGAAATGGTTGAAACCTCAAGGCGTGTTGCCGACCTCAACGGCTGCTGCAAAACAGAGCACATGCTTGTCGGTGACTTCATGAAAGACCTTGAAGCAACCGCAAAGAATCCCGGCACCCATGTCGGCGAGCTTTATCTTGAGCTTCACAGAGGCACCCTCACAAACCAGCACAACATAAAGAGAAATAACAGAAAGGCAGAGCTTGCCCTGCGTGACCTTGAATATTTCACCGTTAACAATGCAGTTAAGGCGGGCGAAGCCGCAAGCGATGAAAAAACACATCCTCTTTATGAAAAGCTTCTCATAAATCAGTTCCATGATATTCTGCCCGGCACATGTATCCCCGATGCACACATTCAGTCGCTCGAAGAAACCGGTTGGGTTATTGAAACCGCAAAAGAGCTTACAAAAGAAGCTGTAAGCGGCGATGGTGAATCGGTAACAGTAACAAACACCCTTTCTTTTGACAGAAATGACCCCATATTCCTTGAATGCGAAGCGGGTCTTGTTGCGGATTGTAACTGCAAGCAGCAGGTATACACAAATCTTGACGGCAAGAATATTCTTATCATCAGCGGCATTACCGTGCCCGCATTCTCAACCGTTAAGATTAACCTTGTTAAGGGCACTCCCGCGGCAGAAAGCGCAATCGAGCTTAACGGTAATAAAATGTCAACACCCTTTGCGGATATTGAATTCGATGAAAAGGGCTACATTTCATCATTTATCGATAAGAGAATGAACAGACAGCTTTGCGGCGGCGGATATCCGCTCAACACCTTCATCATTGCCGAGGATTTGCCCGCACATTGGGATAACTGGGACGTTGATGCTGACCTTGAATGCAAGTTTGCCGACGATTCCGCGCTCATCAGCCGTGAGGTTGTTTCGCAGGGTGCGGCGGCTGTAATTATCAGAAGCAAATACAGCATTTCAAAGAAATCAACAATCACTCAGGATGCAATCTATTTTGCAGACAGCGCGGAAATCCGCTTTGATACCCTTATGGATTGGAAGGATAACCACCGCTTCCTTAAAACAGCGTTTGATACCTCAATCCGCAGTGATTATGCTCGTTTTGAGATTCAGTACGGCAACGTTATCAGACCCACAACCCGCAATAACTCCGTCGAAAAGGCAAAGTTTGAGGTTGTTAACCATAAGTATACCGACCTTTCCGAAACCCGTTGCGGCGTTGCAATTCTCAACGACAGCAAGTATGCGATAAGCGTTGAGGGCGGCAACATGCGTCTTTCGCTCCATAAGGGCGGCACAAGACCTGACTTCAACGGCGACAGAGGACTTCACAGAACGGTTTATTCATTCCTGCCTCACGCAGGCGGTTTTAATGCAGATACGGTTATCAAGCCTGCATATGAGATGAATATTCCCGTTGTTGCAGGCAAGGGTGAATTTGAAGCAACGGCACTTGTTCTTCCCAAGGCAGATAATGTTATCGTTGAGGTTATCAAGCCCTGCGAGGATTGCGAAAAGGCATTCATCGCCCGCATTTATGAGGCAGAGGGCACCTATACAAACTGCCCCGTTGAGTTCTTCGCGGGTGCAAAGAAGGTTGAGATAACCAATATGCTTGAAGAGGTTCAGGAAGAGCTTGCTGCAAATGAGCTTTCTTTCAACCCCTTTGAAATTAAGACTCTCAAAATCACTTACTAAAAGGTGAAAAACATGAAAGTTTTTGAATTGAATCTTAAAAATGATGGCGTAACCTTAACGGTTTATCTTCCTGACGCTTCAAATGAAATGCCCTATAACAAAATCAAACCGGGTGTTCTTGTTATTCCCGGCGGAGGTTACGGAATGTGCTCTGACCGTGAGGCAGAGCCGATGGCGCTCGCTTTTCTTGCCAAGGGCTATGCGGCGTTTGTGCTCCGCTACACTGTTGGCGCGGGCAAAAATTTTGCAATGCCTTTTGCCGATGTCAACGAAGCAATGGCGATAATTCACGCCAATGCCGCCGAGTGGGGAGTAGATAAAGAAAAAATCGCCGCAATCGGCTTTTCTGCCGGCGGTCATCTGTGCGCCGCGCTTTCAACCATGGGCGGTATCCGCCCGAACGCAAGCATTTTGGTTTATCCCTGCATTTTGGAATCAATCAGCTCGATTCTGGCATTCAATGTGCCGTCGCTTGAGGATAAGGTGGATAAAAACACTCCGCCAACCTTTATCACCGCCGCGTGGGAGGATAATTGCGTTCCCATAAAGAACTCAATCGCCTATGCCGCCGCGCTGGAGGAGGCGGGCGTGCCGTTTGAAATCCACATTTACGAAAAGGGCTATCACGGCTTTTCGCTTGCAGATAACACGGTTTATTCAAAAGCGGAGGCAGACTACTGCGCGCATATCAAGGGTTGGTTTGACCTTTGCATTACTTGGCTTAAAAAGAGATTTGAATAAAGGGTAATCCGCGGCAACGAGCGGATAAGTCAAAAACAGAAAAAGAGATGATGCAGATAAACTCTGTTTCATCTCTTTTTTGCATTTATGTCTTTTGTTTCGGCCGCTTAAATCGCCATTGTTGTTTCTCTGTCAAAATAATGCACGGTTTCGGGGTCTATGAAAAGCTTTACGCCGTCGCCCGAACAGATTTTTTTCTCTGCTTTGATTCTTGCGATGTGCTTTTGCCCCGCAAGCTCAAAATAAACATTGGTTTCGCTTCCCGTCATTTCGGCAAGCACGGCGTTAACCGTGAGAGGGTATTTGCCTTTTGTATCCGTATCTTCAACAGAAAGAAAGTGCTCGGGTCTTATGCCCAAAATAACATTTTTACCGGTATATTCTTTCAGCTTTTCGGCTTTTTCTTTTGGCACTTCTATTGCATAGCTTGAAAAAACAGCTTTCAGTCTGCCGGATTTTTCGGCTATTTTGGCATCTATAAAATTCATCTGCGGTGAGCCTATAAACCCCGCAACAAAGGTGTTTGCGGGTTCGCTGTAGAGCTTTTGCGGCGTGTCAAACTGCTGAATAATACCCTTGTTCATAACCACTATTCTGTCTGCCATGGTCATTGCCTCGGTCTGGTCATGGGTAACATAAACAAAGGTTGTTTGCAGCTTTTGGTGAAGCATGCTTATCTGGCTTCGCATCTCCGTGCGCAGCTTTGCATCAAGGTTTGAAAGCGGCTCGTCAAGCAAAAACACCTTAGGGTTTCTGACCATTGCCCTGCCAAGCGCAACTCTTTGCCGCTGGCCGCCCGAAAGCGCGCGCGGCTTGCGGTCAAGATAAGGCTCAATATCCAGAATTTTTGCCGCCCACATAACCTTTTCATCAATTTCGTTTTTCGGCATCTTTTTCAGCTTAAGCGCAAATGCCATGTTTTTATATACCGTCATGTGCGGATAGAGCGCATAGCTTTGAAAAACCATTGCAATGTCCCTGTCCTTGGGAGGGATGCCGTTAACCTTTTTGTCGTCTATATAAAGCTCGCCTGAGGAAATATCCTCAAGCCCCGCAATCATTCGCAGAGTTGTCGATTTTCCGCAGCCTGACGGGCCGACCAAAACCACAAACTCCTTATCCTTGATTTCAAGCGACAAATCGGGTATAACTGTTACCTTGCCGTTGTCAAAAGCTTTTGCAACATTTCTGAATTTTATTGTTGCCATAGGGAATTATCCTTTCACTGCGCCCGCCACAACGCCTCGTATAATATATTTCTGGCAGAAAAGATATAAAATAATTATCGGCAGTATTGTCAGCACAAGCATCGCCATGAGCGCGCCCATGTCTTTGTTGCCGTAGCCACCAGTGAGTGCCATCTGAACGGCAACGGGCAGGGTTTTGTTTTCGCCTGACCCAAGCACAAGATAGGGCAGCAGATAATCGTTCCATATCCACATTGCATTGAGTATTGCAACGGTTATTGCCGTTGGCTTTAAGATGGGAAAAACAATTAAAAAGAAAGTTTTAACGGGGCTGCAGCCGTCAATGGTTGCCGCCTCTTCAATTTCGGTTGGTATGCTTTTTATAAATCCGCTGAACATAAAAACGGAAAGACCCGCGCCGAATCCAAGATAGATAAAAACAATGCCGACAAGATTGTTCAGATTCAGCTCAAATGCATAGTAGGTCATTGTGTACATAACCATCTGAAAGGGCACAATCATGCTGAAAACAAAAAGATAGTAAATGATTTTTGTGAATTTGTTCTTGACCCTGACGAGATACCATGCGGTCATCGAGGTGAGCAAAACTATGCCTGCAACCGAAAAAGCGGTTATGAATGCGGAGTTTGCAAACGAACGCATGAAATCAGATTGAGTAAAGCCCTTTATAAAGTTATCAAAGCCCGCAAAGGTGTCGGCATTCGGGATTGAAAAGGGGGAGGAGGAAATATAAAAATTGCTTTTGAATGCATTGAACAAAATTATGATTATCGGAGCTAAAAACACAACTGCAATAAAGAATAAAAGTATATATATCAGCGATTTGCTTATTGATTTTTTCATCAGTGTTCAACCTCCCTCTGTCTTGTTGCGCGAAGCTGGATAAACGCGATAACCGCAACCAGCAGAAAAAATATAACAGCCTTTGCCTGACCCATGCCGTGCCATTGCGCAAGCTTGAGCCCCGTGTGGTCATAAAAAGTTTTATATATATCGAGCGCAAGCAGAGAAGTTTCGGGCGATTTTCCGTTGAGCGCAAGGTTTTGGTCAAACAGCTTGAAAGAGTTGGTCAGGGTTAGAAAGGTGCAGATTGTAACCGACGGCATTACCATCGGCAAGGTAATGTGAAAAAGAACCTGCGCAGGTGATGCGCCGTCAATCGCCGCGGCTTCGCCGAGATAATCTGGGATATTCTGAATGCCTGCTATATATATAATCATCATATATCCGATAAGCTGCCAGTTGGTAAGAACAACCAGTCCCCAAAACCCGTACTCGGGATTATATGTGATATCAACGCCGAATATTCCCAAAATGCCGTTAATAATCAAGCTCCATATGTGGCCAAGGACAATGCCGCCTATGAGATTCGGCACAAAAAATACTGTTCTGAAAAGATTTGTGCCTTTGAGTCCTTTTGTTAAAAGCAAAGCAACCGAAAAGGCGATAAGATTAACGGTTATAACCGAAACAAATGTGAATTTGACAGTCAGCCAAAGCGAATGCAGAAAGGTTTCGTCTGTTGTGAATATTTTAATGTAGTTTGAGAGCCCTACCCACTCGCGGCTGTTAACAACCTTAAATTCCGTGAACGAAAGATAAACGCCCATTGCAAACGGAACGGCAAAAGAAACCGCAAAGGCGGTAAGGGTGGGCAGCGCAAATATCGGAAAATATTTTTTTAGCGTTTTCTGCATTTTATCAGCTCCGGGAAGTTTTAAGTAGTGAAAAGTTAAAAGTGAAGAGTGAAAGGATTCGGGTAGGCTCTGCCCACGCCCGTAATATTAATTGGTAATGGGCAAAGCCTATCTTTAAATTTTCACTGTTTGTTCTTCATTCTTCACCAAAACAAAATTGAATTATTTGTTTAAATTCTCTGCCGTAGAATTATACCCCGAATTCGCTTTTCCATTCATTGACCGCGAGGGTTTTAACCTCGTCCCATGTCATTGTGCCCTGCGCATATTTAAGCAGAGCTGCGCCGAGATTGTCCTTATAGTGAACGCTCGGGAAAACCGTGAAATTCCACGGGATATTTGTGATGTTATCCATATTCATCCAGCGCGTAATCTCTCTTGCAAGCGGGTCGTCGGGCACTTCAGCGGCTTCAAACGTGTCAAACGGAGCAATAAAGCCGAGTTTGTTAACAACAAAATCCTTTCCCGTATCGGAGCTGAAAAGCCAATACAAAAAATCTTCTGCAGCCTTTTGCTCGTTCTCGCTTGCTTTGGCATTGATACAGATAAAGTTTTCCGTGCCGATGCAAAGACCCGTGTTTTCTTCGCCCTCAATGCCCATATAGACAGGCATGAATTTGATATCCTCTGCGGCAACCGTGTTGCCTGAAACGCCGAGAATTTGTGATGCTCCCCAGTTGCCGTTTTGCACCATGGCGCATTTGCCCAGAGCGAATTCAGCCATTGACGAGGTAACATCAAGAGTGCCGAGCTGTTTTTTATCGGTTGTTGAGTTGTTTATATAAAGGTCAAAAATGTTTTTGAAGTTTTCGGCGTAGGTGAAGTCAATCGTTTTGTAGCCGTCGCCCGTTAAATCGATACCCTTGTTTTCAAATTCAAGAGAAACCGGAATATTCATCAGGTGGGTTTGCCAGCGCCAGTCTTCGCCGGTTTTGAGCGAGGTTGCCGCAAAAACGCCGTCAATGCCGAGCTTATCCTTGTTTTTCTGCATATCCTCAACAACCGCTTTGAGAGTATCAAAGCTTTTGATTTCGTCAACAGATGAATAATCCGTTGCTTTTTCGGGCAGAGCGAAGTATGCATCAAGAATTTTTGAGTTATAAATAATTCCGTAGCCCTCAACGACATAGGGAATGCCGTAAACATTGCCGTTTGCCGTTACCGCAAGCGATTTGTCGGTCAAGTGCTTGTAAAGCTCGGTATATTTCAAATCCGCGCAGTATTCTGCCCATGAAGTGTAGCCTATCGGGCCGTTAATCTGAAAAATCGTCGGAGCATTGCTTGTTGCCATTCGTGCCGTCAAGGTTGATTCATAGGTGCCTGAAGCGGCTGTTTCAACAATAAGCTTTACACCCGTTTCTTTTTCGTATGCGGCGGAAATCTCGTCATAAACCTCTGCAATTTCGGGCTTGAAGTTGAGATAGCGTATTTCTTTTACTGTTGCATTGCCTGTGTTGCCGCCGGTTCCCGTGTTTGTGTTGCCGTTACACGCAGAGAAAATACATGTTGCGGCGGTCAGACATGAAATAACGGCTAAAAATCTTTTTAACATAAAAACTACCTCCGTTTTTAAAATCAGGCAATAGTATTATGTACATGTTTTCACATAAAATATGCGAACCCGCCTGATGAAATTTCATCAAACGGGTTCGCTTTGTTTTAATAAATATAATTTGCCGGGTTTTTGGTTTCGCCGTTATAAATAACTTCAAAGTGAAGATGAGGTCCGGTGGAGTTGCCGGTTGAGCCGACCTTGCCGATTGTTTGACCTGCTTCAACATAGTCGCCGACAGAAACGGTTATCGAGCCTTTTATCATGTGAGCATACCGTGTTTTGTAGCCGTCACCGTGATTTATGAGCACCATCTGACCGTAGCCCGAGTTGCTTCGCTGAACAACCTCAACGCGTCCGCTTCTTGAAGCGATAACGGGGGTGCCGCTTGCGCCGCCGCCAGATTTGACAAGGTCAATTCCGCTGTGCCAGCCTCTGCTTCGCCAGCCGTAAGGCGAGCTGACATAGCGGCAGCTCGGGGCGGGCCACAGGAAGCCTTTTTTGGAAGCGGAGCCGATATAAACGCCGTTATAGGTGGTCTTTGTGCCGACTGTAACAATCTCGTCAACGGGCTCTTCAAGGGTTTCATAGTCGTATTGAGTATCTTCGAGCACTCCGTCGATATATATCTTGGTTTTTGTAACGCGCTCGGAGCCGTTAACACCCTTTTGAGAAACGCGTCTGTAGCCACTGTATTTTGTGGCATCACGCCTCTTGACGGTTTCGAATTCTATTTCGCGGATTTCCGAAGTTGTAACAATCTTTTTGATACTGACAAGCTTTTCGGAGCTTTTGATTTTAATTGAAGTACCCTCTGTGAGATTTTCCCAATCGCAGTCGGGGTTAAGCTCTTTAAGAGTGTCTTCATCAACCCCGTAAAGGAGCGAAATGCTTTCAAGCGTGTCGCCTGCAGCAGCCGAATGAGTTTTTGCGGAGCCGTTGAGAGCATCGGCAAGCCTTGCCGCATCCCACATGACAGCGCCGTCTTCGCGGTAAAGCCCCTGAACATAGTCTATCGTTTCCGCAAGGCTTACAACATAACCGCCGCTCTGTGCATCTGCTTTGTAGGGAGCAAGAATATTATCAAAAACGGTTTTTGCATCCGCCTCATTTTTAACTGCGCAAACAAATTCGCCGTCAATGTAAATTCCGCAGGCGTGGGTAAGGTTGTCAACGGAATTTTCAATCATTTTGTCCGATATAGCATAAGCATCGTTCAATTCGTCAAGCGAAACAAGAGAAAGGGAGTAGCGCGCGTTAAAGTTGGCGGCGGGCGCCGCGGCAACGGTTGCCTCTATGTTTTCAGAGGTATAAGCACCGGCACTCAAACGGTCTTTTACAAGATTTTTTGCTTCGATATAAACGGATTCGTCGCTGATATAGCCTATGCTTTGGTCGTTATAAATGACCTCCAGAGCAAAGGTTACGCCGTTCCAGAAATTGACGGTTGCGATTAATATTAAAAGAGATACTATCGGTAATAAAGTGTTAAATGCGGTTTTAAGCAGTGTGCCGTGGCGTGAAAATGCTTTTTTAAAATAATGGGCAATAATAGCTGGCAGAGCCTTCGGTTTTTTCAGTGCACGCTTGATAACCTTTATTCCGTGGCGGATTTCATTTCTGAAATGCACTGTTTCGTTAACCGTTGCGGTGAAGCGTTTGTGCGCCTTAAGCTTTGTGCTTTCCGTTGCGCTTGAAAGAGCGCGGTAAATTCGCGCAAACGGTGCTTTGATTATTTTAAATATAAAAGTAAATGCGATTTTTAAAAAGTCACAGATACTGTCGCCGAAAAGATAAAAAACCGAATAGAGAGGGTTTGCCTGTGATAAGTCGATAGTTTTTTGTTTCTTTGCTTTTTTTGTTTTTGCCTTTTTAGGAGACTTTGGTTTATTTTTTTGGGCCAGGGGCTTTTTTGCCGCTTCCTCACCGTTGATAATTTCGTTAATGCGTTCAAGCTCTTCACGCACCGCTTCGCGCACTTCCACTTCGGGTGCAACTTCGGGTGCAACTTCGGGCGCGGACTCGGGCTTTGGCGCGGGCGCCTTTCGCTTTATTTTTTTAACTTCAGGCTCAATTTTGCTTCTGGCATCCTCAAGCTGCAGTGAATATCTTCTTTCGATATCCTCCTTGATTGCCTGCATTTCAAGCTCGCGCCGTTTCTCGTCTTTAAGACGAAGCTCCTCTTCTCTTGTTTTGGAAGCTTGGGTTTTGGGCGCGTCTGAGTCTGAATAAAGGCTACTCAAATCATAAAAGCCGTCCATAATCTCGTCAAGTGCATTTGAACGGTTTTCGCCTTGCTGAACGCTTCTATTAACTTTTCTGTTTTCTTTATCCATTAACAGACGCTCCGTAAACAATAATTAAATCTATTATAATATAAAATGCGCCGCATTACAAGTCTAAAAAAGAATTATAATACGACGCACATTTAATTTACAAACAGTTAATTAAAAATTCTTTTAATGCATCCTGCCAATGCGGCAGGCGGTCAAAGCCGTTTAAATCAAGCGATTTTTTGGAAAGACGTGAGTTTGCGGGTCTTGCGGCAACGGATTTGTATTCGCTGCTGGGTATGGGTGTTATTTTTGTCTGTGCACCCGAAAGCTCCATTATTTTTGCGGCAAACTCCGCCCAACTGCAAAAGCCTTCGTTGGTTGCGTGGTATGTGCCATATTTTTCTGTTGACGCCATTTTACAAAGCAAAACCGCAAGATGCTTTGTGTAGGTAGGGGAACCTATCTGGTCGTTGACAACCGTAATTTCGCTTCGCTCATTTGAAAGGCGGAGCATGGTTTTAACAAAGTTTTTGCCGTTTTCGCCAAACACCCATGAAATGCGGATAATAAAATGTTTTTCGCAGTTTTCGGCAACTGCTTTTTCGCCCGCAAGCTTTGTTTCACCGTAATAGTTGCAAGGGAAAGTGGGGCTGTCGGTTTCAAACGGAGTTTCGCCGTCACCGCCGAAAACATAGTCCGTGCTCAAATACAGCAGTTTCATGCCGTGTTTTGCGCAGGCGCGGGCAATGTTTAAAGTGCCGTCAACATTTATTCTTCTGCAGGTTTCTTTTTCTGTTTCGGCAATGTCAACATTTGTAAAGGCGGCGCAATGGATAACCGCATCGGCATTGTGCTTTTTTGTGAAATTTTCAACTGCTTCGGCATCGGTTATGTCAAGCTCGGGTAAATCCGCGCCTACGGGCACCGCTCCGATTTTTTCAAGCTCTGCCATAACATCCGTGCCGAGCTGACCTTTTGAGCCGGTAACGATTACTTTCATGCTGTGCCTCCCATACTTTTTTTATATTTTATCATATTTTATGTATATAAACAATATTTTTTTGATTTTATCTGTTCCAATTCCAAAAAATGTGATATTATAAAGATTATAAAGGAGCGATGTGTCATGGCTTTTAAAAATCTTATCGATTTGCATACTCATACCGACAATTCATTTGACGGCCATCATTCAACAATGTTTCTTTGCGAAACGGCGTGTATGAAGGGGCTGCGCGGAGTTGCGTTCACTGACCACCTTGAAATGGATGCCTTTTTCCGTGACAGCTTTGACCGCACGGCGATACAGTCTTTTTTTGAGGTTGCCAAAGCTCGTTCCGCGTTTAACGGCAAGCTTATGGTTTGTGTGGGTGCTGAGCTCGGTCAGGCGGTTTACAACAAGCCTGTTTCCGAAAAACTGCTTGACACAATGAAATATGATTTTGTTATCGGTGCAATACATAATCTGCCCGAAATGCAGGATTTTTATTACATGGATTTCAGTGATGAAAGTATCGACTATATGGCGCTTTTAAGGCAGTATTTTGAATGGGAGTTAAAGCTTGCCGAGTGGGCAAGGTTTGATGCTCTTGCTCACCTGACATACCCACTGCGCTATATTGTCGGCAAATACAGCAAGCCCGTTGACATGTCAAAGTTTTCGGAGATAATTGATGAAATCCTTGTAACCCTTATTAAAAACGAAAAAGCGCTCGAAATAAACACGGCGGGTCTGCGCCAGCCAATCGGCGTTACCTCGCCCGATGAAAACATAGCTAAAAGATATAAAGAGCTTGGCGGCAGGCTGATAACAGTCGGCTCCGATGCCCATTATGCAGAGCATCTCGGTGCCGGCATCGAGCAAGGCTATGAGCTTGCGCTCAGATGCGGTTTTGACAGCGTTGCCGTTTATCAAAACAGAATGCCCACAATGGTACCCATTGAGTAAGTGCGAAAGGAGCAGATGTTATGCTGACTGTTAATGCCCCCGCAAAAATAAACCTTTTTCTTGATATTATCGGCAGGCTTGATAACGGATATCACAGCTTGTTTATGGTTATGCAGTCCGTCGGACTTTCCGACGAGGTGACTCTTTCTCAAAGCGAAAAAAGCGGAATTTTTCTGACCTGCTCCGATGAAAGGCTCCCGAGCGATGAGAGCAACATTGCATATAAAGCGGCGTCGGCGTTTTTCAAGAAAACAGGAATATCCCCTAATGTTGAAATAGCCATAGAAAAGCGCATTCCATTTGCTGCGGGACTTGCTGGCGGCAGCGCAGATGCGGCGGCAGTTATTGTGGGGCTGAATGAGCT
>JAZSGU010000189.1:0-10301 GCA_045532895.1 Acutalibacteraceae bacterium | reverse complement strand
GATGGTGGCGAAAGAACGATAGTTGTTATCAAAAAGATATCGCAAGTTCCGCCAAAATACCCGCGCGTATCCGCACAGATTGCGAAAAAGCCCCTATAAATTTAATATTGACTGTCGATTACGGCAGTTTTATGGCTATCGAATAAGCTGGACAAACCCCCCCTTTCGGTGATATGATTAACTCATCGAAGGGGGGATTTGATTTTTGAAATCCGGTAAATATAAAATTGGCGGGCAGATAATTCTTGTGCCACAAGAGGAAATTTATCCGAATCCCAACCAACCCCGCCGCCGCTTTGATTTTGACGAGCTGGAGGGCTTGGCGCAGAGCATCAGGCAAAACGGCATAATTCAGCCAATCGCGGTTCGAATCAACAGCAAGGGCAACTATGAACTGATATCGGGCGAAAGACGCCTGCGCGCTTCAAGGCTTGTGGGCATAACGCAGATACCGTGCATAATAATGGAGGCAAATGATGAAAAATCCGCCCTTTTCGCTCTTATTGAAAACATTCAGCGCAGCGACCTCGGATTTTTTGAAGAAGCCGTTGCTATTGAAAAGCTGATAACCGACTACGGCATGAGCCGCGACGATATTTGCAAAAAGCTCGGCAAAGCCCCGCCGACAATCTCCAACAAGCTGCGTTTGCTTCGGCTTCCGGAGGAAATACGCCTGAAAATAACGCAGGAAAACCTGACGGAACGCCACGCGAGAGCTCTTTTGCGCCTGACACAGATAAGCCAGATGGAGCGCGCATTATCAATAATCGCGGATAAAAGGCTGACGGTAAGCGAAACGGAAAAGCTTGTTTCTCAGATTCTTACCAATGACAGCCACCGCAGACAGCCGCCCGTCAAGCTTTTTAAGGATGTCAGAATTTTTGTTAATACCCTTAACCACGCGGTTGACACAATGCGCCGCGCGGGCATTGAAGCGGATTCCGCCAAAAGCGAAACCGACGAATATATAGAATACATCGTGCGAATTCCAAAAAGCAGAAACTGCTGTATAAAAGCAAAGAAAACTTCTGCGTAACTTTAACCACTCCTAACTTACCATATCTTTCTCTTTCACACCCACATCCACAGCGGGAGGGGCAGGCTTTCGGGTCTGCCCCTCTTGCTGTTTCACGTGAAACAATGTTTAAAATGAGCGGGCGATTCGTGAATCGCCCCTACTTCTTAATTTAAACTTTTATTTTTTTCTTCCATTTTTATATATATTATGATATACTGTATATACACAGCTAATATTAATTACATTATAATTTATTCAGGAGCGATTATTTTGGGTAAAATTATTGCAATCGTTAACCAAAAAGGCGGCGTGGGCAAAACCACATCCGCAGTTAACCTTACTGCCGCTCTCGGCAGCAAGGGATATAAAACCCTGCTTGTTGATATCGACCCCCAGGGCAATTCAACCAGCGGACTCGGCATAAACAAAAAGGGGCTTGAAAAATCCTCTTACAGCGTGCTTATCGGCGGCACTTCGGCGGCTGATGCGGTGGTTAAAACTCCGTATGAAAACGTTTATGTTATGCCGTCGAGCATGGACCTTGCGGGCGCGGAGCTTGAACTTATCGATTTTCAAAAGCGCGAGTCAAAGCTCAAAAATGCGCTTGCCGCCATTGTTGATGATTTTGATTTTATTTTTCTTGACTGTCCCCCCTCTCTCGGCCTGATTACTCTCAACGGTCTCTGCGCGGCGGATACTCTGATTGTTCCCATTCAATGCGAATTTTTTGCACTTGAAGGTCTTTCACAGCTTATCTCAACCGTCAGAACCGTTAAACGTCTTTATAACCCCTACATAGAAATTGAGGGCGTGCTGCTGACAATGTATAACGGTCAGCTCAACCTCACACAGCAGGTTGTTGAAGAGGTTAAAAGATGCTTTCCTAAAAAGGTATATTCAACGGTCATTCCCAGAAACGTGCGCCTTTCGGAGGCTCCGAGCTACGGTCAGCCCGTTATGTATTACGACAAATCCTCAAAGGGTGCGCATGCTTACAGCGACCTTGCAGACGAATTTTTGAGAATGAATAACAAATAAGGAGAAATATTATGGCACCGAAAAAAGGCGGTCTTGGCAGAGGTCTCGGCTCTCTGCTTGCGGATAATTCTTTAGAAGAAACAAGTTCAGCTCAACCCGTGAAGCTGAATTTAATGGATATTGAGCCTAACAAGGAGCAGGCAAGAAAGCTGTTTGACGAAGCGGCTCTTTCGGAGCTTGCCGATTCAATCGCGCAGCACGGCGTTTTGCAGCCCTTGCTTGTTCGCCCGATAATCGGCGGCGGATATCAGCTTGTTGCCGGCGAAAGACGTTGGAGGGCAAGCCGCATTGCGGGCTTAACACAAGTGCCCGTTGTTATTAAAGAGCTTTCGGACACAGAAGCCGCTGTTATTTCTTTAATAGAAAATTTACAGCGCGAGGACCTTAATCCAGTTGAAGAAGCTCTCGGCTTTGCAAGCCTTATGAAGGATTTTGATTTAACGCAGGAAGAGGCGGCGCAAAAGGTCGGCAAATCCCGCCCCGCCGTTGCAAACGCTCTGCGTCTTTTAAAGCTGCCTGAAAAGGTGCTTGACATGGTGCGCGAAAACAAGCTTTCCGCGGGTCACGCACGCACCCTTGCGGCATTGGACGATGAAAAACTTATTATTTCCACAGCGGAATTAATAATCGAAAAAGGTCTTTCCGTCAGAAATACGGAAAAGCTTGTTAAATCGCTTACCGCTGAAAAGAAAGAAAAGAAACAAGCCCCCGCCCGCCACACATTTTTTGACGAGGTTGAGCTTTCGTTAAATAATTCTCTCGGCAGAAAAGCAAGGGTTGTTACCAAAGGCGGCAAGGAATGCGGAACACTCGAAATTGCATTCTACGATAAAGACGACCTTGCAAGAATTGCTTCAATCCTTTCTGCACTTGAATAATAAAAAAAGGAACGGCAAAACCGTTCCTTAATTCTTTATACATTTGTAAGTGAATCAACATAACCCGTTCTTTTTAAGAGTGTGGTGGAGGAAATCTGCGAAATATAAACTCTGTCTTTGCCGTTTTTATCGCGGCAGACAATGAAAGATTTCGGAATATCATAACATACGTTTTCAACAATCCCCTCTTTCTCCGCTTTTGCAAGATAATCCCTTGTGCGCTTTGAAACGGTGGTTGTGTCTAAGTCAAATATTCCGATTATTTCATCAAAGGTGATAACCTTATCCATTCCGAGATGAAGATACATTTTTTACTCCATTTCTTTTATTTCGCCGTTAATAACCTCAAACGCCTTGCCTTTTTTGGAGCGCAGAAGCTGCGACGGGTCGCAGCAGGTGATAAATACCTGCCAGTTGTCAAGATAATTCAAAATAAACGTCTGCCTGCCTTCATCAAGCTCGCTCATAACGTCGTCAAGCAAAACAACGGGGCATTCGCCCGTTATTTTTTCGATTATTGAAGCCTCGCCAAGCTTCATTGCAAGCGCGCATGACCTTTGTTGACCCTGCGAACCGAAGGTTCTGGCATCTCTGCCGTTGAGAGTGAGCACAAGGTCGTGTGTGTGCGGACCTGCGTTGGTATAAAGCCTTTTTATATCGGCTTCACGCGATTTTTCTATTTCAGAAATAAGTTTTTCTTTTATTTCATCTTCACTTATGTTTTCTTTTGAAAAATCATAATAGAACGAAAAAGCTTCTCTGCCGGAGCTGATTCCGTTATAAATTTCGCTTGAAAGCGCGGAAAGCTGCTCGATATAATCAAGACGGTATTTGATTATCTTTGCGCCGAGGTTTGCAAGCTCGGTGTCCCAAGGAGCCATATAATCAAATTCAAAGCTTCTTTCGCCAAGCTTTTTCAAAAGCGCATTTCTTTGGTCAAGCACGCGCAAATAGCGCGACATTAAAACAGCGTAATTCGGCTTTATAAGGCTCAACGCAATGTCAATAAACTTTCGCCTTTCGCCGGGACCGTCCTGAACGATTCCGAGGGTTGCGGGCGAAAAAACAACGGCAAAATATTTGCCCATCATCACGCGCGGCGATTCTTCTTTAACGCCGTTCAAAACCAGCTCTTTGCGCTTGTTTATCTTCATAACGGCATTTTGTTCACGCGAGTGTGAATAAAATATGTTTTCAATTTCGGCTTCGTCTTTGCCCTGCTCAATGAGCTGGGCATTTTTTCTTGCTCGGAAGCTGTAAAAGCCCGTCAAAAGCCAAATACTTTCGATTATATTTGTTTTGCCCTGACCGTTTTCGCCGTAAATAACGTTCATTTCCGGGTGCGGAGCGAATGAAACCGACTCAAGATTTCTGAAATTTTTTGCGGAATGGTGTTTAATTATCAAATTTTACCATTCCTTTCAAAAATCATTCAACGTTATAAACAACGCGTTCAAATTCGGCGCAGTCACCCTTGCGGAGCTTTTTGCCTCTCTGGGTGCATACTTCGCCGTTGACCCTGACCTCGCCCTCCTGAATAACAATCTTTGCGTGTCCGCCCGTCTGCACGGCATCACACATTTTAAGAAAGGCATCGAGTCTTATAAAATCAGTATCAATTTTTTTTGATACCTGCTGTTTTTCGGCAACCTTAACTTTAATCTTCATTTTTCAGCCTCACGGGAAGAATTAAGAATATGAAACCGTCACCCTCGTTGGGAACGATAAGAATGGGTGCAACCGCGCCGTTGAGCATGATTCTGACCTCGTCTGTGTCGCAGGCACGAAGAGCATCAAGCATATACTTATTATTAAAGCCGATTGTGCAGGTTTCGCCCTCAATCAAAGCGGGGATTCTGTCGTTTGCCGTGCCGAGAGATGTGATGCTTGACATCTTAATCATATTTTCATCAAAAACGCACTTAACGGGGCTCTTGATTTTTTCGGTGATGATAAGAGAAGTTCTGTCGATGCTGTCAACAAAGCTTCTTGTGTTTACGCGGATAACAGTTTTTGTTGCAGAGGGAATTGCCGCCTTATAATTAAGAAATTCGCCGTCAAGCAAGCGGGAAATGATGTTATAGCCGCCAACCTCAAAAACAATGTGTCTTTTGCCGATACCGAGCGTCACCATGGCATCGTCGTCATTCATGAGCTTAACAACCTCTGAAAGAGTTTTTGCAGGCACAACGAAAGAAAGATTTTCGCCGCTGTAGCTGATATTTTCGTTTCTTATAGCAAGGCGAACGCCGTCAACGGCAATAAGTCTGATGTGATTTTCTTCAATCTCGAACTTAATGCCCGTGTGGACTATCTTGCTGTCCTTAACAGCAGCCGAGAAAATTGTTTTTCTGACCATATCCTTAAGAATACCCTGCTGAACGGAAATGGGGTATCCGCCCGAGACCGAGGGAAGGTCGGGATATTCCTCGGCGGAAATGCCGATAAGAGTTGATTCGAAATCACCGCAAGAAATTGAAGCGATATGTCTTGAATCGCTGTAGATGTTAACATTGCTGTCAGGCAGCTTTCTCAAAGTTTCGCTGAACATGTGAGCATTAAGAACAAGCTCGCCCTCTTCCTCGATTTTTGCGGGGATTGAGGTGGTTATTCCCATTTCGAGGTCATAGCCCGTCAGGGTGAGAGTGCCGTCCTTGGCAACCATAAGAATACCCTCGATTGCGGGGATTGCCGTTTTGGTTGAAGCCGCTCTCTGAACATTCTGGCAAGCCTCTGAAAGCTCAAGCGTGCTGCATATTATTTTCATTGGAATATCCTCCCTTATAGTGTCGCATTAATGGTTTTAAACTTTTCCACATAGGTTAAGCCTGTTTTATAGGCTTTAAAGATTTTTTCAATTTTCCGCTCTTATATAAATATATACTTAATATATATATTTATAGTAGTAATAGTAGGGGGCGTTGAAATATGGTATAACTCTGAAAAGCGTTGATTTTATTGGAAAGTGAGGTAAAAAATATCAACATTTTTTTGTGGAAAAGTCAGGGTTTTCAACGTCCCATTTTTTGACAAAGTTGAAATGTGGAAAACCCGTATGTGAATAAGTATAACTTTGTGGATAACTTTTTTAAAAAAGTGAGTGAAAAATGAAGAGTTAAAAGTGAAAAGTTGATGACGGGTTTCACCCGTACCCATAATAAAATCGGTTATAGGCGGAGCCTATCCGAAACTTTTTACTCTTCACTTTTAATTTTTAACTTTTAAAGCTCTTTTCTGCCCTCTAAAGCGCGGATAAGTGTAAATTCATCCGCATATTCAAGGTCCGCTCCGACGGGCACGCCGTAGGCAAGGCGGCTGACGTTAACGCCGAGCGGCTTAATAAGGCGCGATATATACATTGAGGTTGCCTCGCCCTCAACCGTTGGGTTGGTTGCCATGATAACCTCTTTCACTGTGTCATCACCCAAGCGCATAAGCAGCTCTTTGATGCAGATATCCTCGGGGTTAATATCGTTCATCGGTGAAATAACTCCGTGAAGAACGTGATAAAGCCCGTTGTATTCGTGGGTGCGTTCAATGGCCATAACATCGCGCGGGTCCTCAACAACACAGATTGTTGATTTATCCCTTGACTGTGAAGAACAGATGCTGCAAACCTCGCCGTCGGTAAGATTGCAGCAAATCTCGCACTTTTTAATGGATTCGCGGGCGGTCATAATTGTGTCGGTAAACTTTTTGGCATCTGCATCCGACATGTTGAGAATGTGGAATGCCAGCCTTTGTGCACTTTTTTTACCGACAGACGGAAGCCGCGCAAACTGTTCGATAAGTCTTTCTAAAGACGGTGTAAATCCGCTCATCAGAAAAGACCGGGGATTGAAAGGCCGCCTTTAGCTCTTTCCATGCCCTGCTCCATTGCATCGTTAGCCTTGCGGATGCTTTCATTGAAAGCGGAAATAATAAGGTCCTGAAGCATTTCGATATCGTCGGGGTCAACAACCTCGGGCTTAAGATTAACCGCGGTTACCTCGTGAGCACCGGTAACAACAACCTCAACTGCGCCGCCGCCGACTGTGGAGGAAAATTCGGTTGCTTCAACCTCCTGCTGGATTTTCTGCATATTTTCCTGCATTTCCTGAATTTTTTTCATCATGTTGCCGCCCTGGGGAGCGCCGGGGATTCTTGCTTTCATTTTATATTCCTCCGTTAATTATTTGAATTAAACTGATTTATTTTTGCCTTTAAATTTTCAAGCGGATTTGCTGCCGTTTTTTGTTTTTCGGGGTTGGAAACCGCAATTTTCATCTTTCTGCCCATAACCTCGAAAACCGCTCTTGAAAGCTCTTTTGAATGAGTGTCTGTGCAGATAAAGTCGAAAAGAGTCGGGTTTTCGGAGCAGATAACCACTCTGCCGCTCTTGAATAATGCGGTTGAATTCGCCAAAATTCCGGAAAGCGGAGCATCATAAATCTTGATTTTATCAAGCACGTCTGGCCAGTTTGCAAAAGGTCCGTCTGGAATGTCGCTCTGCTCTTCGACAGGCGGCGGAGCTACTTCTTTGTTCTCATTTTCAGGTGCGGGGGCTTCGTGTTTGGGCTCTGCGGATTTTTCGGCGGGTTTTGCCGCCGCGGGAGCGGAAACGGGGGCGGTGAATGATTTGTTTGCAACCGTTTCTTCAAGCTTGCAGATTCGCTCTTCAAGCCCCTCGGGGATTACGCCCGATGCCGATGCGGGGGCGCACATTTTTATAACAGCCGCTTCAAGCTGGATTTTCTTGTTTGCGGCATTTTTAATAT
This sequence comes from Acutalibacteraceae bacterium, assembly GCA_045532895.1. Classification (GTDB taxonomy): domain Bacteria; phylum Bacillota; class Clostridia; order Oscillospirales; family Acutalibacteraceae; genus CAG-177. The sequence continues at coordinate 2,610 of JAZSGU010000189.1, read as the reverse complement.
TCTTTGAGGTCTGTTCAAGGATTTCGATGCAGTCAAGAATCTTTGAAAGCTTGAATTCCCCTGCTCTTTCTTTGAGCTTTGAAAGCTCGTCCTTGGAGCAGACGATAAGACCCTCGCAGTCCGAAACTGTTTTTGCAACCATAAGGTTGCGGAAGTGAAGAGTTAATTCCGTGCAAAGGCTGTCGATATCGCAGCTTTCGCTGTGAAGCCTTGAAACAAGCTTTAACGAGCTTGTAAAATCGCCCTTTGCAACAAATTCCGAAAACGAGAAAAGGTGGATAGTGCCCGCAATGCCCGCGGCGTCGCTGACTGTGTTTTCGTCAATATCCGTTCCCATTGCAAAGCAGCGGTCAAGCAAAGAAAGAGCGTCGCGCATGCCGCCGTCAGCTATTCTTGCGATAAGGCTTGCGGCGTTTTGAGTCAGGCTGACATTCTCTTTTTCGGCAACAAACATAAGCCTTGCCGTTATATCCTCGGGAGCGATTCTCTTAAAATCAAATCGCTGGCATCTTGAAAGAATTGTTGAGGGCAGCTTATGTATTTCTGTTGTTGCAAGGATAAAAATAACATGTGAGGGCGGCTCTTCAAGTGTTTTAAGCAGCGCATTGAACGCGCCGATTGAGAGCATGTGAACCTCGTCGATGATGTAAACCCTGAATTTTGCGTTTGCGGGGGTGAAATTTGCTTCCTCGCGCAAATCGCGGATATTGTCAACGCCGTTGTTACTGGCAGCGTCAATTTCGATAACGTCAAGGATTGAGCCGTTTTCGATTCCGCGGCAGATTTCGCATTCGTTGCAGGGGTTGCCGTTAATCGGTGAAAGGCAGTTGACCGCCTTTGAAAGGATTTTTGCGCAGGTTGTTTTGCCCGTGCCCCGAGAGCCCGTAAAAAGATAAGCGTGAGATATTCTGCCGCTTTCAAGCTGGCTTTGCAGGGTTTTTGTTACATGCGGCTGACCGTAAACATCGCTGAAGCTTTTGGGTCTCCATTTTCTGTAAAGCGCCTGATACATCCTTTCACTCCTTTTAAAAAACAGCTTTCTCTTAGTCATATGGCGGCAGGCAGACTGTGGCGCACAAGACTGTCCGCTTAATGCTGCTCGGTTCACCCGCCTGACATGGTTCACGGTGCCCTGTCGCACAGGACCCACACGCCACATGACTAAAAGAAAGCTGCTCTGCTTAAATATTCATTTACCGATATATTATATAATATATTTTAAATAATATCAAGTGAAATTTTTGCTTTTAGGGGCTATATTTTCATTTTCAGATAAAAAATTAAAAAAAGCATGTCAAAAACATCTTGTTTTTTCACAAAATGCGGAAATTTGAATATTTTGATATCAAAGGGGGCTGATTATGAAAGAGTCATATTTTTTGGGTTCAAGCGGTAAAAACGGATTTTTCTCATGTTTTTCACAGCTTACGCCGAAAATAGAAGGTCAGTATACTTATATAATCAAAGGAGGACCCGGCACGGGCAAATCCTCCATGATGAAAAAAATTGCGGATGAAATTGAAAAAAGGGATATAGAATGCGAACGTATTTATTGCTCGTCGGACCCGTCATCGCTGGACGGCGTTATTTTTCCGTCGCTTCGCGTAAGCATTGCAGACGGCACCTCGCCCCACACGATGGACCCCGATTACCCCGGCGCAAGCGGCGAAATAATCAACCTCGGCGACTGCTGGGATAAGAAAAAGCTTCTTTCAAGAAAGGACGAAATAATCGCCCTGACCGACAAAAACAAAACCTGCCACAAGCGCAGCAGGCGTTTTATCGAATCCGCTTTTTCGATTTTCGGCGACGGCGAAAAAATATGCCGCGACTGCCTTGACGAAGCGCGGCTTATGCGCTATGCCGCACGGGTTGCAAACAGATATTTCAAAAAGCCCGTCGGTAAAATCGGGCTTGAAAAAATACGCATGCTTGATGCGATAACGCCGAAAGGATATTATTTTTTAACCGAAACCGTGCAGGAGCTTTGCGACCAGACCGTTATTTTTGAAGATGATTTCGGGGTTGCCGCCTCTATGCTTATTGAGCAGCTTCGCACCTATGCGCTGGCAAGCGGATTTTCGGTTATTTCAAGCCCGAGTGTCAGCAACGAAAAGGCAATACGCCACATAATAATAAAAGAGCTGTCGCTCGGATTCTTTACCGCCGACAAGCTCTGCAATATCAATATTATTCCCACAAAAAATGTGTCGCTCCGCCGTTTTTATTCGGCTGATTCCATGGCTTCGCACAGGGCAAGGCTCGCTTTTTCGCGCAAGGCGGCAAAGGAGCTGCTTGACGAAGCGGTGTGCGCTCTGAAAATGGCAAAGGATATTCACGACGACCTTGAGGGCTGTTATATAGACGCCATGGATTTTGATAAAATTGCCGTGATTGAAAAAGAGCTGACCGAGCGAATCTGGCAAAGCGAGTGGTGGACAGAATAAACTTTTCACTTAAAAAAGGGGCTGTTTTACAGCCCCTTTTTGTTATTATCCTATATATGATGCAAGCTTACCGATTGTGTCGCATTCTCTGAAAATATCAGCGGTGAGCTTTACGCCGAATTCATCGTAAATCTCTTCTGCCAGGCAAACCAGGTCAAAGGAT
>JAZSGU010000089.1:0-3590 GCA_045532895.1 Acutalibacteraceae bacterium | reverse complement strand
CAAGCAGGTTTTTGAATGCGCGATTGAAATGACCAAGGAAGAAAAGGCGGATTTGCTTCTTGCAACCGACCCCGACTGCGACAGAGTCGGCATCGCCGTTTTAACGGGCGACGAATATGTTCTTCTTTCGGGCAACGATGTGGGCGTTCTTCTGACGGAATACATGCTTTCGGCAAGAAAAGAAAACGGCACTCTGCCCGAAAACCCCGCCATGACCAAATCCTTTGTTTCAACTCCCCTTGTTGACAAGGTTGCCGCAAAATACGGCTGCAAGGTGACGGACGTTCTCACGGGCTTCAAATATGTCGGCGAATTCATTGCAAATCTTGAAAAAGAGGGCAAAGAAAGCAGCTTTGTTATGGGCTTTGAGGAAAGCTACGGCTATCTTATCGGCACTCACGCAAGGGATAAGGATGCCGTTGCCGCTTCGCTCATGATTTGCGAAATGGCGGCTTATTATAAGAGCAAGGGCAAGACACTTGTTGACGTTCTCAACGGCATTTACGACGAATTCGGCGTTAACGTTGACCGCCTTTATAACTTTATGTTTGAGGGCGCAAGCGGCATGGCAAAGATGGCTGAAATCATGACCGAAACCAGAGAGAATCCGCCCAAGGAGCTTGCAGGTCTTGAAGTGCTCAAAGTCAGCGACTTTGAGGCAAGCACAATTACCGACACAAAAACAGGCGAAAAAGCTCCGCTTGACCTGCCCAAATCCAATGTTCTTGCCTACAATCTTCCGAACGGCAACTCCGCAATCGTCCGCCCCTCGGGAACAGAGCCGAAAATCAAGGTTTATGTTGCGGGCTGCGGCAAGACCAAAGAGGATGCCGTTGCAACCGCCGAGTCAATAGGCGCTTCAATGAAAACTCTTTTAAAGATTAATTAAGCCAAGGAGAAAACTATGAAGGGTCGCAATTTATTTGTCAGAATAACAGCGCTTGTTCTTTGCGCGCTGATGATTGTCAGCGTTGTTACCGTTGCGCTTTACGCTTTTGCGGCAGAGCCCGCCGTGACTGCGCCGAATACGGGCAGCGAATCCATGATATGGGTTATAGTTGCCGTTGTTGCGGCAGTTGCGGTTATCGCAGGCTGCCTCGTTTTTCCAAAGATGAAAAAGAAATAAAAGTCAAATCAAATGAACAAACCCCCGTACCGATTTGGTACGGGGGTTATTTCTTCGCTGTTATGCTTTCTTGCTTGCTGCTCTCTGGATTGCCTTGATGATTTCAACAATGGGAATAACAAGGAATGCAAGACCGATTGAAATGCCGTATGCCAAGGGGTCAAGGTGTGTGAAGTCAAACATATTTGCAAGAACGGGAATTTCGATGATTGCTGTTGTAAGAACAAGCGAAGCAACCATTGCGCCGTAAAGCACCCAGTTGTGTGACTTCTGACCGAACGCCATGCCGAGAACAGAGCCTCTCTGTGAACGCATGTTAAATGAGTGGAAGATTTCGCACATTGACATTGTAAGGAATGCCATTGTCATGCCCTCGCCGCTTTCAACGGGATGGAAGAAATCGAGAACACCTGTTTCAAGGAATTCGCCGATAAAGAATGCAGCAAGTGTAAGGATTGTAACAAGTGCGCCCTGATAGAAAACATCAAAGCCCATTCCGCCTGCGAAAACGCCCTCTTTGCTGGAACGGGGCTTGCGCTGCATGATATCTCTTTCGGGTCTTTCAAGGCCGAGCGCAAGAGCGGGGATACTGTCTGTTACAAGGTTGATGAAAAGAAGGTGAACGGGTTTCAGAATTGTGAAGCCCAGAATTGTTGCAGTGAAAATTGAAAGAACTTCAGAAAGGTTGGAGCCGAGAAGGAACTGGATTGCCTTTCTGATGTTATCGTAAATTCTTCTGCCCTCGGAAACAGCGGAAACGATTGTTGCAAAGTTATCGTCCGCAAGAACCATGTCCGCAACGTTCTTTGTAACATCTGTGCCGGTGATACCCATGCCAACGCCGATATCCGCACTCTTGATTGAGGGAGCATCGTTAACGCCGTCACCCGTCATTGCGGTAATCATGCCGCGTGCACGCCATGCGTTAACAATTCTTGTTTTATGCTCGGGCTGAACGCGGGCATAAACTCTGAATTCGGTAACTCTTTCCGCAAAATCCTCGTCGCTGATTTCATCAAGCTGCGCGCCGGTAATTGCGCTTGAAGCATCTTCGATGATACCGAGCTGCATTGCGATTGCAACGGCGGTGTCCTTGTGGTCGCCCGTAATCATGATGGGAGTGATGCCCGCTGAACGGCATTCCTCGATAGCCGCCTTAACTTCGGGACGGGCAGGGTCAATCATGCCGGTAAGACCGATGAAAATAAGGTCATTTTCAAGAACCTCAGGAGCAAAATCTGCAGGAGCAGAGTCATATTTTCTCATAGCAACCGCAAGCACGCGGAGAGCCTGGTCAGCCATTCTCTTGTTATCGGCAACAATCGCCGCCTTAACTTCCTCTGTGAAGGGAACAACTTCGCCGTTGATGAGTGCATACTTACAGAGATTAAGAATAACATCGGGAGCACCCTTTGTATATTGAACAATGCCTTCGGCAGTCTGATGAACAGTTGACATCATCTTTCTGCCCGAATCAAACGGAGCTTCGCCGATTCTGGGAGCGTTTGCAACAAGGTCATTCTTGGGCATGCCGAGTTTAAAAGCATAGCCTACAAGCGCCGCCTCTGTGGGCTCGCCTGTAACCTCGCCCGCTTCGTCGATTTCGGCGTCGCAGCAAAGAGCCATTGCCTTTGCGATAAGAGCCTCATTGTCGCCGTAATGGTCAACAACAGTCATCTTATTCTGTGTGAGAGTGCCTGTCTTATCGGAGCAGATAATCTGCGCACAGCCGAGAGTTTCAACCGCTGTGAGCTTTCTGATAATGGCGTTTTTCTTTGACATGTTGGTAACGCCGATTGAAAGAACGATTGTAACAACCGCCGCAAGACCCTCGGGAATGGCGGCGACCGCAAGAGAAACGGCAACCATAAAGCTTTCAAGGAAAACATGGAAGCTCAGGCCTGCGCCGAAATATGCGGTGATAACCTGGAATGCGAGAAGAACAACGCAGATTCCGAGAACAAGGTAGGTAAGGATTTTTGAAAGCTGTGAAAGCTTAATCTGGAGAGGAGTCTGACCCTCTTCAGCCTGCGCAATGGCATCGGCGATTTTGCCCATTTCGGTGTTCATACCCGTGCCTACAACAACAGCCTTGCCTCTGCCGTAAACAACGGTTGAGCCCATATAAGCCATGTTCTTTCTGTCGCCGAGGGGAACATCGCCGTTTTTATCGCCTGTAAGAACCTCGATAAGCTTGCCGACGGGAACGGATTCGCCGGTGAGCGCGGCTTCTTCTATCTTCATGCTGGCGCATTCAAAAATACGGCAGTCTGCAGGAACAGCATCGCCTGCTTCAAGCACGATAACATCGCCGATAACAAGGTCTTCGCTGCGAACGGAAACAAGCTTGCCATCACGCAAAACCTTTGAGGTTGCGGCACTCATCTCCTGAAGAGCTTCAATAGCCGCCTCCGCCTTGCTTTCCTGAACAACGCCGAGAACTGTGTTAATAACAACAACAACC
>JAZSGU010000010.1:0-1577 GCA_045532895.1 Acutalibacteraceae bacterium | reverse complement strand
CAAGCATAAAACAAATGACCCCGTGCATTTTGCGGGGTCATTTCGATATGAGGAGAATTTATAATGTGGGAAAAGATTATTGAATTTCTTCATTTAAGTATAAGAGAAGTGTGGGCGATTGAAAAGTTTTTTGAGTATTTCGGCAATCTTTTCACAACGTTTTCACCCAAAAAGATTATTTCAACCGTGGTTGCAATGGCTGAAATTGTTTCGATGCTTATATTCGGCACTCCGCTCACTCCGAGAGGGCAGGAGCTCGATTTAACGGGCTACGACCTTGTTGTTTATGATGAGTTCGAGGGGGATTCCCTCAACACAGATTTGTGGTTTGTCAGAGGCAACGGACCGAGAAGATGCGGCTACAATGCCGACAGTCAGGTTGAAGTCAGAGACGGCAACCTCGTTATTACGGGCGAATATCTGACCGACGGTGAATACGGCGAGGGTTGGTATACCGCCGCCATTGCCCTGAAAGAAAAATATAAGCAGGGTTATTTTGAGATTAAATGCATCTGCAATGACAGCAACGGCTATTGGAGCGCATTCTGGATTCAGGCGGACGCACCCTATACCGCATCAATATCAAAGGGCGGCGTAGGCGGCGCGGAGCTTGATATTTTTGAGTCATACTGCTATGACGGCGATAAATACGCCGTTACCAACACAATCCATTGCGCGGGCGTTGACGGCGTGCAGGAGGGCTTCCAATCTGCGCTTCTCGGAAAATTTAAGGGCAATGATATCACAAAGGAATATAACACCTACGGTCTTGAATGGACAGAGGAAGAATATGTTTTCTACATAAACGGCATAGAAACAGTCCGCTCATCATTCGGCAACGGCGTTTCGCAGGTGCCCGAGCAGGTGCTTGTTTCTCTTGAAATTCCTGACGGCGAAAAGCTTGATAGCTTCGACAAATCCACCTTTAAGACAGAATTTATAGTTGACTATGTTAAAATCTATCAAAAATAAAAAAATATCGGTTAAAACACACATTGCTGTTGCCGTGTTTATGGAAACGGTTGTCAATGCGCTGTTTGCGCTCTTGTTTAACGAATTTGTAAAGTATTTTTATTCGGATTATACCCATCTTACGGTGTGGGGCGATATCGTTTCCATCGGTTCGGTTGTAATTTCGTTTGTTATTTATGACAGCTTTGCCCATGCGGCATATCACAAGAGAAAAGACAGGGTTATGTTTCTCGGCGTGGTTTATGTTGCGTCAAAGGCGGCAAGTATAATCCACTATCTTGTGGCGATTCTTGCAAATATCATTAATGCCGATGCTCTGGAGCTGACCCCCGTAGCAGTTTTGCTCTTTGCCTTGGAGATTGCCGTTGACGTGACGGCGGCTGTATGGCTGATAGGATATTTCGAAAAGAAGTTTGCAAAAGAAGAATAAGAAAAACGGGTCGAATTTCGACCCGTTTGTTTTTTATTCTTCAATAGCTTCAATTAACTTATCCATTGCCATTTCAAGCAGACAGAAGGGTATGTTGAGCGGGGGAAGAAGCCTTACCTTGGTTTTTGCGCTCAACACAAGAACGCCCTTTTCCATGGCAGATGCGATAACCGCC
>JAZSGU010000049.1:0-7983 GCA_045532895.1 Acutalibacteraceae bacterium | reverse complement strand
GCCGTTTGCTTTTATTTGCCTGTCCTAAGGTCTACACGGCGGATTTTGCCGCTGATTGTCTTGGGCAAATCGTCTCTGAATTCAACGATTCTGGGGTATTTATAGGGAGCGGTATGTGTTTTAACATATTCCTGGATTTCCTTTTTGAGTTCGTCTGTGCCGACGGTGCCTTTGGTTAAAACAACAGAAGCTTTAACAATTTGACCTCTTACTTCGTCAGGAACGGGAGTAACTGCACATTCAAGAACATAGGGAAGTTCCATAATAACACTTTCAATTTCGAAGGGTCCTATACGGTAGCCTGATGACTTGATAACGTCATCAATACGGCCAACATACCAAAGATAACCGTCTTCGTCCATTGTTGCGGTATCGCCTGTATGATAATAGCCGTCGTGCCATACATCGTTTGTTTTTTCTTCATCAAGATAGTAGCCTATAAACAAGCCGCAGGGAACGTTATCCTTTGTACGGATACAGATTTCACCGGTGTCACCTGTTTTGCATTCATTGCCGTCGGGGTCGAGAACAACAACATCATAAAGAGGGCTGGGTTTACCCATTGAGCCTATTTTGGGAGTTGAACCAACGAAATTTGCAATCGAAAGAGTTGTTTCGGTCTGACCGAAGCCTTCCATAATGGTAAGACCCGTTGCCTTCTTGAACTGATTGAATACCTCGGGATTAAGAGCTTCACCCGCTGTTGTTGCATATTCGATTGAAGAAAGGTCATACTTTGACAAATCTTCTTTGATGAAGAATCTGTACATCGTGGGAGGTGCGCAGAAGGTTGTTATATTATACTTCTTGAAAAGAGGAAGAATATCGTCTGAATGGAATCTGTCGAAATCATATGTGAATACACCTGCTTCGCAAAGCCACTGACCATAGAGCTTGCCCCAGAGTGCTTTACCCCAGCCTGTATCTGAAATTGTGAAATGAAGACCGTCGGGATTAACATTATGCCAATGCCTTGCCGTGGGATAATGACCGAGAGCATATTTGTATGAATGGGTTGCAATGCGAGGATAGCCCGTTGTGCCCGATGTGAAAAGCATAAGCATGGGGTCGTTGCCGCAAGGTGAGTTTTCGTTGCGGAAGAAATGGGTGCTGAAGCGTTCCATTTCAACGTTGAAATCATTCCAACCGTCTTTCTTGCCGCCAACAAGAACTTTTATCATTCCGGGGAACTCCGCTGCAGCCTTTTCCGCTTCGGCAGAAACATCACCGTCTGCGGTACAAACGATTGCTTTTACGCCGGCAGCTTTATATCTGTATGTAAAATCGTGTTCAACAAGCTGATTTGTTGCGGGAATTGCGATTGCACCAATCTTATGAAGAGCAAGCATACAGAACCAGAACTGGTAGTGACGCTTAAGAACAAGCATAACCGTATCGCCTTTTTTGATTCCGAGAGATTCAAAATAGTTGGCGGTTTTTGCCGAATATTTCTTCATATCGCTGAATGTAAATCTGCGTTCGGATTTATCGTTTCCGACCCACATCATAGCGAGCTTATCGGGTGTTTTTGCCGCAATTTCATCAACACAGTCAAATGCGAAATTGAATTTATCTTCATTTTTAAATGAAATACCGCTGAATACACCGTTTTCATCATAGTATGATTCAATGAAATTATCGGCAACGGTTGTTTTTGAACTCTTTTCTGAAGATGAGGTTTTAGCTGAAACATAGGGAGTTTCGGGATATTCCTCGCTCACCTGACCATTCTGAGGATTAAGAACAACAGCGTGGAACTCACAACCGCCTTCGCTTACGGCTATCATACCGTGAGGGATAAGGCTGTTATAGAAAATTGAATCGCCCTCATTAAGGATATCAACATGGTTGCCAACCTGAACCTTAAGCGAACCCTTAACGATAACATCAAACTCCTGACCGTTATGGGAGCTGAGTTTTATGGGTGCGTTCTGTTCCTCTTCAAGATAAGGGAATTTAACAAGGAAAGGCTCTGCAAGCTTTTCCTTGAATTTGGGTGCAAGGTTATTATAGATATAGCCTTTTTTCTTGATGATTTTGGCACCTTCGCCTTTTCTTGTTATTGCAAAAGATGTAAGAGTTGAGCTTCTGCCTTCGAGAATATCAACAACCTCAACGCCGCAAGCCTTTGCACATTTATAAATGAATGTAAAGCTGAAATCGGTTTCGCCCTGTTCAAGAATTTTATAATCCTCAACCGATACGCCCGTAAGCTTTGCAAGCTCTTCCTGCGAATAACCTGTTACTTCACGCAAATCTTTGATTCTGCCGGCAACCTCTTTCAAATTGTAGTCCATATTTTTTGCTCCTTTCATCAAATTTGCTTTGAGAAAAACAAAAAACGTCCCAAAGCAATAAATTTGCTTTGAGACGAGTAAAATCTAACCCGCGGTACCACTCAAATTGCGCTTTTGCGCCGCTCAACGGACTCCAACAAGCCCTGCACCTTAACGCGGTGACCACGGAAGCTGTCTACTGACCGAACGGCTTTCGGAGCTTCGGCTCGGAAGGGATAGCCTTGAACTGTTTCGCTGACGGCTCGCACCAAACGCCGCCTCTCTGAAAGCTCTGCAATTCCGCCTTCTTCGTCATAGCTTTTCTTGTGTGATATAATAGCACCGAAAAAATGATTTGTCAACAGTTTTTTGAAATTAATTTTTAGCCTCAAACCAAAACTCAACGCCGTTTGAAAGGTTGCTAAAGCCGTATTTGAAGCCGTGCAGGTCAAAAATCTGCCTGCAAATTGCAAGCCCCATGCCCGTTGAGCCGTCGTTGACGCGGGCTTTGTCATGCTTATAAAATTCTTCCCATATATGCGGCGCATCCTCCCCGCCGATTTGACTGCCGCTGTTAAAAACCGCAACTTTGATTTGACTTTGTGCTGCCGAAACCGATAATCTCACTTCGCCGTTTTCGGGAGTATGCTTAACGGCGTTTGAAAGAAAATTATCAACCGCAAGCGCGATAAGCTCTTTGTTGCAGTTAAGAAACAGCTCATTTTGCAAATCAAGCTTTGTATCTATGCTTTTGTCGCTGAATAAAGCGGCATATTTTTTCAGCTCATCGCGCATAACTGCTGAAATATCAACCTTTTCACGGCTGATGCTTTCGGTTGAGATAAGCTTGTTATATTGCAAAAGCGTTGCCACAAGCCTGTTCATGCGCAGGGCTTCCGAATAAACGGAGCGCACATATTCTTCGTTTTTCTCCGGCGCAATGTTTTCAAGAATGCATTCGCATTGGTTTGATATAATCGCAATGGGCGTTTTAAGCTCGTGTGCCGCCGCGCTTGTGAACGCAATTCTCGACTGCTCAAGCTGTTTGTTTTTATTATAGATTTTATTTGCGGCACAGAAAATAACAACAGCTATAATCAAGAACACTATGGTAAAGCTCATTTGCATGCTTTTGAACGATGGCGAAAAAAGCACTCCCGCAACAGGTCTGTAGCCCGAACGGATATGCACATTATAGAGCTTGCCGTCAAGCTTGAAAACCTCATCCCATTCAAAGTAATCCGATGCTATACAGCCCCCTCCGCCTTCCGAAGAATCTCCGCTCATCATCAGCGTAATTTTACTGCCGAAGGTTTCTTCACAAAGCGATTTGTAAAACTTGTGGTGATAGTGGCTTTCATCAATCATCCAGTCCCGTGTCATGAAGCTGTCAAAAATATTGCCTCCATTTTCTTCGCTGTCACACGTGAACTCGGCTTTTTTATCCGAGAAAACAACTTCTTCCGTCTTTTCAATTCCCTTTTTAAAGCCTTTTATGAAAATACTGACAGGAACAATCTCCCCGTTTTCAACGCAGTAATCAATGCGGTATGTTCTCACGCTTTTATACTTTTCGTAAAAATCATTAATCTGCTTCATGGTTTCCGATGTTAGGTAATCATCCAAACAGCAGTATTTATCCTCACCGCCCGTCTCATAAAAAAACATTATATAATTGCCCGATTTTGCGATAACATTTCCGTCTTCGTCATATAAAACTGCGGCAGTCGGAAAAAACGAAAAACTCGCAATTTGCGTAACCGTGTGCGCTGCATATGCTATTCCGCTGTCCTCGCTCAGTTTTGAAAAATTCAGCCTTTGCATATTTTCCGCGGAATCGTGAAATTCCGTTATCATATTTGTTCGCACCCCGTCATAGACGAGATATGTGCTTATGCCGTAAAAAACAGCAAGCACAGCCGCGATAATTGAAAAAAGTTTTTTCTTTTTCATTTTATTCACCTCTTTGTTTCAGGGTCGATGTGGGCATCGGCCCCTACTTCACCTCAAAACAGTAGCCCACGTTGATAACGGTTTTTATGCAATCCGATTTTTCGCCGAGGGCTTTGCGGATTATTTTGATGTGGGTATCCACAACCCTCTCGTCGCCGTCAAAATCATATCCCCAGATTCGCGACAGAATAATTTCTCTTTTGAGCACAATGTTTTTGTTATCCATAAGATATTTCAAAAGCTTGAAATCCTTGTTTGAAAGAACGATTTCCTTTCCGTCAACAAAAACCTTTCTTGCCGCAAGGTCAAGGATTATCCCGTTTTCCTCCATGCGGTTTTCGCGGTCAATGCCGCGGTATCGCCTTATTGTTGCCATGCATTTTTCATAGAGAACGGAAAGCGGATAAGGCTTTGTCAGATAATCGTCACAACCCGCGGAATAGCCCGCCAAAAAGTCGCGCTCATCGCCCAAGGCAGTCAAAAAAAGAATGGGCGCGGAATTCTCTTTCCTTATGCTTCGGCATGCGGTTATACCATCCGTTTCGGGCATCATTATGTCGAGTATAATAAGGTCAAAATCCTGCTCGGAAGCCTTTTCGCATGCATCTGCGCCGTCTTTTGCAAGAATAACCTCCAGCCCCTTTGCGCCGAGGTAATCCCTGACTGTTTCGCGCATTTTAATTTCATCATCGGCAAAAAGTATTTTGAACACACTGCACTCCCCCTTTCGCCATGATTATATTATACACATTTGTAATTTGTGTGTCATTAAAAAAATTTCCCTGTGTCTTTCGGCACAGGGAATAAAATTATTCAGCAATAATCTTATACAATTTATTATGTATATCCGCTTTTCTTTTTTCTGCCTGCTCGCGGTTTTCGCCCTTAACGGAAAAATACATTTTAAGCTTCGGCTCGGTGCCCGAGGGTCTGACCGCCGCCCATGAACCGTCCTTAAAATCAAAACGGAGCACGTTTTCCTTGGGCAAATCATCAATGCCCTTTGAATAGTCGAGAAGCACATCAATGTCATCAAAGAGATTGCTGCCTGTTTCGCGCAGGGATTTCATTGCGGACTGAATCTTTTCCGCGCCCTCTTTGCCCTTTAAAACGATAGTTTCAAGGCAGTCATAGTAATAGCCGTATTCGGCATAGACCGCATCAAGCGCATCAACAAGAGTTTTGCCGTTATTCTTATAGTATGCCGCCATTTCGGCGATAAGCATTGCAGATGAAACGGCATCCTTATCCCTCGCATGAGTGCCCGCAAGGTAGCCGTAGCTCTCCTCATAACCGAAAAGGAAGGTTTGCTCGCCGCTTTCTTCCCAAAGGCAGATTTTTTCTCCGATATACTTAAAGCCCGTGAGAGTCTGCACAGCCTTTGCACCGTGCTTTTCGGCAATGGCGGCGCCGAGTCCGCTTGTTACGATTGTTTTGACAACGGCGGCATTCTTCGGCATGCTGTCTTTCCTGAATTTGAGAACAAAATCAACAAGAAGCGCGCCCGTCTGGTTGCCCGTTAAAAGAGTGTATGCGCCGTTATGAAGAACACCAACGCCTATTCTGTCGCAGTCGGGGTCGGTGCCGATAACAACATCCGCGCCCTCTGCCTCGGCTTGTTTAAGGGCAAGGGTGAGAGCATCCTTTTCCTCGGGGTTAGGTGAGCGCACGGTTGAAAAATCGCCGTCGGGCAGCTCCTGCGCCTTAACGATTGAAACATTCTTGCCATCAAGAATGCGGCGAACGGGGATGTTGCCCGTGCCGTGAAGCGCGGTATAAACTATTTTAAGCTCCGACGGCTCATTATAAAGGCTCTGCTTTTTAACCTCGGTAAGAAATGCATTGAGAGTGTCGTCGCCTATCATAACAAGTCTGCCGCTCTTTTCCGCTTCGTCAAGCGAAACAGACGGAATGTTTTTGATATCCTCAACCGCATTTACAAAAGCAATAACCTTGTCGGCATATTGCGGAACAAGCTGGCAGCCTTTGCTGTCATAAACCTTGTAGCCGTTGTATTCCTTAGGGTTGTGGCTTGCGGTTATAACTATGCCCGCCGTGCAGCTATGGTATCTGACAGCAAAAGAAAGAACGGGTGTCGGCATAAGGGTATCGAAAAGATAAACCTTGATGCCCGCAGCGCAGAGAACGCCTGCAGCCGTTTGAGCAAAAATTTGAGAATTGTTTCTTGAATCAAACGCGATTGCAACGGATTTTTCGCCGTCAAACTCTGCGTTAAGATAATCCGCAAGACCCTTTGTTGCCTTTGAAACGGTGTATTTATTCATTCGGTTTGCGCCTGCGCCCATAATTCCGCGCAGACCGCCCGTGCCGAATTCAAGCTCTTTATAAAATCTGTCCTCAAGCTCAGCCTTGTCGGTTATGCTTTCAAGCTCTTTTTTGGTTTCTTCATCAAATGTCAGCCAATATTCATATGCATTCATAAATTCACATCCTAAATCCGAGAGTTATTATTTCAAACGGGGAATATTCTATTTTGTCGGTTTCGCCGATTTCATCTTCAAGCAAATTGAGAACAGCAACCTTTTCGGGCAGGCGGACAACTCCCCTTTCGCCGTTTTGCTCACAAAGACGAACAACGATGTATTTGCCGTTTTCGGAAAGCTTGACTGCCTGAAGCCAGAGCTTGCCGAAATCGGGCAGAGCGCATTCAACATCCGCCTTGCGGAGCGGAACATTGTATTCAAACGCTGTCTTGTTGATATCCGCGCTGACGGCATCACCCGCATGGGGATAAATCATATAGCAGAAGTTGTGCGTACCCATATCCGAGGTCGGGTCGGGTCTTATCGTTGCACGCAGAAGCGACAAAGCCATTGTTGAGCCCTCTGCTGATACGCCGTATTTACCCTCATTTATGAGCGCAACGCCGCCCCCCTGCTCCGCCATGTCGCACCATTTATGGTGGCAGACCTCAAAGCGCGCCTGCTGCCAGCTTGTGTTGCGGTGGGTCTCGCGGCGGATTATACCCGCCGATGTATCACAAACAAGCTCGCGGCTCAAAACATTGCAGCCGTATTCAGCCTTAACAAGCTTATGCTTTTCGTTCCAATCAACGATATTTTCAATTTCAATTCCTCTTGAATCGCGGAAAAGGCGTATTATCATCTGCCATTTGCTCTTTTCCGTTGCAAGAGTTACCGAAAACTCGGCGCATTCGCCGTCAGCCATGATAAATTCAAGCGGATTTTCAACTGCAAATTCGCAGGGTCTGTCCTTATAATTCGGCAGGATATCCCAAGCGTCATAGTTGCCGGGTGTATCGTGATACATTTTCAGCTTGTTGAAATCGCCCTTTACCCACTCGCGGCAAAGCTCTTTATCGCGCAAGGAAAGAATACTGCCGTCGGGAGCAAATTTTATTGAATAAAGCGGAGTTTCAATATTGTTACCGTTAACGCTTATCCAATCGGTGCCGCCCTTTGCAGGCTCAATTTGTCCGCTTGAAAGAGCAAATATATCGGGAATTGCGTAATAACCCTTTTCACCTTTTCTTGTTATATATCCGTTTTTATCGGGTATAAAGGTTATGTTTTTTCGCTTAAAATTAAGCGTGTTGAAATATTCCGAGCCGCTTCCCATTATTTCGTCAAGCTCTTTTTCCATTTGCTCGTAGTCCGCCATTGCATCGCGGTAAACGGGCGTTATGTGGCTGCCGGGCAAAATATCGTGAAACTGATTTATCATCAGCTTTTTATAGATTTCTCTCAATTTTTCAGCGGGATATTCTTTGCCG
>JAZSGU010000150.1:0-3574 GCA_045532895.1 Acutalibacteraceae bacterium | reverse complement strand
ATTTGACCTTTATGATTTCGACAAAACCGTTTATCCGCAGGATTCGGAAACCGTTTTTCTGTTTTACTGTATTCTGCACAGACCTTATCTGATTTTTATAACCCCTTGGCTTTTGTTCAATCTTATTCTGTTCTTTTTGGGCTTCGGCGATAAATACAAGGGCAGATGCTTCTCATTCCTTCGCTTTATTGACGGCGAAAAAATGGCTGAAAAATTCTGGAAAAACCAAGAAAAGAATATTTACCCCATTTTTGAGCCGCAAAATAGAGAAAGACCCGTTGTTGTTTGCTCCGCTTCACCCGAATTTTTCTTGAAACCCATCTGCGAAAAATACAAGGTGCACACGCTCATTGCAACCCGCATGAATCCGAAAACGGGAGAAATACAAGGCTTTAACTGCAAGGATAAGCAAAAGCCTCTGCGCCTTTCGGAAACACTTCCAGATGCAAAATTCATAAATGTTTATTCGGATTCTTTAAAGAACGACATTCACATTTTTGAGCTCGGCGAAAGATGCTTTCACGCAGAAAAAGGCGTTTTAACGGAAATGAGCATTGAGGAAATCAGAAATAAAGTAAACAAGACCAAATAAACAATGCTAACCGCAGTCTTTCGGGGCTGCGGTTAATTTTTTGCTCACAAAATGTTAACTTCGGTTTAAAATCCGCGAAACAGTCAGTATACATTAAGCTGATATAATACTGCAAGTCAAATAAATTTTTCTCGATTGGATAAAATATCCGCGAGGTGATTTTTTGATATATTTGACATTAAGCGCAGCTATCTCTTATCTTATCGGCAGCATAAGCTCGGCGGTTATTATTTCAAAGGTCTTTTACGGCACGGATATCCGAAAAACAGGCAGCGGAAACGCAGGAGCGACAAATGCCCTGCGCACATTCGGCAAAAAAGCGGGTGCGGCGGTGTTCCTTTTTGACTTTTCAAAAGGACTTATCTGTACTCTGGCGGCAAAATCTCTTGTTAATTTTCTGAACGCACCGTATGAATGCGTTCTTATTGCGGGCTTTTTTGTTCAGCTTGGCCATGTTTTTCCCGTCTTTTTCAAATTCAAAGGCGGCAAAGGCGTTGCAACCGCCGCAGGCGCGGCCTTTGCAATAATGCCTACGGTAACCGTTGCACTTCTAGGACTGTTTGCTGCTTTGGTTGCACTCACCAAAACCGTTTCCCTCGCATCAGTCATATGCGCCGCGGTTTATCCTCTTTTGGCATTGCTTTGGGGCGGTGCAAACGCTTCGGCAAACTTTGTTTTTGCCGCTGCATGTGCAGTTATGATTGCGGTTAAGCATGCACCAAATTTTGTGCGTCTGCTTGACGGCGAGGAAAAGAAAATTTCATTCAAAAGAAAAAACTAATAATTCTTTTCGGGAATTAGTAAATAATTGTAATTTGCTTATATGCATTGACCGCATTCAACGGTCAATGTATAATTGGCAAGGCTTTAGAGGCATGCTCTGCCCAAAATATTAAAGCGGGTGGGAAGCCGCGTTTGCGGATTTGATTGTTAAGCGGGTGCATGTCTTTAAAACATAAATTTTCATATAAAACGGAGGAAATCTATGAAAAACAAGCTTAAAGGATTGCTTGCCGTTGTGCTTTCACTGGCATGCTTTCTTTCAACCACACCCATTGTCGGCTTTGCCGCAGGTGACGTAAACGGCGAAACCGACAGCAACAAAGAATTTGAATATAAGGTTATTTTTGACCTTAACGGCGGCGAGGGCGAAATTGAACCCGTCACCGCAAAATACGGCACCGAAATCACTCTTCCCGATTCTGATTCGGCTGTCAAGGAGGGCTTTATACTCACAGGTTGGAATACCGCACAAGACGGCAGCGGAGATAACTTTGCTCCCGCCGCTTCGGTAAAAAATCTGACCGAAACAGAAAATTCAGAAATAACTCTCTATGCACAATGGGGCACAGAAACACAAGAAGCCGAGAAGTTTACAGTCACATATTATTTGAGCGATGACGAACAGTTCGGCGAAGCGCAAAATTATGAAGCAGGCGCAAAAATTGAGCTCCCCGCACCCCCTGAAAAAGAGGGCTTTGAATTTGCGGGGTGGATTCTCGGCGAAAAAGACGGAGAAGCAATTAAACTGCCCGAGGTTATGCCTGCCGAAAATATCAAAGCGTATGCTTCATGGGAGGTTAAAAGCTACCAAATCAGCTATATTGTTGACGGAACAAACTACCTCACAAAGGTTGTTCCCTACGGCTCCGACATCACGCTGACGGCACCCGAAGACCCTGCAAAAGAGGGATATGTTTTTGCAGGCTGGTTTGATAAAAACGACGCTAACCTTTACAGCTACACAACCGTACCCGCAAACAATGTTGAGTTCACAGCAAAATGGCTCCGAAACGGAAATGTTGTTTATATAGTGGACGGTAAAACCTATGAGGCTTATGAGGTTGCTGAGGGTCAGAGCATCCCTGTGCCTGAAGACCCCGAAAAATTTGCACACATCTTTGACGGCTGGACCCCTGCAATACCTGCAGTTATGCCTGCCGAAGACCTTACCTTCACCGCAAAATGGAAAGTTGACAAGGACTTCGTTGCGCTTGTTATCGGCGGCACGGTTATTGCAGGCGGAGTTATTGCGGCAATCGCAGGCACGGCAATCACGGGTGTTTCTGTCATCGGCGGCATTTTTGCGCTTCTCGGCATCACATCGGGCATAAACAAAACTTATACGGTCACATACAAAGTTGACGGCAAGGTTTACAAGACCTATAAGCACGAATCGGGCGACAAAATAACCGTACCCGCAGACCCGACAAAGGACGGATATAAATTTGCGGGCTGGACACCCGAAATCCCCGACAAAATGCCCAAAAAGAATTTGACCTTTACGGCAACATGGGAAAACAAGCAGGATGATTCTAACATCGGCGGCGAAATACCCTCAACCGGTTCAACCGCAGCGGGCATTACCGCTTTTGCTGCTCTTGCAATCTCTGCGGCAGTTGCGTTAATTATCAAGAAAAAGAAAGAAAACTAACCGAAATTTTTAAAGCACCGTGTCGGTATTTCCGATACGGTGCTCTTGATTTTCAAAACACTTCTTTGATTTTCTTTAGAATTTCGTCATCCGCGGGGCAGAATCTGTATTGCTCAATTTCGGCGGGAGTGATGCTTTTAATATCATTATGCTCAAGCATTTGCACCTCTCCCTCGGCAATTTCCGCGTTGAAAAGAGTGAGATGAATGGTTATATCGGGATAAACATGGTCAACCTCCATAAAAACATCGCCCACGCTGACAGTTACACCGATTTCCTCCCTGCATTCGCGTATAAGTGCCTGCTCAAGTGTTTCACCCTCCTCCGCCTTGCCTCCGACAAACTCCCATTGATAGAGTGAAAAGATTCGAACTCCATACGGTTTTGAAAGGCATTTTTCCGCCACAGCTGCGTTAAAAACCTTTGAAATAACCTCGTATTCCTGCAGATTTTTGCCTTGCTGTGACAAAAATCTGCTCTTTCAAAACTGCGAAGCACCGAAAAGGTCGCAGTTTTGATTCAGCGGAGCGTTTCTTTTATGAAGCCAT
>JAZSGU010000052.1:0-10548 GCA_045532895.1 Acutalibacteraceae bacterium | reverse complement strand
TTTTTTATTTCAATTCATTCAAAGCGTCCGGAAAAGGCGCAAGACTGCGCTTTAAAATACCGTGCATATGTGCAATGGCAATTCCGTAATTAGTCATGGGAACACCGCAATCAGCCGCATAGCCTGTTCTGGACTGCATTTCACGCTTGTTGAGAGTGCATCCGCCACAATGAATAACAAGGTCATATTTCGATAAATCCTCAGGGAAATCCTTACCGGAGGTGAACTCAAAATTAATATCTTTTTTTGTGTAGTTTCTGACCCAATTCGGCATTTTTACAGTTCCTATATCGTTACATTGGCGGTGATGGGTACATCCCTCCGAAATTAAAACCGTGTCGCCGTCCGAAAGAGAGTCAAGTTTGGCAGCCCCTCGCGCAGCAGCCTTCAAATCACCCTTATAGCGTACAAAAAGAATCGAAAACGAGGTCAACATTATATCGGCAGGGGTAATTGCCGAAACCGCACCGAAAACCTGAGAATCGGTAATAACAAGCTTTGGTCTTTTACCAAGAGAAGCTAAAGTTTGTTTAAGCTCCGTATCGCGGCAAACAACAGAAACAGCCCCGCTTTCAAGCACATCGCGGATAACCTGCTGTTGCGGCAAAATAAGGCGGCCTTTGGGCGCAGACTCATCAATGGGCACAACAAGAACAACGAGGTCATCAGCTTCAAGCAAATCGCCGACAACGCGTTTTTCGCTCTCCCATCCTTTTATGCTTTTAGCAATCATATCCTTCAGCAGATTGATATTATATCCGCTGACAGCGCTGACAAAAATCTCATTTTCACCGCATTCCGGAACAGACTCAAGCAAATCAGCTTTATTAAAAGCAATAACAAAAGGAATGTTCTTGCTTTTAATGAGCAACAGAAGCTCATTATCGGCTTTTTGAACACCTTTTTTTGCATCAACAATCAAAACGGCAATATCAACGAAATTCAAAGCCTGTTTTGCCCTTTTAACACGCATTTCGCCCAGCTCGCCCTCATCATCAATGCCGGGTGTGTCAATGATAACCACGGGACCGAGCGGTAAAAGCTCCATTGCTTTTTTAACGGGGTCTGTTGTTGTGCCTTTAACATCGGAAACAAGTGAAAGGCTTTGACCTGTTACTGCATTAACAACACTCGATTTTCCTGCGTTACGCAAGCCGAAAAAACCAATGTGAATTCTTTCTGCTGACGGTGTTTCGTTAAGGCTCATGTTAAATCTCCTTTAAAATCTGAAATCGCGTCTGTTTGAGTTCTTAATATCCTCAATGTTTTGAGCGGCGATTTTTCTGACCTTTTCACCGGGTATCTTTTTAAGCTCATTTTCAATCATTTCAAAACCGATTTTTTTGGTTTCTTCGCTTGCATAGTCAACAAGATATTCGGTAAGAGTCATAAGTGCATTGGGATGGCAGCAGTTAAGTATCTGTCCGTTTTTGCAAAGCGACATAAATCTGTCACCCGTTCTTCCTTCACGGTAGCATGCCGTGCAGAAAGACGGAATATGCTTGAGCTGCATCAGCCAGCGAACAACTTCGTCAAGCGTTCTCTGGTCTGAAACATCAAACTGCTCAGAATCATGGGGTCTTTCTTCTTCGGTATAACCGCCTACAGAGGTTCTTGAAGCGCCACTTATCTGCGAAATACCGAGATTCAGTGCCCTGCCTCTTACTGCTTCGGATTCTCTTGTTGAGATAATCATGCCTGTATAAGGAACAGAAATTCTGATACACGCAATAAGCTTTTCAAAAAGCTCGTCGGAAATACCGTTATCAAAGGCATCGGGGTCAATATCATCGGCTCTTTTGAGGCGAGGAACGCTGATTGTGTGAGGTCCTACGCCATGCACTGCCTCAAGGTGCTCAGCATGCATAAGCAGACCGACAAACTCATATTTGTAAAGCTCCAGACCAAAAAGAACGCCAAGACCGACATCGTCGATGCCGCCTTCCATGGCTCTGTCCATAGCTTCGGTATGATAATCATAATCGTGCTTCGGACCTGTGGGATGAAGTTTCAGATAGCTTTCCTTATGATAAGTTTCTTGGAAAAGGATATATGTGCCGATGCCCGCATCCTTAAGCTTTCTGTAGTTTTCAACGGTTGTTGCCGCAATGTTAACATTAACGCGGCGAATGGCACCGTTTTTATGGTTGATGCTGTAGATGGTTTTAATGCATTCGAGAATATATTCTATTGGGTTATTTATGGGGTCTTCACCAGCCTCTATAGCAAGGCGCTTATGACCCATATCCTGAAGCGCAACAACCTCTTTGGCAACCTCTTCTTGCGTCAGCTTCTTGCGGGCGATATGCTTATTTTTGAGGTGATAGGGGCAGTAAACACAGCCGTTTACGCAGTAGTTTGAAAGATAGAGAGGCGCAAACATAACAATACGGTTGCCGTAAAATCTTAATTTAATCTCTTCGGCAAGCTTATACATCTGCTCAACCTTTTCGGGAATATCGCAAGCAAGCAAAACCGCCGCTTCTCGGTGAGAAAGTCCGCTGCAAACAGTTCCCTCTGCAGTCACTCTGGGGCGAGCTTTTTCAAGAAGGCTGTCAATCAATTCAACATTATTTTTATTCTTCTCTGCGTATTCAAGAGTTGCAAGAATTTCTTCATTATTGATAAATTCTTCAGCTTTAAGTGATTTCGGATTATAAATTGCCATGGTATCTTCCTTTCAACATTTTATGTCGCCTCTGTCGGTAACTATTTCATATCCTATTGTTTTCATTAATTCTTCAAGTTTTTGCTTTCCTTGAGCTGATTCGGCACCGCTTGCGAGCTTGTTATTATAAAGAGCATATTTTGACCTTGTATCAAGAGGTGAAAGATTTGGCATAACCACATTTGCGCCTGCAAGAATCCCCTTTTCTCGCCCGATTGGGTCGATACTGCCAAGAGCGGTTGTTGCCGGCAGCAAAATCGGAGGATGAACAAGGCGTATTATTGAAAGCAGGCAGCAGGTCAGTTCAACCGTTCCCGCACACATATCCTTGAACTCGGTATCTTCATGAGGTATAAACGGCCCTATTCCGCACATATGCGGCTTGAATTCTTCAATGAATTTTAAATCCTTTGCTATATGTGCCGATGTCTGAAACGGCGAGCCAACCATGAAACCGCAGCCTGTCTGAAAACCGATTTCCTTAAGATTTTTAAGGCATTCCATGCGTTTTTCAAACAACAGTTCTTTAGGGTGAAGCTTTTGATAATGCTCCTTATCGGCTGTTTCGTGGCGCAACAGATATCTGTCTGCACCGGCATCAAAAAGGCGTTTATAGCTCTCGTATGTGCGTTCACCGAGCGAAAGAGTAACGGCGCAATCGGGATATCTGCTTTTGATTTCGCCGACAATATCGCACATCACTTCGTCGCTGAAATAAGCATCCTCCCCGCCCTGCATAACGAAAGTTCTGAAGCCGAGTGAATAGCCGTTTTCACAGCATGATAAAATCTGCTCTTTATCAAGTCTGTAGCGTTCACAACGGGAATTACCCGCGCGAATTCCGCAATATAAGCAGTTGTTTTTGCAAATATTGCTTATCTCAATCAATCCTCTGATAAAAACAGAGTTACCGTATATTTCTTTTCTGACCGCAACAGCCTTTTCGGCAAGAAGAGCCGCCGTTTCTGGTGTTATGTTATCAATCAAAAATTGATATTCTTCAAGCGAAAGAGCGCGATTTTTTTCTAATTTATTAATTAAATCAATCATTGAAAATCTTATTTGAATAAGCCGTTTTAACGCTTATTCCGTCAATTTTGCCTATCTTGCCCGTCAGTTCGGATATAACATCCTGCGAAGCGTCAACCGCGATGCTGACAATGCTTAAATTGCGTTCTCTGTAGGGCAAGCCCATTCTGCCCACAATAATGTCGGAAAAATCATGCAGCAACGAATTGAGTTTTTCAACCGACTGCATATTTTCAACAATAATGCCGATAACGGCGATTCGTTTTTCCATAGCTTTCTCCTAAAAAAATAACTGCACCAAAAAAGGTGCAGCTATACCATGTAACAATATATTGCACCTTTCACTCGGACGGCATAAACAATCCTTATGTCGGGATTAATTATATTATATATCTTCTTTTTTCTTTTGTCAATAAATAGTTGACCTTGTCGGTCAAAAGTGATAAACTATCGCTTTGGAAGAAGGTTATAACATGAATACCGTAACAAGAATTGACTCGCGTAAAGAAAACAAAATAATTTTTATATGCTGGCTTGCATACACTGCGGCTTATATCGGCAGACTCAATTTTAATGCCTCTATCGTTGCAATCATCAGCGACCTCGGTGTAACCAAAGCTGATGCCGGGCTTGTCAGCTCCTGCTTTTTCTTTGCATACGGAGCAGGGCAGCTTGTAAACGGCATACTCTCAAAAAAATACAATGCAAAATTCATGATTTTTATTTCGTTACTTTTATCCTCGTTTTTCAATTTTCTTATGCCGATTTGCGGCGATATCGCAATTATGAAGTTCGTTTGGCTCGGCAACGGCATCGTTCAGTCTGTTTTGTGGAGCACGCTCATTAAAACACTTTCTGACTTTATTTCTGACCAAAAGCTCCCAAAAGCAATTCTTGCAATGAGCACAACCGTTGCCGTGGGCACTTTCGTTGCATACGGCATCTCTTCGCTTTCTGTTCGTGCAGGAAACTGGCAAACGGTTTTTTATGTTGCAACCGTTGTCCTTATAATAAGCGCAATTATTTGGATTGCACTTTTCGGACCGTCAAAGAAACCCGAAACGTCTTTTGACAATGAACCAAAAGAAAAGCTTAAAATGGGTAAGGTTGTTCTGCTTGCTCTTTTTATTACTGCGTTTGCAGGAATTGCAAACGGCTTTATTAAAGACGGAATAAACACTTGGGTACCATCCGTGCTTTATGAGGAATTCGGTGTTTCACAGTCTTTTTCAATATTTCTGACTTTGCTTTTACCCATGGTTTCCACTCTCGGCGCGGCAATCGCAAAAAAAGTTCACGAAAAGATTGCTTCTCATGCTGCAATGAATCTTATTTTCTTTTCCGTTTCCGCCTTGCTTTGCGTAGGAATTCTGCTTTCACTTAAAGCGCACAGCATAATAACAATAATGCTCTGCTTTATCTGCATTGCTTGCGGAATGTCAATGATAAACAATGTTATTACCAGCATGTTTGCGCTTGATTATCGTCGCTTGCTTAACGCAGGCTTTGCCGCAGGCCTTTTGAACACATTCTGCTATATCGGAAGCACAACAACCTCATACACTCTCGGTGCAGTTTCACAGGAGTACGGTTGGAATGCCGTCTTCTTAATTATGCTTGCAGTTTGTATTGCAGCCGCCGTGATTTGCTTTGTTGGTTATTGGGCAGAAAAGAAAACAAAGGAGTAAACAATGATTAGATTTGACTGTGACTATTTGGAGGGGGCTCATCCTCTTATTATGAAAAAGCTCTGCGAAACAAATATGGAGCAAACAATCGGTTACGGCTGTGACCCTCACTGCGAAAGAGCAATTAATCTGATAAAAAGCGCCTGCAAAGCACCCGAAAGCGATGTACATTTTCTTGTCGGAGGCACGCAGACAAACGCAACGGTTATCAGCGCCGTTTTACGCACTCACCAGGCGGTTATAAGCGCATCAACAGGACATATAAACGTTCATGAAAGCGGTGCTGTTGAAGCGACGGGGCACAAGGTTATAGCACTCCCCTCGCCCGACGGAAAGCTGACCGCAAAAGCTGTTGAAGAATGCTTCACTTCGCATTGGAACGACCCTTGCCATGAGCATATGGTACAGCCCGGAATGGTCTATATCTCTCAGCCTACAGAATGCGGCACAGCTTACACGAAATCGGAGCTTGAAGAGCTTTATACAGTTTGTAAAAAATGTGAAATCCCGCTATATATCGACGGCGCAAGATTGGGATACGCACTTGCAGCAAAAGAATGCGATATGACGCTTTGCGATGTTGCGGCAAACTGCGATGCTTTTTATATCGGCGGCACAAAGGTTGGTGCACTTTTCGGCGAAGCTCTTGTAATTAATAACAGTAAAATCAAAAAGGATTTTCGTTATATAATCAAACAAAAAGGCGGACTACTTGCCAAAGGAAGGCTTCTCGGAATACAGTTTGAAACATTGTTTGAGGATAATTTATATTTTCAAATTTCTACGCACGCCATAAACGCCGCCGAAAAAATAAAAGATATTTTTGTTGAGCACGGTTGTGATTTTCTTTCCGATTCTGATACAAATCAGCAGTTTCCGATTCTTAAAAATGAAGAAATCAAAAAACTGCAGAAAGATTTTTCTTTTGAAATCTGGTGCAATGTGTCGGAAAATGTAAGCGCAGTTCGCTTTTGCTCAAGCTGGGCAACAACAGATGAAAATATTGAAAAACTGAAAACTGCCGTTAAAAGCTTATAAAAATAGGCTGTAAAAAAACTAATCGTTTTTTACAGCCTCTTTATTATTTCTCTTGAATATACTCTGCATTCATCTGCGCTCTTGCGATGCTTGCTATTTCTTCCGCGCTCTTCGCGCTTTCAACAGCATTTCTTGTTGCCTCACGCCTTGCAAAAAGCTCTCTGTACATTCTGTCTCGCTTTTCGCCGTTAAGATTGTGGAAGAATTTCGGGATAATGCCGAGCGCGCCCGTAATAACCGGCACACCTGTACCCATTGCAAAAATCCACCACTTTGTTGAATCCGCCTGAGTACCTATTGTAAGGCCCTGAACATAACCGATTCTCTTCATAATGAAGTTTTGAATCGAGCCCATAACAATACCTTGAAGCTTTGTTACAAGACCTCTTGCAACGCCGGTCATCGCTTCCGCGCGGTAGCCGTTTTTCCATTCGCAATAGTCCATTGCCTCGTTTAAAATTTCTTGCGGAATAACATGACGCAGACCGTAGACGCACATTTCAAACATCTCTTCAACAGCCATAAGCGGAAGCATTACCCATTTGTTTTTATACAAACCGTTTTTCGCACCGCCTAATGAGCCAATGCCGAAAACGATAAGCCAACAGGCATCCGTCCAAATATCCTCAAGTATCCAGATAGCCTTTGTTGAAAGCCTCTCTCTCAACGGAGCAATAAAAGCATAGCTGATTGTTGAAATCGGAGAAGCGGGAATGCCGACGATTGTCTGATATGTAGCAGAACCGAGAACATCAATATAATAATTTATTCTGCTCTTACTGACTGCAAATCCTGCAAGGAACTCAGAAAGTGTATAAAGCAAAATCGGTCTGTTGTTTATAATCGCCTTTAAGCCTTGAACAATACTCGGCTTTTCTATGGACTGGGATACACGTTCTTTAGTAACACAGATAAAATAGAACGACATCAAGCAGCTTGCAATCGCCGTAAAAATACCGAAACCGATAAACAAATGGGTTCTGTTCCATGAAACAGCATTGTTATTAACAAGGTCAAGCAAAACACCGAAAGCAAGCTCCGGCAGCTTTTCACCAACAAGACCGGAAACGAGATTTGCCATGGTAATCAATCCCGTTCGCTCTAACGGGTCAGGCGTTATGGTCGCCATAAATCCTGTGCTTGCAACCGAAGTAAAGGTGCCTGCTGTTTCGCAAATAATGCTGAAAGCAGCATAAAAAATCAGCTTCGGAACATAGTCAGCACTTGTGTTTTCAAAAACAAGCGGCATAAACCAATACCAGAGTCCGATAATTGTGAGAGGAATCTTACCTAAAAGTATATATGGCTTAAACTTGCCCCAACGGGTTCTTGTTCGGTCAACAATAACACCAATAAAAGTGTCATTAATGGTATCCCATATACCGGAAAAAAGACCGAAAACAGCCAAAAAGTCAAAATCAAGCTTAACGATGTCGTAAATGAATCTGTCTTTATATTTATCAATATTAAAACTGCCTGAAACATCGTTTAAAAGATAGCCTATTCGTTCTTTATTGCCGATATACCGCCTGTTTCTCAAAAGCGGATTTTTAACGCCCTTTTCATAGTCAATAACTATGCCTTCCTGACGTTCATCAAAGGCAACGTTCGTATTTTCTGCCACTCAAACGCCTCCTCAATAGATATTTTGTATAATGATAACACATTTTTTCAAACTTTTCAACAGTTTTTATGCAAGTTATTGCTTTTTTAGTGAATTACTAAACAAATTTTAAAACTATTGTTTACAAATCAACACTTTTTTCTGCTAAAAACAACCATAAATTTTTTGGCAAAAAGCACAAAAGTTTTTTTTGATATTTGATAATAATATATTATATAACTCTTGATTTCTATGTTTCATAGTGTTAAAATACAGAATGTGAAATTTTCAATTAATTCGCAAGCGAATTAGGGGGTCTTTTAAATGGAAAGAAAAACAGGCACAATCTCAAGAGGCATCCGCTGCCCCATCATCCGTGAGGGTGACGACCTTGCACAGATTGTTTGCAACAGTGTTATTGAAGCCGCTGAGTGCGACGGTTTTGAGCTTCGAAATAAAGATGTTGTTGCAATCACCGAATCAATCGTTGCAAGAAGCCAGGGCAACTACGCAAGCGTTGATGCCATTGCTAAAGATGTTAAAGCAAAGCTTGGTGGCGAAACAATCGGCGTTATTTTTCCGATTCTTTCAAGAAACCGTTTTGCAATATGCCTTAAAGGCATCGCAATGGGTGCAAAAAAGGTTGTTCTTATGCTCAGCTATCCCAGCGACGAAGTGGGCAACCATCTTTTAACTTATGACCAGCTTGACGATGCGGGCGTTAATCCCTACAGCGATGTTCTCTCCCTCGAAAAATATCGTGAGCTTTTCGGTGAAAACAAGCACGAATTCACCGGTGTTGACTATGTTGACTATTATTCACAGATTATTAAAGATGCCGGCGCTGAATGCGAAATCATTTTTGCAAATCAGGCTAAAGCAATTCTTGACTATACTGACTGCGTTCTCAACTGCGATATCCACACAAGAGTAAGAACAAAGCGTCTTCTCAAAGCTGCAGGCGCAAAAGTTGTTTGCGGAATGGATGATATTCTTACCGCTCCCGTTGACGGAAGCGGCTTTAACGAAGCATACGGTCTTCTCGGCTCCAACAAATCAACAGAAGACACAATTAAGCTTTTCCCCAGAGATTGTTACCCCTTTGTTAAAAAGACTCAGGAGCTTCTCAATGCAGCAAGCGGAAAAAATATTGAAGTTATGGTCTATGGCGACGGCGCGTTCAAAGACCCTCAAGGCAAAATCTGGGAGCTCGCAGACCCCGTTGTTTCTCCCGCTTATACCGAAGGCCTTGCCGGCACTCCTAATGAACTGAAGCTTAAGTATCTTGCCGATAATGATTTTAAAGACCTCAGCGGCGATGCACTTAAGAAAGCTATTTCCAAAAAAATTGAAGCAAAAGACGGTAGCAGCCTTGTCGGCAACATGGCTTCGCAGGGCACAACTCCCCGCCAGTTTACCGACCTTATCGGCTCTCTTTGCGACCTCACAAGCGGCTCGGGCGACAAAGGCACCCCCGTTGTTCTTGTTCAGGGATATTTTGATAACTACACCAACTGATTGAAACGGAGGATAAATATATGAGCAGTAATGTCAGACCCGAATCCATGGCACGTATCACAACACCCGAGCTTGCAAATGCTTTCATCGAAGAGCAGATTGCCGAAGTCAGAGCGCAGGTTGGCGACAAAAAAGTTCTCCTTGCACTCTCAGGCGGCGTCGATTCCTCCGTTGTTGCAGCACTTCTTATTAAAGCAATCGGCAAACAGCTCGTTTGCGTTCACGTTAATCACGGTCTTATGCGCAAAGGCGAAAGCGAGCAGGTTATCGAAGTTTTCGGTAAAGCTCTTGATGCAAACCTCATTTATATCGACGCTACCGACAGATTTCTTGACCTCCTCGCAGGCGTTGCAGAACCCGAAAAGAAAAGAAAGATTATCGGCGGCGAATTTATCAAAGTATTCGATGAGGAAGCTGCAAAGCTTGAAGGAATTTCTTTCCTCGCTCAAGGCACAATTTATCCAGATATTCTTGAATCAGATGGCGTAAAAGCCCACCACAATGTCGGTGGCTTGCCCGAAGATATGGAAATGGAGCTTGTTGAACCTGTTAAGCTGCTTTACAAAGACGAAGTACGAGTTGTCGGCGAAGCACTCGGTCTTCCCCATGCTATGGTTTACCGCCAGCCGTTCCCCGGCCCCGGTCTCGGCGTAAGGTGCCTTGGCGCAATAACTCGCGACAGACTTCATGCGCTCCGTGAAGCAGATGCAATTCTTCGTGAGGAATTTGATAACTGCGGACTTGCAGAAAAGGTGTGGCAGTATTTCATCGCTGTTCCCGATTTCAAAAGCGTCGGCGTAAGAGACGGCAAACGATATGAAGGATGGCCCGCAATCATCCGTGCCGTTAACACAACGGATGCAATGACAGCAACAATCGAAGAAATCCCCTACTCCGTTCTTCATAAGATTACAGACAGAATCACACACGAAGTTGAAGGCATCAACCGCGTCCTCCTCGACCTCACCCCCAAGCCGATTGGCACAATAGAGTGGGAATAATAC
>JAZSGU010000027.1:0-8545 GCA_045532895.1 Acutalibacteraceae bacterium | reverse complement strand
CCTCACATTATATTTATATCTTGTTTCATACCGCGGGCAATCAAAAATGTGCTGACCGCCAAAAAGGCTACGGCAGACGCCGCTGCAACATATTTGCCCGATATTTCTCTTTTGTCTGCGTTTTTAACAAGGCATTCCGTTATGCGGTTTTTGCTCGCCTGACTGAGCGAAAGCGAACCGATTATTCTCACATATTCTCGGATATCATGGTCAATCACAGTAATTTCTCCTTTTCAAATTCTTTTTTCAACAATTCTCTGCCTTTTTGAATGCGTTTTCTGACGGCTTCTTCGCTTATACCGATTATTTCGGCAATTTCTGCGCTCCGATAGCCCTCAACATAGTAAAGAGTCATTACAACCTTGTGCTTTGCGGGCAGACTCATTATAAGCTCGAAGGTTTCATAATCATTTTCGCCTATGCCTATATTTTCAATATCGTCTATGTTAACCGTTTCTCTTTTCAGCCTGAACATAAGCATGTTTTTGCTGATATTTGCCGCAACCTTTATAAGCCACGCTTTGCGATGCTCTTCGCCGTTGAACTCCGGCGCTTTGGTGATATATTTCAGAAAAGTTTCCTGAACGGCATCCTCCGCATCCTCCATGTTACAGAGAATACAGTAGGATATTCTGAAAATCAGGGAACTGTAACTGTCAACAAGCTCTTTTATTTCTTCTTCAGACTTATTCGCTTTTTGCATCATGCCCGAAAGCACCTCCTTTTCACGATAATGCCCATTAAAGGAAACAATAAACAAACCGAAAATGTGAATTATTTTTTGTTAACAATTTGTGAACTTTAATAAAGCTGCCGTAAATCAGGCAAAAAAGACTTGCATACAGAAAGCATGCAAGTCTTTGTGACTTTTGTTCAGTTTTTCTCCAATCTTATGCAGGTTACCGAATACTGCGGCACGGTGTAGTTAAATTTATCGGAGAAGCCGCTTACGGTGAATTCTTCCATAATGCAGTCCTCTTCATCGCCGAGTATGTTGTCGTTTGCAAGGCTGTCACCCGCAACCTGATTTACAACTGCGGTGCTCTTAACGCTTGCTCCGTTAAGGTCAACAGCGAAAACCCTGCTTGTTTCGGTAACATTGACTATTTTAATGATAACATCGCCGTTTTCATCAGTGCTGACAACATGATAAGCCTCTGCCTCGGCGTTGCTCGCGGTGTCAAAATCAACATAGAGCACATCGTCAAGGTAGCAACTTACCTTTGTGCCCGAAACAACAACCTTGAGGTTATAGGTTTTGCCCGTTTCGATTACGCAGGGTTTTTCGGTATCAAGAATCTTTGTTTTTGCGCCGTTTTCAATCTGCTGAAGGCACGAAACCGTGTTTCCCCAGCCGCCGATATTCCAGAACCAGCAGTTCTGCGAATCCTTAACGGCAAACGGAATGATGAAGCCCTCCTCGCCGTCAAGCTTTGTTGCCTCAACGGTGTAGGTGTAGTTGCTCCAATCGTCACCGCCGAAATAGGCAACCATTCCTGTTTCTGTATAGGGCATCCACGTGTTGGTCTGAACAAGCTTTCCGTTCTTTATTTCAAAATCGTTGCTGTCATAAATATTTTCCCAATTCCACCAGAAGTTGAGCGGAAGCGAGAATTTATCCGCACCGAGAGTTCTGCCCGTTTCGTTTGAAACAATCTTAACATTGTCAAACTCTGCGGAGGTGTACCATGTGCCTATGCCTATTCTGCCGCTCAAGGGCTGCTGCTCAGTCTTTGCGCCGTCAAGAGTTGAAGAAAGCAGCTTTGTGCCCGCGTTATTTGAGAAAAGCTTCTGCACATAATAGCTGATTGAACCCGTTACCTGATGATTGTTAAACCAGATAAGGTCGGGCGACCAATGAGTTGCCGTCAGGTTGCCGAAAAGCGGAGCATAAGCCGCCATGCGGACTATATCGCCGTTGCGCTCAAGACCCGTCATATACGCCGCCTCTGCAAGCGCAGCTTTGAGGGTGTTGGACCTTGCGGCATATTCGCCAAGGAAAACCTGAATACCTCCGCCATAGGGCGTGTCGGTCATTTCGTCAACAGCGCGTCTGTAATTCACATCATCATAATAATCAGCATTTTTCAAAAACCACTCGGGCTGATTGTAATAATGCTGGTCGGTTGCGCCCGCAAAATCCTCCGCAATGTCGGAATTTCCGAGCTGCTCTTTTGCATATTCATATGATTTTAAATAGTTTTCGCCGTGTGTGCCGTCCGATGCGCCTGCGGAATAGATAAGCTCGATTCCGTCATAAAGCTCGGGGTTTTGTGCTTTCGCTTCATTGAATGAGTCGAGGAATGCCTGATATCGCTCAAAATAAACCTCGCCCTCCTGCTCATTGCCGATGCAGATGTATTTAAGCTCAAAGGGCTCGCGGTGGCCGAGCGAAACGCGCACCTTGCCCCAGATCGTTGTTTCGTCACCGCGGCAAAACTCGATAAGGTCATGCATATCTTGAACATACTGTTCAAACTCGTCTGAATTCATGTCAACGGGTCCCCTGCCCCTCATCTGGCAGTAAATTCCGCAGTTGATAACGGGAACGCCGATTGCCCCTATATCCTCAGCAAGCTGAAAATACTCATAAAAGCCGAGTCCGTAGCTCATAAAGCAGGGATACGGGTCATCGGTTGCGGCAACATTTGTCCAAAGGTTAATTCCTTGCTTTCTTGCGGCAACATCGCCATAGCCGCCGTTAAATTCAAGGGGCAAGCCGTCGGGACCCGTGCCGATTGAGTTTTTCCAGTTATATAAAGTTTCGTAGTCATAGCCCTCGATTACACAACCGCCGGGGAAGCGCAGAAACTTCGGCTCAAGCTCTTCAAGCATCTCACCCAAATCCTTGCGCATGCCGTTTTCTCTGCCCTTGAATGTATCGTCGGGGAAGAGAGAAATCATATCAAACGCCGCACTTCCGCCGTCGATAAGCACCTGAAGCGTTGTGTTTTCAAAATCGGTTTTGCCTGCCGTCAGCTCAAGCTCGTATTTCTGCCAATCGGCTGTAAGACTGTCAATTCTGCCTTCTGCAACCGTTTCTCCGCCGACAGCAAGGCGCACGGTAACACCGCCGCAGGCGTCAAGGCTTTTGGCATACACGGAAAAATTATATTTTGCGTTTTCTTCAACCGCCATGCCGTCAAGAAAGCCGACATTTTCAATGCCTGCGGGCGCACCTGAGGCGTTTGAAAGCACAAGATAATTAGGGTTATTAGCGTTGAGCGCATCCTCTGCGCCGGCTTCAACCCTTGCCGATGCACCGCCGACTGTGTTCCAGCCGTAAAGCGCATCGTTTGCGGCAAGGTCGGTGAATTCAAACGAGCGGTTAACAACCATTTCGGCATAAAGTCCGCCGTCAGCCGCAAAGTTGATATCCTCAAAGAAAACGCCGAAAAGCAGGTCGCTTATGTCGTGAATTTCGTCCTCAACATCAACTGACAGCGAATAGTCCGCAGCAGCGCTGTCATAGGCCGTTACGCTGTTTGCGGCAGGTCTTTCAATTTCATCAGGCTCTTTTTCGGCGAAAATTCCGCCCGTTGCCGCCATAAAGGCGGAGGTAAGAACTGCCAGAAGCTTTTTAAGCACCTGATATATTGCGTATTTCATATTTTTTCTCCCCGATTAAAGAAGGTCATCAAAAAGCTTTATGTTTGATGCTTCAAGCTTGAGCTCGCCTGCCTGAATTTTCTTGATAACCTCAACAATCTTGTCATTGATGGGAGTGGGAACACCGCACTTTCTGCCCCATTCGCAAACAACACCGTTGATTGCATCAACCTCGCAGGGCTTGCCGTTACGGATATCCTGAAGCATTGAGGGCTCAATGTCTCTGTGTTTTTTCATTGCAATGGGTACAAGAAGCTGTGCGATTGCGCGCTTGAATGCGCCTTTATAATAGAAAAGCTTTGTGATATCCTTGCCCTGAACAGGTGCAAATTCAGCACCCGCCGCATGGCCTACATCAATGCATTCCTTCATGCAGCGAACAGCAACCTTCTGCGCATCCTTGTTTTCGGAAACATCGCCGAAGCGGCCGCCGACAACAGTGCCGAGACCCGAGAATGTTGCATTTATGAGAAGCTTTGACCATCTTGTGCCGAGAAGGTTTTCTTCAATGTGAACGGGGCACATTTTTTCGAGAAGATTTTTAACCGTTTCAACCTGCGCATCGGTTATGCCGTCCATTTTGCCCATGTGGTATGAAAGGCTGTCGGGTGCGCTTGTGAGAATACATTCGCCGGGTGCGGCAAGGGTTGCGCCCCATTCAACCGCGCAGCCCATTGTGTGTTCTTTGCCGATAATTTCGGCAATTCCGGGCTCGGGGATGCCGTTCTGAAGCGTTACGATAACGCCGTCCTCCGCAAGGAAGGGCTTGAGGAATGTTACAACCTCGGGGTTGTGAAGCTGTTTTGTCATAAGGAAAATAACGCTGTAAATTCCGCTCATTTCATCGGGAGTTATCGCCTTTACGGGCACTGTCATTTCAACCGTTCCCGTTATGTGAGCACCCTTTTCGTTGAGAGCGGCAACGTGTGCCTTGTTTCTGTTGACAAGCTCAACATCAACGCCATTTTTGGTCATGTATGCACCCAAAACCGTGCCGAGCGAGCCTGCTCCGTAAATTGCTACCTTATTCATTGAATATCCCTCCAAATTTATTCAGCAACGCCGTATGCTTTTACAAGGCGTTCATATTCTTCGTCCGTTATCGCAAGCACCGAGCCGTGGCGAGGTCTTACGCCGTCAAAGCTGTAGTCATTGGGGCTGACAGCCTTGAAATTCTCCATATCCGTTGTCATCTGCATAAAGAATCTGCCCGTGCCGTATTCATCCATTATCATAATCCATGAATCCGTGCCGGTCACCCGATACATCGAACTTCCCTCAACTCCCTCTTTTGAGAGCGAAACAACAACGGGAGAATCTTCATAAGGGCCTGTCAAGGCTTTTGACTTTACATAAGCGATGGTTTGGTCCTCATCATGCTTGAAGTAAAGATAAAAATAACCGTTCTCTTCATTATAGGTGATGTCGCCGTCGATGGTCTGTATGCCTTTGCGCTCATAGAGCAAACGGGGTTCGGTTATCGTTTTGAAATCGGCTGTGTAGGCATAATACATGGCGGCAACATCATTTTCAATCGTGGAGTTTGCCCAATAAACCATATATGCACCCGCCGATTTATCCCAAATTGCCTGCGGAGCCCAAGCGCGGGTTGTTGCTGCAAATTCTCCGCCGAAACCGCGCATATCAATAATCGTTTCATCTGTCCAGTTAACAAGGTCGGCGGATTTCCATGTTACAAGAGCGTGGTTTGAGGTCCAGCCCTCCGAGCTTTTCATATCCGTGCCGATTATGTAAAAAAAGCCGTCCTGCCCTTTGAGAATATACGGGTCGCGCACGCACTTTTTGCCCTTAGTCTGAATTATTATCGGCTCATTGTTGTTGAGCGGCTTGAAATTATAGCCGTCACGGCTGACAGCAAAATGAATCCTTTCTTCTTCGGGTGCATTGCCCACAAACTGACAGAAAAGATATTTGCCTGAAAGGCTTTTGACAACATCGGCATAACCGCCTGATAAATCCCGCATTTTTTCACCTCCGCATCTCTATGGAAAATATTTTATCATTTATTATTTGTTTTGTAAATATATAAAGAAAAAACGAAGTGCCGAAGCACTCCGTTTTTTATGCAATAAAATTTGAATGAAAGACAAATTAAGCAACCTGATGTGAGCTGCCGCGAACAACAGTGAGCACGGGAGCCTCTTCATAAATATCTTCGGGGGCTCTTGCCTGAACTCTTGCACGCATTGTAGCTGACTCTCTCTGCTTGCGAAGGCGGCGGTTGCGTCTGTGGATTTTAATTGCTCTTGCAAGCTTAACTTCAAAAGCAACAATCTTTTTTTCATTTATAAAGCCGACAATCAGCAGCACTACTGCTGCAAACTCCAAAACTGTTCTGATGATTTCTGCAAAATTCATTTTATATCCTCCTTTGAAACAGGCGAAACATTTGTTCTATGTCTATATTATAGCAGGTGAACATTCGTTTGTCAAGACAAATGTTCGGCATTTTCGCGTTTTTTTTTGCAAATATTTTTTCGTAGGTATTCTACCACAATATATACGCGAAGTCAAGGCATCAACCACAATAAGTGCCGTTTTACGCAAAAACTTTGCTTTTTAAAAATATTTGCTGCTATAAAAATATATGACAAATCTGAAAAAATATTCCGTGTTTGCCTTTGCCTTTGACTATAATATAGCACGTCATATGTCCAAAAAACCGTACTTTTGACTATGTTTTTATATATTTTTCAAAAAAACGCGCTCGGTAATTGACAATAAAACAACTAAAATCTATAATATATTTGAATTTCAACCGAGGTGATTAAAATGTACAAAATCTGGGGTTTTATCAGACAAAGCGCAGTGCGCATCCATTTGGCAGTTGCAAGGCTGATATATAAAATCAGTGGCGGACGCAGACCCAAATCGCTCTTTTGCAGCAGGGCAAATCCCGAAAAAATCGGAACAGACGTTAAAATCATTTCGCAAAATGATTATTCAACAACCATCGCCAAGGTGGATGAAAACGGCAATATAAAGAACGATGATTTTGTAATTGTTTCCACAACCGATTTTCATTTCGATGTTGACCATGATATCAACACCAAGGCGGTTGACCGCTTTGTGCGCCACATTAAGGAGGTTAAGCCCGACCTCGTTGTGCTTACGGGTGACAACATTCTTTCCAAATATCAGCAAATTGATGCAATCCAATTTGCGCAGATGATGGAGGAAATCGGCGTATATTGGACTGCTGTTTTCGGCAACCACGAAACACGCGAGGACAGAGGCTTCTACAAGTGGCTTCTCTGGAAAAGCTTTTGTGACTATGACCATTGCCTTTGCAAATACGGCCCCGACGAGCTTTTCGGCTACGGCAACTACACGGTCAATATTCTCGGCGAGGGCGGCAAGCTTTTGAAAACCTTGTTTTTCTTTGACTCCGGCCGTGATATTCTTGACCGCGACAGAGAAAAATATAACATACCCGCAGATATGAACGGTTATGACTTCCTTAAAACAGAACAGATTGATTTTTATAAAAACGAAATTGACACGCTCAAAAAGAAATACGGCGAAGTTAAATCGATAATGTATATGCACATTCCCCTTTGCGAATATTCATATGCATTCAAGTCTGACAAAAACGGCGGATATATCCCCTCGGGCGAATGCGAAATTCTTTACGGCGAGCAGCATGAAAGCGTTGGCTGCTCCGCCTATAACAGCGGAATGTTTGAGGCAATTCTTGAAAAAGGAAGCACACAGGCGGTATTCAGCGGTCATGACCATGTTAACGATTGGTGCGCAAATTACAAGGGCGTTTATCTTGTTTACAGCCTCGCGGGCGGCTATGCCGTCTATAATCTCGGCGATAAAACCGGCAAGCCCGAAAGCGAATGGGTTGAGGGTGTAACGGTAACGACCCTGCGCGCAGACGGCTCCCTTGATTTCAAACCCCGTTATAACAGAATGTATCTTTAATATATAAGGAGGCACTATGGCTTTCTTTCTTGTAATGCTTGCGGCTCTCTGCTTTTTGGGGATTAAATTCAGCGGCAAAAACGGCTTTGAGGATTATATGTCCCCTCAAAAAACAGGTTCGATAAAAGGCATCTTTGTTATTATCGTTCTGCTTTCGCATGTGAGGCAGTATATAGACCTTGCAAATGACCCCTACAGCGCTCCGTTCCAGAACTTCATGTTGTTTTTGGGACAGCTTATGGTTGTTATGTTCCTTTTTTATTCGGGCTACGGCGTTTTGCTCGGTCTTTCAAAAAAAGAGAGCTATGTAAAAACGCTTCCCACAAAGCGCGCATTCAAGGTTTTGCTCCACTATGACATTGCAATTCTTATTTTCTATTTCACGGGGCTTGCTCTCGGCAGAAACTATTCAATAAAAAAGCTGCTGCTTTCCTTCATCGGGCTTGATGCGGTCGGCAACAGCGTTTGGTTCATATTTGTTATTATAATTCTTTATTTAATAACCTATGCGGCGTTTATATTTGTCAAGAAACATGTTGTTCTCGGCACGGTTATCACAACAATCCTTTCCGCAGCGGCTCTTGCCATTCTCGTTATCGTTAAAAAGAATGAATATTGGTGGTATGACACTCTGCTTTGCTATCCGCTCGGAATGTGGTACGCGCTCGCAAAGCCGCATATCGACAAGGCTCTGCTTCCGAGCGCAGGCAAATGGCTTGCAGCCACGGCAGCGGTCGGTGCGGTTTTCGGAGTTTTGATGTATATACTCCCGCTTTACGGCAAAAGCCGCGTAATATTTGTTCCCGCCGCTCTTTTCTTTGCAATACTCATCTCCCTGCTTTCCATGAGAATAAGCATAAATAACAGCATTCTTCAATGGTTCGGCAAAAGAGTTTTCGGAATTTATATTCTGCAAAGAATCCCGATGATGATATTGACCCACTTCGGCATGAACGGCAAGCCATTTCTCTTTGCCGCCGCAAGC
>JAZSGU010000127.1:0-1861 GCA_045532895.1 Acutalibacteraceae bacterium | reverse complement strand
TCGCGCACAACGCGGAACGTTATTCTGTTGTTGAGCGTATTCATTATCCATTGCGCCGCACCTGCCGCAATAGCAAGAATACCTATTTTATAAAGATAAGGCATCAGCGCGGCAAAATCAACCCTGCCCGCGCCGGCGATTGTGTCAATCGCGCCGCCCGCAAGCACGGGGATATAAAGACTCGCCGCAACGCTTGCCGCCGCAAGAACGATTGAGAAAAACAGATGTATTTTATATCTGCCTACATAGAAAAGAACTTTTTGCAGGGTTTTCTTGTTTATTTTCTTTTTCATGCGCTCACCTCCCCGTCAAACTGAGAGAGATGAATTTCTCTGTAAACAGCATTGCTTTCAAGAAGCTGTTCATGGGTGCCGACGTCGGCAACGCCATCATCAAGCACAATTATTTTATCCGCATGCATAATTGAGGAAGTTCTCTGCGAAACAATGAAAACAGCAGCATCGCCCCGATTTTCGGCTATCGCTCTGCGCATTGCTGCATCGGTTGCATAGTCCAGTGCGCTGGAGCTGTCATCCAGAATAAGAATATCCGCTTTTTTCATCAGCGCCCTTGCAACAGAAAGCCTTTGCCTCTGGCCGCCCGAAAAATTACGTCCGCCCTGCTCAACGGGAGTATCAAGGCCTTGCTTTTCGGCGATAAAATCCGCCGCCTGCGCAATTTCAAGCGATTTTATTATATCTTCATCACTTGCATCGGGGTTGCCCCAGAGCATGTTGCTTCTGACAGTGCCCTTGAAAAGCACGGATTTCTGCGGCACAACAGCAATCCTCTCGCGAAGCCTTTCAAGCGGAATATCGTTAACATTTGAGCCGCCCACAAGCACTTCGCCTGCGCTTGCTCTGTAGAATGCAGGAATAAGATTAACAAGCGTCGTTTTGCCTGCGCCGGTGGAGCCGATAATGCCGACGGTTTCGCCCCTGCGCACGGAAAAGCTTATATTTTCTATTGAGTTTTCGCCCGACCCCGCATAAGCAAATGAAACATTGCGGAATTCAACAAGGCTTTCACTGTTATCGTTGATAACACCGTCCCCCTTGTGCGGGTCTTCAATTTCCGTATCAAGCACGGCGCTTATTCTGCCCGCGCATGCAACGGATTTGGTTATGCTTATAATAAGATTTGCAAATTTGACAAGCTCAACAAGAATCTGTGACATATAGTTATAAAGCGCAACAACCGCACCCTGCGTAATGATGCCAGCCTCAACGCGGATTGCACCCGCATAAATAAGCACGGCAATTCCGATGTTGATAATAACGCAAGTCAAAGGATTGAGAATCGCGGAGATTCTGCCTGTGTATTCCTGAATTACGGTCAAAGCATCGTTGCGCTGTTTAAATTCGTCAACCTGCTCTTCCTCTTTACAGAATGCACGGATTACCCTTGCGCCCACAAGGCTTTCCCTTGCCGTACAGAGCACCTTATCAAGCGCGGCACGCACTTTTTTATGGAGCGGAATACACAAAAGCATTATTCCGAAAACAACAACCGAAAGCGCAGGTATAACCACAACAAAGGTGAGCGCAGATTTGCTGTCCACCGTAAACGCCATTATCATTGCGCCGATAACTACAAAAGGCGAGCGCAAAAGCAGGCGCAGAGTGAGGTTAAGCCCGTTTTGCACGCTGTCCATATCACCCGTCATGCGGGTTATGAGGGTGGAAGTGCCCGCGGAATCGAGCTTTTCATAAGAGAATCTGCCGATTCGGGCAAAAACGGCATGCTTGAGCCTTTTGACAAACGCGGTTGATGCCTTTGCCGCAAAATACTGCGCGGTAATTGAAAACGCAAGACCGACTGCGCCGAGCAAAACAAGCACGCCGCACATTTTCAGAATATA
>JAZSGU010000166.1:0-49706 GCA_045532895.1 Acutalibacteraceae bacterium | reverse complement strand
TCCATCGAAGCATAATCACTGCCGCTGTAATCGGGAATCTGTGTTTCCCAGCCAGTGTTTATGCCCGCAAAAAGATATGCCTTGCCCTGAGACTTAAGCCTTGTATAGTTTTTGATAAGCGGCTCGATAAATCCCTTTGTGACCTGATTTGAGTACCAATTCAGATACTTTTCGGAATTGAAGCACGGAAAACCGCCTGCTGTTGCAAACGGAACACCGCTCCAGTCGCAATGCCATCTCGGCAACATACCGTATGACTGACCGCCCCATTCTTCATCTTCCTCCGGGAATGCAATCCATTCGCACATCTCGGGGTCGTTATAAAATTCACTGCCGTTTTCGTCGGTTACAGCACCGTCACCGAAAGCGGTTGAATAATTCGTGCAGTCATCCATCTGAAAATAAACAGGAACATTATACTTTTCCGCAAGCAAAAAAACATGGTTTACTTCTTCGTTCATCTGCTCAACAGATTGAGTCAGACACATAGGACCAATAACGCCGAAAGCGTACATACGCTTTGAATCGGGGTCAATTTCACCGTGAAGTTCAACCATCTGCTTCACATATGGTTCAAGGTTCATGTAATGTATGTTTGTTACCATAAAAACAACATATTGAGGGTCATCCTCAAAATATTCGGGAACTTTGGGATTTTCACCAAATGACGGAAAAATCGCAATTATCAAAGCTGTTATAAAACTGATTATTTTGTTAAGCAGCGACATGACAACACCCCTTTTAGGCTGTGAATTTATAAATAAATATAACACATATTTCTATTCTTATCAATAATAAATTAACTCACCCTCAAAAAATAAAACCGGAGAAAAGTTTCTTCTGCCCGACACTATTATCCCGAGACAAGATTTATAAAATGCATATAAATTCCGAGTTTTAAACTGAGCGTTAATATTATAAGATATCGTTTCACCGATACCCTTTTTTATGGTGGAAATTAATATTTCTATGTGATATAATAATCTAAACAAATCAGAATTTGCGGAGAATCGGCGAATGTATCGGCGACTTGCCCTGGACGGAAGAAAACATTACAAATTCCGTTATGAGCAAATACCCGATGAATTATCTGTGGCTTGAGGCACAGAGTGCAAAAGAATACTCTCTGTGCGGTAATCCGCAAACAGCCGATGAATTCATAAAGCTTGCACAAACGCTTTTCAAAAACAGATATAAGCTCTGCTCAGGTCAGCTTATTCCTTGTGATAGTTATGGATTGGCATATCAGACGGAGATAAACTGCGGAGTAAATCATTTTATGCCCGAAATCGGAGCGCAGACACCCGATACACGCATACAGATTGCTTATGCGAGAGGTATGGCAAGAACCAAAAACGCATCGTTCGGGATTTATTATGAGCCGTGGGGCGGAAAGCCTTTCAGCACCTGCTGTTATCACAAAGAGAATGAAAACGAATGGGGAATCAAAGGTCTCGGCGACCTTGCCTATGAAACAAAAGGCTGCAACGGCGGAAGCTCTCGTTCGCTCCAAAAGCGTATACAGCTTTACGGATATTTTGCAGGCGCGGATTTCATAAGCGAAGAATGGGGAAT
Source organism: Acutalibacteraceae bacterium (assembly GCA_045532895.1). Lineage (GTDB taxonomy): Bacteria > Bacillota > Clostridia > Oscillospirales > Acutalibacteraceae > CAG-177. Next base: position 48,131 of record JAZSGU010000166.1, on the reverse strand, counting down.
GTGCAACACCTTTTACGATTGGAATAATTTTGAACTGACACCTTACGGAAAAATCAAGCTTGATTTCCTCAATATTGTCAAAAAATATCCGAAAGAGAAAATCGGCACACCCTACACACCCGTTGCGATTGTTCTGCCGAAAAACTTATTCGGAATAGCAGGGCTTGATAACGGTGATAATCAGACTGTTTTCGGATATCCGCTTTCAGGCGACACTGCAGAAAAAATGCGCAGTATACGCAAGGCTCTAAAATCCCTGCTTTCAAATCCGTCAGATATGGTCGGCTGTGAAACGACAAACATAATCAACAGTGATATTCCCGACTGCATCGATGTTATTCACGAGGATTATATCCACCTTTATGGTGATTACAAATTCTTTGTCGATTTAACGGGCAACCCGAATTTTTGCAGGAATCACCGCTGTGTATCGGTTGAAGAAGCACCCGAAATACTGAAAAATCTGCTTCCTTGTGAAGTAATCGGCAGTGTGCATTGGTTTGTGAATAAAACAGCAGACGGCTGGCTGCTTGTTATGTTTAACAACAGCGGTATTGAACGAAGTGTTGAAAAGGGCGAATACATTTTGCCGGAAGGCACACGAAAAGTTGCTGTCATACTGAAAAACGGACAAAAGTTGAATATTCTTGAAGGCACAAAGGAAATTAAGTTTGAGAACGGCACATATCTTTTTGAATCACAGCCCGGTGCCTGGCTTTTGGCAGAATTCATATAGTTTTGCACAAAAAATATTTTGTAAAAAATGGTTTGCTTAAATAAGAATTCATCAAAACAACAAATTAATACACACCGAATGTAAAAATACAGCCGGTAATTAAATATTTATATGTGTTTGAATTTATGGAGGTATTGTGATGAAAAAGCTTTTATCGGCAATTCTTGCTGTTATAATCACCCTGAGCGTAACACCGTTTGTGTTTGCCGCGGGAACGACTTACTATATCGACAGTATATTGGGCAATGACGAAAACACGGGGTTATCCGAAGCCTCTGCGTGGAAAACCGTTGATAACATAGCCTTTTTAACACTTGAAGCAGGTGACAAAGTTTTGTTCAGGTCAGGCGGCGACTATGACTGCGCAGTTACGCTTACCTGCTCGGGAACTCAGGATAATCCCATTGTAATTTCATCCTACGGTGAAGGCGAAAAACCACATCTCAACACCGATGAAAGAAATGCGGTTATGAAGCTTTTTGACTGCTCCTATGTAACCGTTTCGGGCTTTGAAATCACGGCGCACAACGGCGGCGGAATCTGGGTTGACGGAGTTACAAAAGAATCAAAGGGCGTCAGAATAGAAAACTGCGAATTTCACGATATGCAGAATTACACTGTAACCTCTCGTGACGATTATACCGAAGGTCCGGTTTCAGGCAGAGCTGCAATAGTTATCAAGCGTTATGGCGGCTCGCCTTATCCAGTCAACGATTTCCAGGCGGTGAACTGCAAAATATATGATGTCGGCAACGGTATATTTTTCACAGGAACTCAGGACCTTAACAAAAATGCACTTGTAAAGAACTGTGAATTTTACAATATGGACGGTGAAGCTGTTGTTCTTGAAGGCTGCGACGGCGCTTTGGTAACGCATTGCCGTGCGATAGACTGCTGTCAGGGAGTAGGTCTTGATGAAAACGGAGAAATTCTGTATTTTACCGCCGCAATGTGGACTCATTATTCCTCAAACTGCACTTTCAGCTATTGTGAAATAGCAGGTCAGAAAAACTACGGTGACGGAATGACGGTTGACTTTGACCACGGCTCATATAACTGCACATATGAATACATTTATTCGCACGATAATATGCGTTTCATGTGCAATAATCCCGCTAAAGGCGGTAACAGAGGCAACACGGTAAGATATTGCCTGTCTGTTAATGACAATCAGGGCAGAAATAAAATCGGCGTATCTGACGGCGAATGGAATTTCAGCTTTTACAACAATACTATAATCAATTCGTCGGAATTCCAGATGACCCAGATTTATGATTCGCTGTTCGCAAACAATATTATTGTTTTTAAAGATGGTCATAAGTTTTATCATATGAACAACGAAATGGAAACCTGGAACAATGTGTTTGCCAACAACTGTTATTATAATACTTTTAATCCTGCATTTGATAAAGATGCTTTAAACACTCTTCCGGGCTTTGTGGGCGGCGATGACCCGATAAAAGCGTATCAGCTTGCAGAGGGCTCACCGTTAATCGGTGCAGGCTTTGAGGTTAAGGACAGCTGTATGACAGATTTCTACGGCAACGAAATTACAAGCAACAGCATCGGCTGTTATTCCGCCGATGGAGAGAATGCTGAACTTGAAACAGAAAGCTTCTTTGAAAAAGCCATAAGAATTATCCGACAAGCATTTAATATCGCAGTTGTCGAAATCCGCAAATTTATAATTGATATTTTTGAGTGATGAAACAGCGAAACTTTTCTGATAAGCTTTTTCAAGGAATGTTCATATAACCGGCAGACAAGTACTTACAAAGGACACTGTTTGTCGAATATTATAAAGCGAACTCCTCCGGTGTTAGCCGAAGGAGTTTTTTATTACTTTGAAATTCTTGTTCCCTGACTGAGGTCAAGCGTAAGACTGTGTGACAGAGAGTTAATTCGGATTGTTTTATCCTTTCTTTTTGCTTTGCAGAAAATGCTGTCGTAACGGTCAAACTTCGTTTGTGCCGTTTTTCCGTTAACCGTAAATTTTCCGTCATAAGATACGGATATTTCGCCGCAATTCGTTTTGTAGCAGACACAACCGCTGCCGAAAACAATGCGGTTATGCTTTATTCTTTGTTTAAATTCTTCAAAGGTTTCGGCATCTGAATCCGAAAGCTCTGTAACATATGAATGATACTCTCCGCCTTTACGGCACAGGTCGAATCCGTTTTCAAGGCTTGAATTATCGGGCAGGCTTCTGCCTTTTAACAAGCCGTTGGCTGAGTCAGGATTGTAGGGCTTATAATTCAAAGATCCGTCTGAAATCAATGCAACGAAAACACCGTTTTTTCTCGCGAAAACTGTGTTGCCGTCAAACTCGAATTCATCATATAAATCCCGTGGCACATAGGCATGAGTAATGTCGCAAACTGCACTTTCGCCAAGGCGTTTTTTCTGCGGCAATTTATAAACGGTAATGTTTACATTTTCATGCTGAACACTCATCGGCCGTCTGCCGTTACCGACCCAGTATCCGGGAGAAGCTCCGTATTTACCGTTGCCGTCGCCTGCGGGATGAGTTGTGAAAAGTGTTAGTTCTTCTGCGATATTTGCTGTCCAGACATGGTCTTGTGCACCACACAACCAGACATCCTTGCAGATATCTGTGGACATAGAATAATGTGCGTTGCGGTATGTATAAACATTGCCTCTGCCGAGGGCTATTCCGTGGGGCATAATATTATATTTATCGGCAATCTTCTGCCAATTAATACGCTTAAGCACGGTAAGGTTGAGAAATCTGAAGTAGCTTAAGAATTTGTTTGTATAAAGCCTGTTCTTTCTGATATATTCAAGCGTGTTGCAGATAACCTGAGGATTTGTAAACGTTTCGGCACCCATCTGCGCCATAATCTGAGAATCACTTTGACCGACAAGCTTTTCGTTCACCATATCGTCGGGTGACAGACCGCAGCTCATTTTTGATACAAAGGTTTCTTTTGAGCGTGCAATATCCTTTATAGCTTCGGGCAGAGTATATAACCCTTTTTCAACCGCATCAGTAAAGCAGAGAATGATATAATTAGGCTTTTTTTCCGCCGCTTCACTCCCCCACTGAATATTCATTGCGCTTTGTATGCTGTTGCCGATGCAGTTTGCCGCTTTGTTGTTGCCGTACATTCTTGAGCTGACCGTAACAAAACGGTTATTAACACTGTTGAGAGCAACATCAAGCCAAAGGATATCCACAATTATTTTCATTTGCTCAACCGCTTTTTTATCCATTGAATAAGCGATAAAATTCGCCATCGGGGCGATATCCTCGGCGAGATAGTTGTTGCTGAGATATTCGGAAAAGCCGTAGTCAAAGCGTTGCTTCATCCATGCATCAATGCGTTTTTTTGCCTTTTGCATATGCTCTGCGCCCGTTTTACCGTCATTAGTGAAAATCTCGCCCAACCACTCCTGACCCGCAAGATACTCGCTGACGGCAAACAGAATCTGATGATTCTCCGACCAATAACACATACTGTCATCACCCGGCTCATCCATAAAATATTTGAAATTCAGAAAAGCCTCTTTGATGAGCGTTTTGCATTTTTCGTTCAACGGACAGTCTTTATATATTTTAAAAAGCATCTGCGCTCTGAAATCCGCGCAGTCAAAGCGTTTGTTCATATATTCAGTCTGCTTTGAAAGAAGCGAAAAAACTTCGTCTTCGCTGAATGAAGGCTCTGTCTGTTTACTGACAAGGAACAAATATAAATCCTCAAAGCTTTTGCCGTTAATATTAAGAGAATATTTATCAGCATCAGCTTTATCCGGTAAATCGGGCAAAGTTTTTATGCGAATCAGATAAACAAGTTCAACTGCCGTGAATATCACAACAAATGTTAATACAGCAATCAATACATATAAAATCGACATAGGCTTATGCCATCCTCTCAAGAGCTTCGAGCGTTACCTCATAGCGTGTCGGGGCATCGAAAAGGAAACTCTCCATTTCTTCCATCATATAATAAGCCATTCGCTGGGGCTCGTTACCCGTACTGCCTGCAATATGAGGAGTAAGAATTGCATTGGGCACCCAGAAAAGCGGATTTATATAAGGGAAAGTTTCACTTTTAAGGACATCTGCAACAAAGGTTCTTGACGGATGAAGAAGGAGCGATAATGCCAAAGAATATTCCGCAACCTGCGCTCCTCTGCCCGTATTAATGAAAGTTGAACGCTTTTTCATTCTTTTGAAAAGCTTATAGTTGAAAACATTTTCGAGTTCAGGCTTATTGGCAAGGTGGTTGCTGATTATATCACACTCACTGAAAAGCGTTTCCATATCAACAAGAGTAACACCAAGCTCATCTGCCATTTCATTTGAAACAAACGGATCGCAGGCATAAACCTCAACATCAAGAGCTTTCAGCCTTTCTGCAACCATCTGTCCGATTGCTCCCAAGCCCACAAGGCCAACCTTGCAGCCGAAATTGCCTGTGCACGAATTGGCAAAAGCAAATGAACGCAAAGGCAGAATTCGATAATTTTTAGCTGCCTGAAAATACCCCTTTGCCGCAAGAGTAATCTGTGCAAATGTGTATTCCGCAACGGGAACGGCATTTGCGGCAAAGGCGGAATAAACCTTTATTCCGCTTTCAAGAAACGGGCGTGCAAAATACTGCACCGTTCCCGCTGAATAAAATACAGCTTTAAGGTCGGGCATATATTCCGCAATTTCCTCTTTAGTGAATTGAGGCATACCCCAGGTTGCAAAGGCGATTTCACAACCTTTGAGAAACTCTCTGTGCTGCTCGATATTCTTTTTATTTATTCTCGGAGATAGCTCACCGTATTCACCGAGTTTTTTCAATACCTCGGGAGTATAAACTTTTGAAAACTGTAATTGATTTCCACCGAAAAGTGCAATTTTCATTATTTTTCACCAAACTTCTCTTTAAGTTTTGCAATATCTCTGACCATACATGACGGTATTCCGTAATAGCCGCAAAGGTATGTATACTCCAATAGTATGTTACCGTCAAAACCCGAGTGCTTTATTTTGTCAAGCAACAGGTCGATATAAGTCGGGTTGAATTTCGGGAACTGCTCACGGCTCTGCTCGGAATAGGAAATATGCACGGTTTCAACATACGGCAGTGTATGTTCAATACGGTCAAGGTCATATTCAAGGCGTTTATAACGCGACTGAAAATAGGTCCTGAAATTTTCACATCCGACATCGTCGTGAATTTTCAAAAAGGCATCGGTGTTGTTATTGAATGTGTTGTCGTGACATTCGGGGCAGACAATGAGCCCATACCTTTTCGCAACGGCACAGATATTTTTTGTATCCTCAACGATACTTTTATATGTTGCTTCGTCCGTCTTTTCGCTGTCAGCTTTTCCGAGCCACACACGCACCGACCTCGCACCCATAGTGCTTGCAATTCCGCAGATTTTTTTCCATTCGTCGGCATTTTTACAGCCCACACGGTAATAACTGCCATAGGAATTGATTCGAATATCCGCTTTGTCACAAAGATCTTTTGCACGCTTTGCATCCTCAATGCTTTTAACGTGAATATCTCCGCCCCACTCGATGCAGTCAATTTTTGCTTTGACTGCAATTTCAACTATTTTTTCAAGGCTTTTTATCTGACGGAAAGAAGTGGAAGTAAAACCGAATTGCACGATAATCACCGGCCCTTACTTATTATATATTTTAAGTTTATCATATTAATTGTCGAAACTCAACATAAAAAAGAATGCATAGAACGGTCGATATTGAACAAAAGCACGGCTTTAAAGTCGTGCTTTCGCCGCTTATTATGCGAATTTATAATGTTTCAATTTCTTCAAGCCTTGATTTTGCCTCAGCTCTGATTTCTTCAAGCTCTGCCATAATTTTTTCTTTACGCTTGCCCGTAAAGTTATCAAATGACATAATGAGAGCTGGAAGAAGGTTGCCGATGATACCCGGAATAACTACAAGCAGGAAAATGCCGTGAAGTGTTTCAGGAGTCTGAACAGCCTCTACCATTTCGCCGTTAATCATCTGCGCACTCTGATAACCGATAAGAGCAAGTCCGCCGTTAACAAGAAGCTCTTTCCAGAGAGCAGCAATTCTTGTAACCATAGTGTTGAAAGCAAAAACCATGCCCTCGTTACGCTGTGCCACACCGTATTTCTTGTAGCTTTTCCATTCCATATAGTCGGTTGAGTCAGCAAGAAGAATTCTTCTTGCGGCACTCATAGCCGCATTGGGAAGACCGCCGAGAGCGATGAGAATGCCTACAATCCAAAGGGATTTATAACCAAAAACTAAAAGCAAAAGATAACATATACCCGTATGAAGATAACCCCAAACAACAATATCTCTTGATGAACGCTTTTTGCCTACAAACGGAACGGAAAGAAGTCCGCCGTAGGAGAGAGCGGAGCTTGCCATTTCAACATAGGTTTTCATGCTGTATTTGTTAAGAGTCTGTTTGTAGAAGAAAGGAAGAGAGTTATAGCAAACCTGCCTGATTGAGTCGATAACCTGGCTCAGACAGAGAAGAAGCAGGGGTCTGTTGAGAAAAATAAGCTTATAGTCAATCTTGATTTTTTTCTTTGTTTCTTTGGGAGGAAGTACCATATTGCGTTCTTTAAGGGTAAGGCACGGTACAAGCATTGTGAACATACCGAGAATACCAAAAATCAGTGCAACGGTGAAAAAAGCCCATTTTTCTTTGGCATAATCATTACCCTGAAGTTCAATTATAATGGGCACCATACCGCCGGGGAGCATTGAGCCGAGAGTTGATGCAAGCTGAGCAATAGTGTAGAAATTTTTTCTGGATTTTGCGTTGGGCGTCATTCTGACCGAAAGTGTAGACAGCGCAACATCAAAGAATGTGTCCGATATGTTAAAAAGCAAAAACAGCAAAAAGCTCCATATTAAATTGAATGTTATTGAAGCCGAAGGAACAATAAAAAGAAGGATTGACGAAAGTGTAAACGGAATGGCGGATGCCATCATAAAACGCCGCGCATTGCCCTTGTTTGAATGATTGTTGTCAAGCAAAGCACCCACAATAGGTGAAATAAGAATGTTAACACCCGTTGTTACGGATTTCATCGTAATGATATGCGAGGATTTGAGACCCATATAGTCATACATAAACTGGTCGGTATATGTACCAACGGAGTCCTGACCCATACAGTTGCCGAACACGCCCGAAACGTAACCGACCTGTTCTTTTAAAGCAACATCAGGATTGTTTTTGAAAGACTCTAATTTTTCTTTAAATTTACCCATTTTGTCATCTCCTTGACCTTATTTATGGTTGTATATTCTTTCTGCGGTGTAAGTGCCGTCTGTTTTAATCTTAAGAAGTGTTGCTCCCTGAATCCATTCTTTTTCGGGTGAATCAAACTTGCTTTCCATATTGTAAACACCGTAGCCCGACGGTTGGATATAGGAAAGAAGAATGTTATTATACATTACACCGAAATTATTAACGTGGTCGTGTCCGAAGTAAACTGCCTGTGCACTGCCTTTTTCGATCATTGCATCAATAAGACCCGAATCAAAACCGGATTCGCAAACTCCTTCTCTTTTTTCGCCGTAGAGAAAATCGTTTTCGGTATATTCTTTTTCAGCCTGATAGGGAGGAATGTGAATAACTGATATTGATTTGAATTTGCCGTATTCAGCCGTTATGGAATCGTGTTTATCTTTATACCACTGTACTTGCGAAGCCTTTACTCCGCCATAGACTTCGCCTTCTTTTGTAACACCGTATTCCGCTTTGCTTTCATCAGTCATATAGCTGCCCGAATCCATAAAGAAGAACACCTCTTTTATTGTGTCGTCATAATTAAGAATGTTGATTGTATAATTTCCGTTGCCGTCAATATCATTTTTACCGTTTCTCATAAGACAGTGCTTGTAAGATTAGAATATTTCAACATTTTTCTCTCTTGAAACGTCAAGAAAACCTTCACCCTCGTGATTCCCCAAAACCGCAGCCCAATAAACGCCGAGATTTTCCATAAGCTGAGCAAACTCTCGGTTTTTCTTCTTATTAAATCCCGAAGTAACATTATCTCCTCCGAAAATGATAAGGTCGGGTTTTTGTTCTGTTATGTTCTTTATAATGTATGAAACCGTCTGAATATCTTTTTCTTTTTTACCGTTAAGGTGTGTGTCTGTGAACATCAGCACCTTAAAATCGCCGTCATCAGTCTTTCGGATTGTGATACTGTCAACATCTTCCTTTATGATTTCAACATTGTTATCAATTTTTTAACTGTTGAAATATCATATGAAATGCCTTGCGTGTTTTTATAAATCACAAAACTGCCCGCAACGATTACCGATACAAGAACAAGAGCAAGAATAATCTTTAACCCTCTTTTCACACACATCATTCCTTTCAGTTTTGCTATAGTAATATAATATATCTATTTTGTTATGTTTTCCTTGAAAATTTTGATACAATTATATAACTTTCTTGACTTTTTTGATACGCAATGATATTATCAAACAAGAATGAAGGTGCATAATATGAACCATTTCAAATTTGACCCTGCTGAAAAATTTTATTATCATCGGGGTATGAATGAAAGAGTTGCCCAAGAGGGCGTATCGTGGCCGCATTACCATTCTCTTTATGAAATATATTTTCTTGAAGAAGGTAACTGCACCTATATTATCGATAACAAGCTTTACAACGTTCAGCCGGGTGACATTGTAGTAATTCCCGACGGTATTATTCATCACACAAAATACGATAACATAAAGCATTCACGAATGCTTATCAACTGCGCCCGCGGATACATACCGAATTCTTTGCAATCAATCATTTCTTCCGGTAACTATTTTTACAGAAACCCTTTCATAGTTGATGAAGTCAGAAAAATTCTTGAAAAAATCGAAAATGAATACAATCTCAATGATTCTTTTTCCGATGAAATAATCTCCTGCTGCACTCATTCACTGCTTTATCTGCTTTTGCGCAACACCGAATCCTGCGTTGATATCGATAACAGCAACAGAATAATTGAACAGGCGGTTGCATATATAAGAGAAAATTTTTCGTCAGATATGTCACTATCTTCGCTGGCAAGAAGATTTTCCGTCAGTCCCGAGCATTTTTCGAGGTTGTTCAAAAAAGAAACAGGCTTAGGTTTTTCAAAATATCTAAACTCTTTAAGATTGCAGTATGCCGAACAACTTCTCAGAAGTTCAGAAAGACAAAGCATAACTCAGGTTGCAGAAATCTGTGGCTTTGAGGACAGCAATTATTTTTCCAAAAAGTTCAAAGAAGTCTACGGCATCTCACCTAAAAAGCTGCAGAAAAAGGGATAAGTTGAAATCAATATCAAAAAAGTTAAGAAAAGCTCCTTGTTTCATCAAATTATTCAAGGAAAGCATAATAAAACATAGTTGATAAAGCAACCGTGTCAGGTCAAAAAAATTGGAATGGGTTGAAATTATGAAAACCTTAAAGCCGAAGCTTTGCAGTGCGGAGTGCATAATCAAAACGGAAAAACTTGTTCTCACCAAGGATGATATACCCTATGAAGCATCTCTGATTTTCAATGCAGGTGTTGCCAAATACAACGGCAAATATGTTATGGTATTCCGTAACGATTACGGACCCACAGAAAAAAACTTATCCGAAGGTGCGCTTCAAAACCTCCCTCGGTTTAGCTACAAGCAATGACGGAATCAACTGGACAGTAAGCGAAAAAACTATTTTTGATAACAAAAATCTTTTGTCTGATGATGAAATTAAAAGACTCTACGATCCCAGGATTACGGTTTTAGCCGGTAAGCCGTACCTATGTATGGCCATGGATACACATCACGGAGTTGGGGATGCATTGCGGAAATTGATGACAATTTTGAAAAAACAAACATTATCAGTGCTTCTGCTCCTGATAACCGCAACATAGTATTCTTTCCTGAAAAAATAAACGGTAAGTACGTTCGTCTCGAAAGACCGTTCCCCGTTTATTCAAGAGGCGGCAAGGACAGATTTGATCTTTGGCTTTCAACTTCGCCGGATCTCGTTTTTGGGGCAAAACCGAGCTTGTTCTTGCTGTTGAAAACATTCCGTATGCCAATGATAAAATCGGTCCTGCCGCACCGCCGATTAAAACCGATAAGGGTTGGCTTACCATTTTTCACGCAGTAGATAAAGACGACAAACGGAGAAAAAACGGCTGGGAAAGAACCTGGAAGAAAAGATACTGTGCGGGAATTATGCTTCTTGATCCAAAAGACCCTGCAAGAATCGTCGGCACGAGCAAATTACCGCTTATTGCTCCTGAAACTTATTACGAAACGCAGACGGGATTCCGGCAGCATGTAATTTTCCCCGACGGTATGATTTTAGAGGATAACGGCGAGGTGAAAATTTACTAGGGTGCATTAGATACGGTTGAATGTCTTTCTACTGCAAATCTTAAAGAGTGAAGTGACTGTCTATGCTACTCGGAGATTTGATAAAAGCATGATAATATCCGTCTTTGAAGTTGTAGACAACTTTTTCTATTTCAAAATCTCTGTCACTGTATTTTTCTTCAAGATGTTTTTCTGCTGTGTTGGTTGCAATGTGTTTTGATATCGGATTTCCTACAAAGGCATTTGCAATAACACAAACCCCAACAACAAGTACAATTGAAATGATAAGTTCCGTGCTACATTCTTACGCTTCAATATTGCAATAGTAAAAGTCTTCAAGGATATTTGACATAATATTTTCCTCCGTATTTGAGAAAATGTTATTGGATACAAGATTCAGAATATGTATAGCCGGAGAACAACTTGTGTTATGAACATCCGTACCAACAGCTCAAGTTTTTAGGAACTTGAGCTGTTTTTATGATTCATCTTATATAATCATTAAATAATAGCATAAAAAATCCACCGACAAAATCAATGTCCGTGGATTTTTCATTTATCTGTGTTTTACTGCAAAACTTATCCGAGAGCAACCATGCTGAAAACAAGTGCAAACAAAGCAACTGTTTCGCAAAGTCCGACAACGGTGATGTACTGCGAGAAACCTTTGCCCGTTTCTGCAAGAGCATCCGCACCTGCTGCGCCTGCTTTACCCTGAACAACAGCCGAAACCGCCATGGCAATACCCGATGCAATACCGAGGCCAAAGAGAAACGCGGGATCTGCGGTTGATGAGCTCATCTGCTGCATAAGAAGGAAGCCGTAGATGGTCTGTGTAAGAGGGGCACCTGCAAAAACAGTAAGAATAAAGGGTGCCGCTTTATTGCTCATGTAGCACTTTTTCCATGCTCCGATTGATGCCTGTCCTGCAATACCGATGCCGATTGCGGAGCCCGTTGCGGCAATGCCCATAGCCAATGCTGTTCCTAATAATCCTAAATTCATAATGACTCTCCTTAATAATCAATTTATTCTTCAAAAGGTTTGAACTTATGTCCGCTCCAGGACATGTCAAGATGCGATGAAAACTCCAAGGTATTAAGCCTGATACCGTGAACAATAACTGACAGAACATTCAAAATCATGTTAAGTCCGTGACCGAACACAAGAAGAATAATCGCAAGTATCATAAACATAAAATTGCCAAGCAGAGGACCTGCAAGCTCATTTACGGTTGCGGATATTGCCGCGCCGGCAAGACCGACAGCCCAAAGGCGTATATACGAAACTATATCTGAGAAAACATTGACCACACCAAGCAAAACCGAAACAATATTTTTAAGACTTGCAAGCACGGATTTAATAATGTTTCCTTCATAGTTTGAAAAAACAAAGCTCATAACAAAGCCTATTAAGACCAACGCAACAGCAACCGTTCCGACGGGAATGCCGCCTATTATCAAGCCAAGGCTGAAAACTTCGGCATTTACAACAAAGCTGAGCACCACATAATAAATGCCGATAAGCTGAAGTATTGAGCCGATGTCGCCGAGAATTTTGATTGATTTTTTGTTTCGAAACGCAACCTTGATATGTGCAACCGTTAGCTGGATAAGCGCCAGTGAGAAACAGAAAATTTGCAGATTCTGCGCGGTGGTGAGTCCGAATTCACCCTGAGTCCAGAACGGATACCATATTTTATCGGCATAAACGTTGGAGATTACGGGTATCGACAAATTTTGGAGCCATTGAGGCAGTTGCTCGGGTGAAAGGCCGAACCATGTGCAGGTCAGAGTGCCCCAAAGTATGGTTGAAAGCCCGAAAAGACCGATAAGCAAAAATGCGGGTGAAACTTTCTTTTTTGAAATTAAAGCTTTAATAATCAACGCTCCGACAACTGCCGAAATCAGCAGACCGTATCCGCCGTCACCAAAAATAATCCCGAAGAAAATGAGAATGAACGATAAAAACCAGCCGGAAATATCGTATTCAAAATATCCGGGGACAGTACCGAGAAAGTCGGTAAGCGGATAAATAAGGCTTACAAACTTGTTGTTTTTCAGCTTTGTGGGAACATTATCCTCTTCTGTTGGCTCTTCAACAAGAAGTCCCCATGAATTCTCTTTTGCCGCGTGCTTGAGTCTTTCAACATTCTCCGCTTCAATATATCCGGTGAAACAGGCAACCGAAACTTTACTTTTTCCGTCATCCGACAAGTTTTCATCAGCCATTCCCGTTGCATAGACCTCAAATTCAATCTCTTTTTCACAGGCTTGAGCCGCCCTTTTCATGCTGTCGGCATAGCCTGCATATGAAGATATCTTTTCATTTATGGCTTCAATGCGCGCAGTTAAAGCATCAATTTTTCTTTTAATTTCTTCCGTGGATATTTGCGGTAACTCCGTGCGATAGCCTTTGAGAGCCTTTGATGCCTCATCTTCGCATTCATCATCCGATTCGATAACAATAAATTTTACTGAAGATTTCGTTTTTTCAAGGCAAAGGGTTTTTACGGATTCGCCAAGACCTTCATACTTATCTTTCGGCATCTCATAAAGGGTAAGGCAGACACCTTTTTCAGCTAAATCTTCGAACGCCTTCGGGTCGATTTCTCCCCAGTTTTTTATGCGTTCAAGCTCCGTATTAAGCGCAATTCTTTCGGCAAGGCATTCTTTTTTTTCTTCTGAAAGAGAAGCAATTTCGCTTGATATCGAAACAGCTTCATCCACCGAAGCATTCTTTGCCTGAAGATTTTTCTTTTTCTTTTCTTTAACGGCAAAAGCAGCGCTTTCAATCAAAGAAACCCGTTCTTTGAGCTCTGCCAGCTTCTCACCGCTGCCTTCCGTTATTTCGATATGAAGAATTCCAAGCTTGCGTAGTTTTTTTAGCGTTTCTGTTTTTTTATCTCCCATGATTATGAGAGAAACTTTTTTCATAGGTACAATCATAACGAACAAACCTCCGTTTCGGAAGTTGCGGTGTCCCGAAGCGCTATCTTGCGTTTTGAGATTTTAGAACGCACCACGGCACTAACCTGCTGGTCCGCCATATAAATTGATATTTTTCTGATATTCTCTTCAGTTTCGGGGATTTTAACCTTTTCAAACAGGTTGACTCTCTGGGAGGTTGCAAGAAGCTCCTTGCCCAAGAGCCTGACCTGCTCGTCCAACACCTCCGCCTCCAAATCGAGTGACATCGCCTTTTCCATATGGTTTGCAGCGATATCAACCCAAAGAGGGGTTTCATATAAATCATAATCTCCTCTGGAAAAATCAGCGCCCTCAAAGGTAGGAATAGCCACGCCCGCAATGTTTCCGCAGCCTTTGCGAATATTGCTTACGGTAATTATTCCGTCAGGAAAAGCATCTGCTTCGCTGAAAACGGCAATCCATGACCCGAAGCCCTTTTCAAGCTCGTGTCTTTCTTTTCTTACGGATGCAGCCTTCGCTTCAATAGCTCTTATTTCTGCTTGAAGCTGCTGCTTTTTCAGAGTCAGAGTAGGCAAATATCTCCGGTACATTTTGAGAGCATCTTTCTGTACCTTTAACTCGTTTTTAGTCAGTTTGATTTTTGCCAAAATTACAGTCCCCCTTACTTAACAGGCCAGAATTCATCAGTAAGGTCTGACTTTATTCCGGTTTCATCTTTCTCGAAGCATTCTGCAAGAATTTTCCATCCAAGGTCAAGAGCTTCTTCAAGCGAAAGATTAACCGACAAATCCATAAGCTTTTTTTCAAAAAGCTTACCGTATTTCAGCAGTTTTTCATCCCAACGGCTCATGGAAAAGCCCATGTTTTTCTTTTCAAGCGTTTCTTTATAGGATGAATACATTCTAATCATGGCATCCATAAGGGCTCGATGGTCCTTACGGGTTTTTCCGTTTACATTTTGTTTGAGACGCGAAAGAGAGCCAAACGGCTCGATGCGTCCTCCTTTGAGGTAATACTGACCCTCGGTAATATAGCCGGTATTATCAGGCACCGGATGTGTTACGTCATCGCCGGGCATAGTGGTAACCGCAAGAACAGTGACTGAGCCTGAATCAGCAAAGTCAACAGCCTTTTCATAACGTGCGGCAAGCTGTGAATAAAGGTCGCCGGGATATCCGCGGTTAGAGGGCACCTGCTCTTGCGTGATGGCAATTTCTTTCATGGCATCGGCAAAGTTGGTCATATCTGTAAGAAGCACCAATACATCCTTATCCTGCAAAGCAAACTGTTCCGCAACAGCCAACGCCATATCGGGAATCATCATGCATTCAACAGTGGGGTCAGAGGCTGTGTGAATAAACATAACGGTTTTGCTTAAAGCACCGCCGTTCGAAAGCTCTTCTTTAAAATAAAGAAAGTCATCATATTTCAGACCCATACCGCCAAGCACAATAACATCTGCTTCCGCCTGCATGGCAATGCGGGCGAGAAGCTGGTTATAAGGCTCACCGGAAATTGAAAAAATGGGGAGCTTCTGCGAAACAACAAGGGTGTTGAACATATCAATCATGGGGATATTTGTTCTCATCATGCGGTTGGCAAGAATTCGCTTTGTGGGGTTGACGGAAGGCCCGCCGATAGCCTTCATGTTATCGGTAAGCGCAGGACCTTTATCTCTCGGTTCGCCCGAACCGTTGAAAATTCTGCCAAGAAGGTCTTCACTGAATGAAACACGCATTTCGTGGCCCAGAAAGCGCACTTCATCACCCGTTGAAACACCCTGACCGCCTTCAAAAACCTGAAGCGAAACAATATCGCCGTCAATCTTGTTGACCTGCGCAAGGGATTTGCCGAAGCGTGTGTTGATTACAGCAAGCTCATTATATCTTACATTTTCGGCTTTTACAGTGATAACATTGCCCGTAACGGATTCGATTCTGTTAAAAACTTTATTCATTCTCACTCACCACCTTTTAACAAAAGCTCGGCTTCAAGGCTTATTTTCCCCTGACCTTCGCCGTAAAGAGAGTCAATTTCAAGTTCTGCCTTTTTAAACGCTTCGCTTTCAAACTCTGTATAGTTCCAGTCGATAAATTTCTGACGCATACGGTTAAAGAAGCCGCGTGCATCGTCCTTATTATCGAGCGCATATTCGCTGCCGAGAACGTATATCAATTTGTCGGTAACATAGCGCTGGCGGTCAATACCGCAGTTTGCATCAACCAAATCAAATGAGTTCTGCTGAAGATAAACGGAATCAAGCATTTCCGATTTCAGGTAAACAATATAGTCCGAAAGGCTTGTGCCTTCTTCGCCGACAACCTTCATCATTGAGCCGATTTCGTCACCGTGAAAAAGAATGTTTTTGCAGAAAACCGATTTTGCGGATTCTGTAACCGTCTTATATTTTGACCAAGAGATAAGCGGGTCGATTGCAGGGTATTTTCTTGCGTCCGAGCGTTCGCGCGACAAGCCGTGGAATGCGCCGACAACCTTTAACGTTGCCTGAGTTACCGGTTCTTCAAAGTTACCGCCTGCAGGCGAAACGGTGCCGCCGATTGTTACGGAGCCGGTGCTTCCGTCGGGCAAGCGGACATAACCCGCCCTTTCATAGAAAGCCGCGATGTAGGATTCAAGATATGCGGGGAATGCCTCTTCGCCGGGGATTTCTTCAAGTCTGCCCGACATTTCACGCAGAGCCTGCGCCCAGCGTGAGGTGGAGTCTGCAAGAAGAAGAACATTCAGACCCATCTGGCGGTAATATTCGGCAAGTGTTACCGAGGTGTAAACCGATGCTTCACGGGATGCAACAGGCATTGAAGATGTGTTGCAGATAATAATTGTACGTTCCATAAGAGAACGGCCCGTTTTTGGGTCGGTAAGCTCGGGGAACTCGGTCAGCGTTTCAACAACCTCACCCGCACGCTCACCGCACGCAGCGATAATTACGATGTCAACATCTGCGTATTTTGAAGTTGTGTGCTGCAAAACCGTTTTTCCTGCACCGAAAGGACCGGGGGTGCAATAGGTTCCGCCCTTTGCAACGGGGAAGAATGAATCGATAAGGCGCACCTTTGTTTCCATTGTTTCAATCGGGGCCAATCTTTCGCTGTAGCATTTAACAGCACGCTTTACAGGCCATCTGAATGACATTGAAACGGAAATTTCTCTGCCTCTTTCGTCCGTAATAACGGCAACAGTTTCATTTACTGTATATTCACCCTTCTCTGCGATTGACTTCAATGTGTAATTCCCGAGAAGATAGAACGGAATGAAAATTTTGTGTGTGAAAGCTCCCTCGGGAACAGTTCCGATATATTCCCCTGCACGCAACGTGTCACCGATTTTGGCTGTGGGAGTGAATTCCCATTTTTTCTCGCTGTCCAAGCCGTCGGCATAAATTCCGCGCTCCAAAAACCAGCCTGCCTGTTCAGCAAGCAAAGGAAGCGGATTCTGCAAGCCGTCATATATCTGACCGAGCAGACCCGGACCTAATTGGGCAGACAGCATATCGCCGGTGAATTCCACTTCGTCACCGCATTTTATGCCGCCCGTCATTTCATAAACCTGTATCTGTGCGATATTTCCGCGGATACGGATAACCTCGCTTTTAAGATTGGTGTCATCCACCTTAACAAAGCAAATTTCGTTCATGGAAACATTGCCTTCAAATTCAACAGACACCAGGTTTCCGTTAATGCTTACTACCTTGCCTTTATTTTCGGTCATTGTGTAACCTCCAACCCGTCTCCATTTATAATGGAGCTGTAAATATTTCTGTATGCGGCTTTTCCGCTGTCCGCATCAAACTGCCTTATACGCAGAATAAGCTTCAGCTTCAGCCAATAATAAAAAACATAATCCTCAGAGAAAGAGTCCATAGGTCTGAGCGTTTCCAAAAAATCCAGACGGAAGCGGTTAAGAAACTTTTCTGCATCCATAGGGCTTTCTGTTTCAACCGCCGTGCGCGCCGCCTGCACGAGCCCAACGGGTAAAGAATTGTTACCCGCATCAAAATGTTTATTCATTTTATCTGCACGAATCTTGGCAAGAACAAGGCGCAAATTGCGCTCACCTTCATTCCAGCTTTCAATCAAAGCGGAGCTTGATTTTTCGGGATTTCTCGGCGGTGTAAGCGATAATCCGTTCAATTCAGCCAAAGCCTTTTTGCTTAAAAAGCGGTGGCAAAGCTCCAAAAAACGCTCTTGTGTAATCGGAAGCGGCACGTTTTCGCCAATTCCGTCCAAAGACGGCAACTGAGATATAAGATAGTATTCAGCCATAATTATTCAGCCTCTTTCAAAAGCGCAGTAACTCTGGGGCTCAGATAGTTGGACAGCATTTCCGTTACAGCCTCGGCTGAGTAATCGTAATAAGCCTTGCCTTCATTTACGGCAATACGGAAGCCGCCGTCAAAATTATCATTTGCTTTGAGAGTAACTCCTTTAAGCATTTTATTGTTAAGCTCAGCAATAAGAGTTTCTTCAAGCTTCTTAAGGTCATCGCTGTTTAAAATTACAGATACATCTTCGGCATCGGGCTTGTTTATCCAACATTCAAC
Source organism: Acutalibacteraceae bacterium (assembly GCA_045532895.1). GTDB lineage: Bacteria > Bacillota > Clostridia > Oscillospirales > Acutalibacteraceae > CAG-177. Next base: position 29,565 of record JAZSGU010000166.1, on the reverse strand, counting down.
CGCTTTTACGATAAGCTGCGCAAAAGAATCCGAAGAATAAACGGCAGTAACATTTTTGCTCACTACCGCCTCAAGCTCTCGGGCAACACTTTCTCTGAAAGAAATGAGCAGATTTCTTCCCGCCTGGCGGATAGCATCCTCGCTTGATTTCACCATGCGTTCATTATCGTTTTTTGCATTAAGCAAAATCTTTTCCGCCTGTGCCTGTGCGTCGGAGATGATTTTTTCAGCTTCGGCTTTTGCAGAGTTAAGTATAGCCTCACCCTGAGTTTCAGCCGCCTCTACACCGTCTTTTTTTATCTGGGCAATAAGCTCCTGTAACTGTATTTCCATATAGTCTTCTCCTTATAATGATTTTGAATTACAGATAATAATAAACATTCAAGAATTATACAACATAATTATTAATATTTCAAGTACTTGTTAAGGTAAAATAAGCAGTCAAAAATCATTGACAGCTTAATAGGTCTCGTTAGTTTTAAACTGCAGTCAGCAGATATAATTACAACCGCCTGATGCCGGCGATATTTTGTTAAAATCGGATATTCAACCCGTCATGCGCAACAATTATATTGTGTTTTTTCATTTTTTTACAAAGCTCTGAATGGTCGGTATGCAGAGTTCTCGCCATATGTGTTATACAGAATTTCTTAACATAAGGGTCAAGGGATTTTTTCATTTCAATAATCATATTAAGATTATTATGCTCGAAAACACGGTAATCTCCGTCAGCATCACCTATCGTGGCATCAAACACCGCAAGGTCCGGTTTATGCTCCTTTATTGCCTCAAACTCCTCATAAAGCAGCCATGCACCGTCAAGCCCATAGAATAATGTGTCAGGGCCATCCCTGATTATGAAATGAACCGTTTTCTCACAGGTTGAATGGTTACCTTTATATGCATTCACCGTATAATTTCCTATTTTCTTTGACTCACCTTCAGAAAACTCATAGAAAGCAGCATTAAGTGACACAAGGTGTTTGACCGTCTCTAAGCAAAAATGGTCGCTGTGTCTATGGGTATTGATTATGTATTTTATCCGATGGGAATTAATATCAAATTCCGAAAGTGCATCAATAACCTGAGGTCCCGGGTCAACAAGCAAAACATCGTCAATCAGTACAGAGGAGCATCTGCGATATTCAGTTGCATCCTTCGGTTTTTCGGCAGGCCAATCCGCGGCACCGGTTCCCAGAAAGGTAATTTTCATCGCAATACACCTCTTGATAAAAGTTTTTGATTATTTGCCTGTGATAACTTCCTTATCAATTTTGCCGATAAAGAGATTATCCTGCGCATTCAATGCCGTGGCATCGGTATTTTCATGAATGATACCGTAGCTTGGGGAATCGGTTTCTTCGGGAGCGATAAATACATTCTCTCTCACCTTCAGGTCATAAACCATAGGTCTGAAGAAAACATATCCCCTGCTTTTTCCGTCTCTGCCCGATGGACCGTCGAAAATGTTATTAACTATTTCAATATTATTATGGTCGCAATCGCCGTGATGACCAACACCCGGGAAGCCGTCACACTTGAAAATGTTATTCTTTACAACAATATTACGGCAAACGGTTTCATCGGTTTTGAAATCAATGAGCTTTCCGTCGCAGTTGTAAACAGGGCCGTAGGAGCCTTCGCGTGCCAAATCAAGCTGAAGCTGCTCATTATAAAGGCCGTCGTTACACGCAGTATAAGACGGGCCGTCAAAAATGCAGTTCTGAACAACAGCATTTTCCGTGCCGTTGATTTCAATGCAATGCCAATGTGCGCAGTGAACAAAACGGCAATTCTCAATTATGATGTTTCTGCAATGAACCGTGTTCACAAGTGTTGTTCGTTCGGTGATATTGCCGTTACCGTCAAATACGCCGCCAGATATTACCACATCGTGCGTGCCGCTGTAGCCGCCCCATTCCGGCTCGGAATATGAGGCAAGAAGATATCTTGTTAAAGGCTCGCTTTTGTCGCTTCGCAGAAGAACGGCCTTGTCTGAAAATTTAAAATGTTGGTTTGAATAAAAGATGAGTGCCGCTGAAAGAAGATAGGTTCCGTCGGGGAAATAAACGGTTCCGCCGTTCTTAACTTCGTCGATGCAAGCCTGCAGTGCTTTTGTGTCGTCATGAACGCCGTCGGCATACACATTTTTGTTTTGCAATACATTTACAAATTTCATACTATTCACCTCTATTTATATATTTCAATCAAATCAATTCGGATGTGTGAGCTGCATTTGAGATTCGAGGTGCTGCACCTGTAAGATGTGAAATGTCGCGGTATGCGGGAATCGAAACATTGTCAAACAATCCGTTGGGAATTTGAGATGTCCAACCCGATTCGTCAAATTCCGGAGCGTTTATACCAAATGAGTAAAGAACAACAGCAGAAAGGTCCCTTATATTCATTTCTTGTATCTCCGTTTTATTAACGCCTTTACCCGCCGCAGCAAAGGTTACATATTTTTCGCCGTCTGTCCATCCGCCGTGGCTTCCTCCACCGCCGTTTCCGGGGTTTGTTCCGCCGTGGTCGGAGATAACAATAAACAAGGTTTCGTCAATTATGCCTGCATCCTGCACAGCTGAATAAATATCATTGATAAGCAAATCAACCTCGTTGATACGCTTAAGATGTTCGGGCGTGCCGTAGCCGTGCTTGTGACCTGCGCCGTCAACGCTATCCATCTGAACGAAAAGAAAATCAGGCCTTTTGCTGCGGATATAATCACATATAATCGGCGTCAGCAAATCATCATTTGCTGTGTCGTGAGAAACACCGAGATTGTTTTCAACAATACCGTATGTTATGGGATTCCAGTCGCAAAAAGAACCGAGCTCAGCTTCGGGATAAACCTCTTTTATTCTGCGAAAAAGCGAAGGAAACGGGGAATCAACGGGATAAGGCGTTGAGCTTACAATTCCGTTGGTGAGCTTATGTACCTCGGGACCGACGCCAAGAAGCATTGATCCCCAGCATTCGGCGCTGATTGAAGGGTTTGATGCCAAAGCATTATAAGTAACCGCTCCGTCTGAAAATATACGGTCAAAATTCGGCGTTACGGCATCTTTTAAAAACGAGCCAGCGCCGTCAATTCCGACAACAATTACATGAGAATACTTTCTGCTCATATTTATCCCTCCGGCATGAAATCTGAGATTTTTTTATAATTATAGTACAATAAAATCCATAATTCAATATAACATCCGTGATTTTTCCCGCTTTCTCTGTTTTACTATTGTAAAACCGTTATCGATTGTGATAATATGTAACTGTTGATAAACTGTAAAGGAAGAAAATATAATTATGAAGCCTGTAAATTTTTATCTTTTAACCGATACCCATTATTTTGAGCCCTCTCTGGGCGCTGAAGGAAAAGCTTATGATGCTTACATGAAAAGAGAGCAGTATTTCATGAAAAAAAGCAGTCTGATTGTAAAATCAACCTTCAGCCGCATTGCCGAAGATAAAGAAACAGATATAGTCATAATTCCCGGCGACCTGACAAAAAACGGCGAAAAAGAGAGCCACAAGAGTTTTTTGAAAGAGCTTTATAAACTGAAAGAAAGCGGCAAAAAGATTTTTGTTATAACCGCGGGCCACGACTATAATGATTGGTCTTACGCATACAAAAACGATGAGCGCATTCAGGTTGAGGGCACCGCATTCGACGACCTTTATGATATGTATTACGATTTCGGCTACGGCGATGCGCTTGCCTTTGATAAAAGAACTCATTCGTATGTTGCTCAAATTGCCGACGGAATCAGAATGCTTGCAATAAATTGCGACAGTTTCAACAACCCCAAAGGCGCAATGGATACCGTGCTTTTTGACTGGGCAAAGGAACAGCTTGATAAAGCAAAAACCGATAACTGCTCTGTTTTTGCAATATGCCACTATCCCATTATTCCCTCCGTGCCCGTTTTTGATTTGGTGGGCGACGCAAAAATTAAAGATTGGCGCAAGGTTGCTTCTTTCCTTGCAGACAACGGGGTTGAACTTATTTTAACGGGGCATATGCATATCCAGAGCATCAACGAGTTTTACAGCGAAAACGGCAACAGACTTATTGATATATGCACATCCTGCCTTGCCGGAAGCCCCGCCAAATACCGCAAAATCACAGTTGACGAAAACTCTGTTATGACGGTTAAAAGCATCGATGTCGGGGATTTCGGTTGGGACATGAGCGGCCTTTCCGCGCAGGAATTTTTTGATAAGCAGTTCGGTCAGGCAATCGCAAACCGCATTTACAACGCCTTGGACGGCGGAAACGGAATCGTTAAGCATCTTAAAAAATTCGGCAGAAAAATATATACCGCCTCTACTCTCGGTACACTTACAAAACTGCTGTTTATCGGAATTGACAAATCTTTGAAAAAGAAAAAACTCACCGACTTTGTGGCTGAATTCGGCATTAAGATTTTTCTCGGCGACCAGCCCTATGTTGAGGGTACGCCTGAATATGATTTGATTTTCAAGGTCCTTAAGAGATTTTCTTTTGTTCTGAAAAAAATTGAACCGAAATTAGAAAAAGACGGCGTAAAAGTCAATCTTCAGAACATGCTGTTGAATACAATCGGCAATAACAAAGGTTTTTCTGATGCAAATGCAGAATTCATTCTTAAATAAAATATAGTTTGTGAGGATATTATGGAATATCAAAGAGCTTTAAAAAACGATTGGAAAGCAAAGTGGATATGGCTTAACGAAGAAAAGAAAAGTAAAAACGCATGGCTTTGCTTTAACAAAAAAATCAACCTTACGGAACTGCCCAAAAAGCTTGTTGCAAAAATTGCAGCAGAAAATAAATATTGGCTTTACATAAACGGCAAATGCGTAATCCGTGAAGGCGGGCTTAAACGAGGCCCCTCCCCCACCGGATGCTACTACGATGAGGTTGACATATCGAAGCAGCTTGTTAAGGGTGAAAACCTTATCAGTGTTCTTGTGTGGTATTGGGGAAATGAGTCAAGCTATTCAAGCTCCGATGCAGGTCAGGGCGGTCTGCTTTTTGAAGCGGAAAACGATGATATATCCATTATCTCCGACAATAGCTGGAGAGTTATGAAAAACCCGGCTTTTATAGAAGATATGGGCAAATTGCAGCCGAATTACAGACTTCCTGAAAGCAATGTTTATTATGATGCACGCAAAGAAATTGCCGATTGGAATAAACTCGATTTTGATTTTTCGCATTGGGCAGATGCTGACGAATACTCCCTCGGCGGTGAAGGCTACTGGGGCGAAACATACTGCAGGGATATCCCTTTGTTCAAGGATTTCGGCTTAAAAAATTATGAAAACAGCAAGGAATTTGAAGGCGTAAGCTTCCGTCTTAATAAAAAAATCACGCTGAAAGTTCCTTATAATGCACAGCTTACCCCCTATCTTGAGGTTGAAGCAAGGGCAGGCAAAAAAATAGTTATCACAACCGAAAACACTTGCACGGGCTCAATCCACAGCACATATGTTACAAAAGACGGCGTTCAGGCATTTGAATCCCCTGCTTGGTTTAACGGCGAACAGATAACATATGAAATTCCGTCAGGCGTTAAAATAATAAGCCTTAAATACAGAGAAAGCGGTTACAACACCGAGTTCTGCGGCAGTTTCTTCTGCGAAAACAGCGGCATGAACACTCTTTGGCAAAAATCCCTGCGCACTCTTTATGTTACAATGAGAGATAATTTCATGGATTGCCCCGACAGAGAAAGAGCGCAGTGGTGGGGCGATGTAACCAATGAAATGATGCTCACCGTATACAGCCTTGCGCCGTCGTCATATCAGCTTTATCGCAAGGGTGTAAGCACAATGCTTTCATATATCGACCCCAAAACAAAGGTGCTCCAGACAGTTGTTCCGATTAAGAACGACTATTTTGAACTGCCCTGCCAGCAGCTTGCGGGCGTGGGCGGTTTTTGGACATATTTTATGTACACGGGTGATAAGGAGTTTATCAAATCCGTTTACCGTGCATCTGTTGATTATATTAATCTTTGGAAAATGCAGAATAACGGTCTTGTTGAACACAGAAGCGGTTCGTGGGATTGGCAGGACTGGGGCGATAAAATAGATGTTGCGCCGCTTGAAAACGCATGGTATTACTACGCTTTGACGGCTGTTAAGAACATGGCACAGCTTCTCAGCGACGGCAATGCCGCCGATGAGTTTGAATACAGAATGAAGTCGCTTTATATCGCTTATCAGACCTTGTGGACAGGCGAAGGGTACAGAAGCCCTGATAATAACGGCTATGATGACAGAGGCAACGCGGTTGCGGTGCTGTCAGGACTCTGCCCAGAAGAAAACTACGGCAAAATAAAAGATATTCTTTTCGGCACAAGAAATTCAAGCCCGTATATGGAATATTATGTTCTTGAATCTCTTTGCAAAGCGGGTGAATTTGCTCTTGCGGAGCAAAGAATGTGCGAAAGATACAGCGAGATGATTGACGAGGATTATACAACCCTGTGGGAAAACTGGATTAAGAAAGACGGCACTTCAAACCACGCATGGTCCGGCGGTCCGCTTGTAATAATGAGCAAGCACATTGCGGGAATCAAGCCTCTTTCAGCGGGCTATGAAAAAATTGAAATTAAGCCGCAGTACAACCTGCACAAAAGCATTTCTTGCACCGTTCCTGCAATAATCGGCGATATCAGGCTTGATATTGCTGCAGACAGCGAAAAAACAGCAATCAACCTTGAATATCCCCAAAACGCAGAAGTTGTTTTGCATATTCCCGAAAATGCGGTTGTAACGGCAAACGGAAAAACCGTTAATGCAAACGGAAACAAGCAAATAATTTTATAATGTGAATAAATCCAAGGTATTATGAATATATTTTTACATATTGTAATACCGAGGTGGCAGCTTGAAAAGAATTAAGATTTGGCAGACAAGCGGATTTGTTTTCACGGGAATTGCAGGTGTTTTGCTACACTTTCTTTATGATTGGACTAATCAGAGTCTTTTTACGGCGCCTTTTTCTGCGGTAAACGAATCGATATGGGAGCACATGAAGCTCCTCTTCTTTCCGATGCTTGTATTCTCTTTGATTGAATATAAATATATCGGAAAAGAGTGCGAAAACTTTTGGTGCGTCAAAGCTGTCGGAACAACAATCGGCCTGCTTTTGATACCTGTTCTGTATTATACCTACACAGGCATTTTCGGCATTAATGCCGATTGGTTTAATATCACAATTTTCTTTATCGCGGCGGGTATGGCATATTATCTTGAAAATCTGCTTTTCAAAAATCATGCCGGCTGTTGCAAATCACCGCGCATTGCATTTGTGGCTTTGTGCCTGATTGCAGTATTGTTTGCTGCCACAACATTTGTTCAGCCCGAAATTCCGATTTTTCAGGACCCGTCAACGGGCGAATACGGAATATAAAAACAGCGGAGGAGATTTTACTCTCTTCCGCTGTTTTTTATTCCTGAAAAATTTTAAGTGTATATTTACCCTCACGCAGGGCTTTGGCTACCTGCTTTGAGTCGGTCAGATACTCTTCAAAATAAACGCCGCCGGGCTGCATTGAGATGTTGCCGTGGAAATCAGAGCCCGAAAGCATGCGCAGAGAATACTTCTGCGCCCATTTATATGCAACATCATTGCTGGAGTTATGGTCACCGTGACCGTTATAGACCTCAACTCCGTCAAGCAAGGCGGGGTCAACAACCGTCATACCTATCCTGAAAGGATGCGCCTGAAAGATTATCAGGTCATTCGCCTCAACAACGGGTCTGAAGTCCTCGGGTGTTTCATACTGTGTTAAATCATTATTGATAACAAAATCCTCATCAAAGCCGTAAACAAGATAGTCATTTTCGTTTTCAAGAAAACGCAGCTCCATGCCGAGAATTATGTGAAAGTTTTCGTCCTCAAACTTTTTTGCCGCTCTGTAGCCCGAAAGATAGGTCCGAACCTGCTCCTCATAGGTTGAGCCGTGTCTTTTGAATTGCGATGCGCTGAAATGGTCGGTTATAACCAAGCCGTTATAGCCGAGCTCCTTATATCTTTTAACAATATCCTCTGCCCAAACGCGGCTGCATGAGCTTGCTTCTTTTGTGTGAATATGTGTATCAAAAAGATAACCTTTCATGCCTTACACCTCTTAAATCATTCTTTGAATTATTATATACCCGCATTTTGAGATATTCAATAGAAAAGTTATATTTTTCCACCCCGAAGCGACAAATTATATCGTGCGCAAGGCGTTATAATCATGATACACGGGGGTGACGGGACTGAAAACAGTTATTTACGCCGACATACTTGTTGTAATCAACATAATCGTTAATTACTTGCTTTTGCGGGCATGCGCGGCATTTACAGGCTTTGGATTCAAGGCATGGCGCTTTCTTGCGGCATCCGCCGCGGGGGGTCTTTTTTCGCTGATAATCTTTGTTGAAAACATTTCGCTTTGGCTTAACATACTGTTAAAAACGGTTTTCTGCGTTATTATGATTCTGATAGCATTCAGCACAAAATCCGTAAAAGCTTTTTTCAAATGCACAGCCGCTTTTCTGGCAGTAAATTTTGCATTCGGCGGCATAATGCTTGCGGTTTGCACAGCTTTACTGCCAAACAGCGCGGCATATCATAACGGAGTTGTTTATTTTGACATAGACATTATAACTTTAACCGTTGCCGCAACCGTCTGTTACTGCATATTAAAGCTTATCTCCCGTTTTATGAAAAGTAAGGTGCCGCAACAAAGCATTTATTCAATAAAAATAACCTACGGCGGAAAAGCCGTTGAAGGAAAAGCTCTGTTCGATTCGGGCAACAGCCTTTGCGACTGCTTTTCGGGCAGACCGGTTATTATTTGCGAAAGCTCTTTTATTTCGCCGTTATTATCAGGCACACAATTAACCGAAGCCAAAAATTTTCGGCTAATACCTTTTTCCACAATAAGCAACTCAGGGGCTTTACCTGCGTTTTTGGCTGACAAAGCAGAAATTTTAATCGGCAGTAATTGGGTTGAATCAAAAAACATTTACATAGGGGTAACAGAGAAAAAAATTGTTTCGGGCGGCTACTGTGTGCTGTTCGGAACGCCGTTTTGGGATGCGGTAAGCAATAATGAAAAACACACTTCAAAGAGAAAGGGGCATTATCCGGCATGAAACTCGGAATACTCAACAGAATCAAAAAAATAATCCACTCAATCAAAAGCAGGATTTTTGAAATTGAGGTTGACTACATAAACGGACCCGATACACTCCCTGCCCCGTTAACGGTCGAAAAGGAGCAGGAATGCCTTATAAAACTTGAATGCGGCGATAAAGACGCAAGAGAAGAACTGATTGTGCATAATCTGCGTCTTGTAGTATATATAGCAAAAAAATTTGAAAACACGGGTATTCCTATCGAAGATTTGATTTCAATAGGCACTTTGGGACTTATTAAGGCTGTAAACACATTCAGAATTTCAAAAAACATAAAGCTTGCGACATACGCTTCGCGGTGCATTGAGAATGAAATTTTAATGTATCTGCGCAAAACAAATTCGATGAAAGCCGAGGTTTCCTATTATGAACCGCTTAATGTTGACTGGGACGGCAATGAGCTTTTGCTTTCAGATGTTTTGGGGAGTGAGCCCGACGAAATATACCGCGACATCGAAGCGGATGACGAGAGAAGCAGGCTTTATCAGGCAATAAATTCGCTCGGCAAAAGAGAGAAGCTGATAATGACAATGCGTTTCGGGATAGGCGGAGGCAGAGAGTATACGCAAAAAGAGGTTGCGGATTCGCTCGGAATTTCTCAAAGCTATATTTCACGGCTTGAAAAAAGAATAATTGAAAAAATAAAGCGAGAGGTGTAAAAAATACATCTCTCGCTTTGTTTATTCCGTAAAGTTTTAAAGTGTTTTTTTAATCGCTTCTGCCATAGCCTCGGCATACACCTGAATGTTTTCGTCAAACAAAGCGTTATCCGTTTCGCTGTTTATAAATCCAAGCTCAACAAGGCAGCTGGGCATATCGGTTTGGCTGTTGACATAATAATTGCCCTCTCCCCTTGCATAGCCGCTTTTGACTCCTCTGTTTTCGGAAATACCGACGGCATCAAGGGCTGTCAAGATATTTTCGGCAAGAGCGGTATCGGCTTTGGGCGAGTCGCTGCTCACCCATATTTCAACGCCGTTTGCACCCTCTGCGCTGTTACGGTGGAGCGAAACAAAAAGCTCCGCATTTCTTCGGTTTGCCAAAGTGCATCTGTCTTTAAGTTCAACGAATTTATCGTTATTGCGGGTTAGGCATGCTTCGACGCCCATATCACGGAGGTTTTCGCAGACGAGGAGCGCGATTTCGAGATTATCGTTTTTTTCAAATCTGCCGTTATACTGCGCGCCGATGTCGCTTCCGCCGTGGCCCGGGTCAATCACAACCTGAACGGGTGAATAAAGTATCAACGCGGCTATCGAAACTGACAACACAAGAATTGAAATGCAGATTAACGCACCGAGCAGTTTTCTTTTCATATTTCCACCTCCGAATGAATATTATATCATATTAAATCAGATAATAGAATAGTATTTATTTTTTAAAACGGTGAGAAGCATGAAATCTTTGTGGCAATCGAATATCAATACACCCTCGTTTCCGACCCTTGAAAAAGACATTAAAACCGATGTTCTTATTATTGGCGGCGGAATCGCGGGCATTCTTACTGCATATTTTCTGCATCAAAAAGGGATTGATTATGCGCTTGTTGAAAAAAACAGAATATGCTCGGGCAACACTCAAAACACGACGGCAAAAATTACCGTTCAGCACGGATATATTTACAGCAAAATTTTAAAAGGCGAAGGGCTTGAAAGTGCACAGATGTATCTTGCGGCAAACCAAGCGGCGTTTGACGAATATGCACGCATTTGCAAAAATATCGAGTGTGATTACGAGATTAAGGACAACTGTGTTTTTTCCTTTGACAAAAAAAAGACGGAAGATGAGCTTGCTGCGCTTCAAAAAATCGGCTTTCATGCTGAATTTGCAAAAGAGCTCCCCCTGCCGATAAAGCCAAACGGCGCAGTTGTTTTTAAAAATCAGGCACAGTTTCACCCGATTAAATTCTTATCCGCGGTTGCAGACGGGCTCAACATTTATGAAAACACTTTTGTGCGTGAACTAATCGGCACAAAAGCGGTTACAAACCGAGGAAATATAAACGCGCAAAGAATTATCATAACCACGCATTTTCCGTTCATCAACAAGCATGGAAGCTACTTTCTTAAGCTTTATCAGCACCGTTCTTATGTTATTGGGCTTGAAAACGCGCAGGATGTCAGCGGTATGTATGTTGACGAAAACGATGCAGGGCTATCGTTCAGAAATCACGGTTCTTTGCTTTTGCTTGGCGGCGGTGGTCACAAAACAGGCAAAGACGGCGGCAACTGGAATGAGCTTCGGGCATTTGCAAAAAACAACTATCCAGATTCAGCAGAAAAATATTTTTGGTCGTCGCAGGACTGCATGAGCCTTGACAGTATGCCGTATATAGGGAAATATTCAAAAAACACGCCTAATCTTTATGCCGCGAGCGGATTCAACAAGTGGGGCATGACAGGCGCTATGCTTTCAGCAATGATTTTGAGCGACCTTGTAACCGATAAGAAGAACGAATTTGAAAAACTGTTCAGTCCGTCAAGAAGCATAATCAAACCACAACTTTTAGTGAACGGCTTTGAGGCTGTTAAAAATCTTTTTACACCAGCAACCAAACGCTGCCCACATCTCGGATGTGCGTTAAAATGGAACAAAGCCGAGCATTCATGGGACTGCCCCTGCCACGGCTCAAGATTTTCGCAGAACGGCAAGGTCCTGGATAACCCAGCGAACGGAGATTTAAAAATATAAAAAATCCGAGCGAAGTGTTCATGCACTCACTCGGTTTTTGTTTCAAGGTGTTCTGCTTCTTCTGCGGCCTTGCTCATCGCGGTTAACCTTGCAAACCAAAATCGTGTCGCTGCCGATAACCTCAATATCCTCCCAGCAAACGCGTATACGCTCCCGCTTGCCGCATATTCCCCAATATCTCGGACGTCCGAAAATAATCAGAGCAACCACACGACCGCAGCACGAATCAACCTCCACATCGCTGACAAGACCCAGTCGGCAGCCGTTGGATTTGTCAATAACCTCCTTGCACCGAAGCTCTGTTATACAGCAATTCATTTCACACCCCCAAAACTGTTATATTGGAAGTATATGATATAAAAATCAAAAACAGACCGAACAAAGATAAAACTCTTTGTTGCGGTCTGCGTTGTTATCCGAATTTCTGAGTGGGAAGCCCTTACTCAGATTATATAAAATCAACCTTGCGGGTTGATGTTTTTAGCGGGCAAAAAGCCGTTCCTCAGGCTTATGCGTTAAGCAAAGCGTTGAGCTTCATGATTTTGTAAAGCTTTTTGAATGTAAGGAACTTCTTTTCGTTTTCGATTTCGTTGAGGAGTTTTTTCTCTGCATTGTAGTTGGACATTTCGTAGAATTTCATAACATTCATCCTTTCGTTTCGTTGTGTCTTTATTATACTCTGTTTTGCGAAAAAGTCAAGTGAATTTGCACAAAATACCGTTGTCGCTTTTGTGCAATATCAACAAATATTTTGCTTTTCTGAATTATTCAGCCTCAACATAATTAAAGATAAAACAAATTTAATTTTGGTTATTTTGTATATTTCCAACCGCAAAATTTGTTGTTTTTGAACAAAACTAGTAAAGTGACTGCAATTCACTCCAAAAAAATTTGTTGGAATTTTTTTGTAACAATTCGCTGATAACACCGATTGACAAAACAATAATCGCTTTGTATAATGTAACCACAAAATAATAAACGCAGAGCATCGGGCAGTTTTTGTCCGTTATCGGGTATGGAACACATGCCCGATGATAAGGAAATCGCGGTGAAAATCCGTAGCAACAGCCATTACCGTAAAAGTCGGAATGCTTATCGCTCTGTGACACATAAAAGTCTCTCGGGCAACATGGGGGGATGTGTTTCGGCTGAAATATGGCAGGATATTCAGCCCTATACATGCACCCTTGGAGGGTGCTTTTATTTTTATTCTTTTGGAAATTGAAAAAACGAAAGGATTGTAAAAAATGAAGAAAACAATCAACTCTGCAATTTCCGTAATACTCTCGTTGGTATTTGTTCTCTGCCTCGGAGCATGCACAAACGCACCCGCAGGCAGGGGTCTTTGGGAAAACGCAATTTATCTTGAGGACACCGAGTTGGGCGAAGGCGCAACCACCGCTGTTGTTGAGGTTAAAATTGAGGATAAAACCGTTACCTTTACCGTGCATACGGATAGAACAATTCTCGGCGAGGCACTAATTGAGAATAATCTTATTTCGGGCGAACAAGGAGCCTACGGTCTTTATATCAAAAGCGTTAACGGCGTAACAGCAGACTATGATGTTGACCAAAGCTATTGGGCATTCTATGTTAACGGCGAATACGCAACAACGGGCATAGACGGCGCTCAAATCGATGAAAACGCGGTATACAGCCTTGAATACACAAAGTAATAACAGCAGCAGCAGACTGCAGAAAATTCAGGAAACAGTCATATTTGCAATGCTCGGCACAATCATGTTCTGCTCCAAAATTCTTATGGAGGCATTGCCAAACATTCACCTGCTCGGAATGCTGACAATGGTTTATACGGTAGTTTTTCGCAAAAAAGCGCTAATTCCCATTTATGTTTATGTTATGATAAACGGGCTTTACGGCGGCTTTTCATTGTGGTGGATACCTTATCTCTATATTTGGACAATTCTTTGGGCAATTACTATGCTGCTGCCGAAAAACATGAAGAAAAAGACAGCGTGCATCGTTTATCCGATAGTTTGCTGCTTACACGGGCTTTCGTTCGGCATTCTTTATGCCCCTGCACAAGCACTCATGTTCGGCTTTGATTTTAAACAGACGCTTGCATGGATTGCCGCGGGGCTTACATGGGACACTGTTCATGCCGTAGGCAACTTTGCAGCGGGGCTTCTTATTGTTCCGCTTTCGGAGCTTTTAAAAAAAATTCTCAAAATGCGTCATATATAAAAAGGGTCGGTGCATGCACCGACCCTTGCTTTTAAGTTATTAAGGCAATTCACAAAGCATTTCACAAAGCTTAAGATAGAATTCCTGCGTTTTTTGCTTATCAGAGAAAAGACCTATCGCCGCTCCGTGGTCTCCCTCTTCAACGGGCATAACATTCCAGACACCCTTTTCGATATTCTCTTTGTCAAAATCCTTGTGAGGCTCGTCGAGCGGATATTTGGCACTTTCGGTATTGATCAAAGCGTCGTTTGCATGCCAACTCTCATCGTAAACAACACCCGTTTCGGGGTCTGTGAATTCGGGCATAATACCCATCATAACAGCTGTCAGATAAATAACAGGGTTTGTGTTAAATGCAGGCATTTCAATGCCGAGAAACTCAATTTCATTCGTCGTGGAGAAAGCATATGAGAAATAATATATATTCTCATTGATTGAAAGCTCGTCATAAAGCTTTGCCGTGCCCTCGGGAGTCAGGTCATAAAGGCAGGAATCATCGCCGTTTTCAAGAACAAGCTTCATTGCTTTGAAAAGATTATCAGCTCCGCCTTCACCGGGGATTTCGGTTAAGCCGTATTGCTCAAGATGAAAGTCAACAAGCCTGCCGTTGAAATATGTTCTGCCCGCTATACCTGCATAAAGATAGCTTACTGTCTGCACGATATCGTATAAACCGAGACTTACAAGCGGATAATAAACCGAGGCACTGTTGTGCGGAGTGCATATGGTTGTTGCGCTCTTTACCCAATCGCCTTTTCCGCCCGTGAAAAGCTCCGAAATTTCATTTGGGTCCGTTGCCGCCATTTCCTCGGGCGAGCCCTCGGTAAGAAGCTGAATGAGCATTCTGACGGTTGTGCCGCCGAAGCTGTGACCGATAAGATGAATCTGATGAATCTTGCCGTTTTCATCAAGCTCACCCCATTCGGGAATAAGGGGAGTATAATATGTTCTGCCGTATCTGTCATGATTATATTTTTTGGAGTGCGCAACGCCGTAATCAACCCTTGAGCCGATAATCTGTGCATAAAGCTCACATGCTCTGTCCCACGCGCTGCTCAGAGGTCCCACCGAAGCCGAATAGCATTCGTAACCCTGCTGCTGCAAATACTGCATAAGGTCGCCCGTTGTTGCGCCCCAATAAGGAATAAGACCGTTGATACCCTCTGCACCGCCCCAGCCGTTAAGACCGTGAACAAAAACAAAAGGCTCTTTATTTTTCGGCTGCCAGCTGTCCTTGGCTGCAAAACCGGTTAATGTGAACGAAGAAAAAATAATTACAGATACCAGAACAAAGCTTAATACTTTATTAAATTTCATTACTCGCACTCCTTTCTTATGCTTTCATTATAATACAAAAATGTTTCCGTTTCATTAAAAATTTGTTCAAAAAAACGGACAATTACGCAGAATTGCCCGTTTTATTAATTAAAGATTTCCTATCTTTCTGATGACGCACTTCAAGTCATCAATATCCATAATCTTGGGAACGGGATAAAGAGGATTGCCTTCTTTGAACGCCCTTTGAGCGATTGTGGGAATATCCTTTTCGAAAATCTCGATATGCTCGGGAATGTTGAGAAGCTTGTTGAGCTCTTTAACCTTGGCGATGAAAAGGTTTGCCTTTTGAGCCTCGGAAAGACCATTTGTTTCAAGGCCAGCAACATCGGCAAGCTTTGCAAGAGGCTTATGAGCGGTTTCGCCGAAATATTCAAGAACATAAGGCAGAATAACTGCGTTTGCAAGGCCGTGAGGTGTTCCGTACATGCCGCCAAGGTTGTGAGCGATTGCATGAACATAGCCGACATACGCCCTTGTGAATGCGATGCCTGCAAGATAAGAAGCTTCAAGCATGTTTTCTCTTGCCTGAATATCCTTGCCGTTTTCATAAACCTTGAGGATATTATCAAAAATCATTCTTGTTGCCTTTTCGGCGGCAGCAGCGGTATCCTTTGTGTTGCTGTGGCCGATATAGGCTTCAACAGCATGAGTGAGAGCATCCATGCCGGTTGTTGAAGTTATGTGAGGGGGCAGACCAACAGTAAGCTCGGGGTCAAGAACCGCATACTTCGGGCGAAGAACGGGGTCCTGAAGAGCATATTTTTCATGAGTTGTGGGGTCAGAAACAACAGCGGCAATGGTGGTTTCGGAGCCTGTGCCCGCTGTTGTGGGAACTGCATAAATAGTAGGCAGTTTTTTGAGGATTTTGAGCGTGCCGCGCATTTTCTGAACTGTTTTGTTGGGTCTTGCGATTCTTGCAGCCGCAACCTTTGCGCAGTCCATGGGTGAGCCGCCGCCGAAAGCGATAACGGCAGAGCAGTTGTTATCGGCATAAAGCTGCCTTGCATCTTCTATGTTGTTGATTGTGGGGTTGGGCTGTGTGCCGTCATAAACAACATATTTAACACCGGACTTTTCAAGACCGTCAAAAAGACCGTCGAGAAGATGAAGACCCATAAGTCCTTTGTCGGTTACGACAAGCACGCTGTTGTGGCCGTTTGCCTTAACAACCTCGGGAAGCTTTTTCACGCTGCCTGCGCCCTTGACAAGCTCGGGCTCTTTCCAATTAAGGAAGTTAACCGCAACGCGGAAAATGCCCTGATATGTTCTGCAATACATTTTGAAAAGTGTTGAAGCTGCCAAAATAATTACCCCTATCTGTATAATTTTTACTAAAATATATTTAAAGTATATCATACAATTTTTAACAAAGCAATAGGAAATATCAAATGTTGCAAAAGTAAAAATATAATGTTATAATTATAATAGTAGTTTTTACAATTAAAGAAAGGACTTGTTTCTATGCTGAAAATCACAACATTTGAAAAAAAGTTCATCGACTCCGCAGGCAGACAACGGATTTTTAACGGTGTTAACCTTTGCGAAAAGGGCTGGCATCCCGATGAAAAATCAGAAAGACAGTATGCATTCGATTTTAAAGAAGAATTGATTTCGGAACTGAGCCAAAAGGGCTTTAATCTTGTCAGACTCGGATTAACATGGGATTCAATCGAGCCCGAGCCGGGAAAATATAATGAAGAAAATCTTGACAAAATTCAGAAGGTTGCTGACCTTTGCGCAAAATACGGAATTTATTTCTATTTGGACATGCATCAGGACCTTTACAGCGGAGCTCCCCTCACAGCCGGCGACGGCGCACCCGCATGGGCATGCATTACTGACGGCGCAAAGTTCACGCCGACAAAGCTTGTATGGGCTGAGGGTTATTTCTGGGGCAAGGCTGTGCACAGAGCATTTGACCACTTCTGGGCAAACGATAAGGTTAACGGCATTCCCCTGCAGACATATTATTGCAACATGTGGAAGCATGTGGCTGAAAGATTCAAAGACCACCCTGCTCTTTTCGGCTTCGACCTGCTCAACGAGCCCTTCCCCGGCACAGACGGCGGCAAGGTTTTCAGAAAGCTTATAATGAACCTTGCAAAAACTGTTATCACCGATAAGAGATGCAAAAAGCTTTGGATGATAAAGCAGCTTGTTACCGGCAACGCAATCCGCGTTCTGGAGCCGTTTAATGACCCCTCGCTTTTCAGAAAGGTAACAAGTGCGGGCGATGAGCTCATCAGAAAATTTGATACGGGTGCTTATTCAAAATTCATAAACAACACGGCAAAGGCTGTCCGCGAGGTTACTGATAACGGCATAATCATCATGGAAAACAGCTATTATTCAAACCTCGGCATTCCTTATTCCGCACCCGCTGTCAACTATGATGGAATGCGCGAAGAAAAGCTCTGCTTTGCTCCGCACGCATATGATCTTATGGTTGATACTCCCGCATACAAATATGCAAGCAATTCAAGAGTAGGCTCTATTTTTGACGAACACAGAAGGTCGCAGGAAAGGCTCAATGTGCCCGTTATCGTCGGCGAATGGGGCGGTGCATCTGAAGGCACCGACTGGCTTTATCATATAGAGTATTTGCTTGATAAGTTTGATAATAATCTATGGAGTCACACATATTGGGCATATTATGACGGTCTGCTTCAAAACCCGATTATGCAGTGCCTTGTCAGAACATCACCCGTTGCTGTTTGCGGCGATATTGACGGTTATTCGCTTGACAGAGAAAACAACATATTCTCTCTCGAATATACACAGGATAAAGAATATGGTTTGCCCTCAGAAATTTATATCCACAAGGCCGCAAAAAGCATCGAATGCGATGCGGAATATGTTTTGGAGCCAGTTGGCAGCAACGGTGCAGCAATGATGAAAATTAACGCAGGCGCAGGTAAGCACACAGTTAAAATTTCATTCTAAATAAAGCAGAAGCCGCAAAACCCGTTCGGATTTTGCGGCAATTTAAAACATCACTGAAAACTTTTGAATTGATGCGAGTGAGATTGATTCATCTGCGGCAACTATAAAGTGGTCCGCAAGTCTTATGCCTACACCCGAAAGCAACGAACTCATTTCCCCCGTCATTTCCAAATCGTTTTTTGAAGGAGCAGCAACTCCGTTGGGGTGATTGTGAGCAAAAATCACTTTGTCGGCATTGTTTCTGAATGCTGTTTCAAGCACAACTCTTTTATCAACAAGAACTTTTTCGGTTGTACCCACTCCAATCTTACAGCAATTAATAAGATTACCGACAGCATCAAGGCAAAGCATATAAAAAACCTCGCAATTACAGCCAAAAAACAGCTTTTCAACATATTCCTTTGCTTGCGCAGGCTCAGATAAATTAATCTTTGCCCTTGCTTTACCGTCGATATAGCGTTTACAGATTGCAGGAACCATGGAAATAAGCAATGCGGAGCTTTCGCCAACGCCGTCAACCGAAACAAGCTGTTCGTACGATGCATCAAAAACTCTGTTGAGCGAGCCGAAAGTGCTGATAAGTCTGTGTGCTATTTCATTTGTATCCTTACGCGGAATTGAATAAAAAAGAAGAAGCTCCAGCAGATTATGGTCGGGCATTTTTTCAACACCCGCTTTTCTAAAGGTTTCTCTCATCCGCGCTCTGTGATTTTGATGCGGATTCTCTGTGTTTTTCATATTTCCACTCACAATTTAACATATTTTGTTTTATTATACCGCAAAACCTTCGTTTTGCAAAGCATTTTTTTAATTCGGAGCGATTTAATTGAAAACTTTTATAATTTCAAAGAACGATTCGGGTCAGCGGCTTGATAAATTCATTGCAAAAGCAGTCCCCGCCCTGCCGAAATCACTGATGTACAAATACATTAGAACAAAAAGAATTAAAGTTAATTCCAAGAAAAGCGATATTTCCGCAAAGCTTTCCGAGGGCGACACGGTTGACATGTATATCAACGACGAATTCTTTGCACCTGTTGACGAAAAATACGATTTTCTTTCCGCCTCCAAAAACATTGATATTGTCTATGAGGATGAAAATATTCTGTTGCTCGACAAAAAGGTCGGTCTTCTTTCTCACCCCGATGAAACGGAATATAATGACACACTCATAACAAGAGTTAAGCGTTATTTGTACGAAAAGGGCGAATATAACCCAAAGGATGAGCAGTCCTTTGCCCCTGCGCTTGTCAACAGAATTGACCGAAACACGGGCGGAATCGTAATAGCCGCCAAAAATGCCGAAAGTCTGCGGATACTCAATCAAAAGCTCAAAGACAGAGAGCTGGAAAAATATTATCTTTGCGTTATTCATGGCTCTCTCAAAAAGAAAAGCGGGCTTCTCAAAGGCTGGCTGATAAAAGACGAAAAGAAAAACAAGGTGCGTGTGCTTGACCGAGAACAAATCGGAGCAAAAGAAATAAAAACAAAATACTCCGTTATTTCCGAAAAAGACGGTTTGAGCCTTGTTGAGGTTGAATTGCTGACAGGCAGAACGCATCAGATCAGAGCCCATTTTTCGAGCATCGGCCACCCCCTGCTTGGCGACGGAAAATACGGCACAAACGCACTCAACAAAGCTTTGGGCTATAAAAAGCAGTTTCTTTATTCTTACCGTTTGAAATTCATGTTCACCTCCGATGCAGGGAGCCTGGAATATCTTAACGGAAAAAGCTTTGAAGTGCCCGATGTTTGGTTCAGACGCGAATTCCTTGACGGCACTCTGACAGAACGGAAATATTAACAAATTTCAAATATGTTATAAATTTTTACAAAAAAGCTTGTAAATTCTATCAAAATAGTATAATATATATACATTGTGCCGATTTTGTTCGGTCGGCAATTAATACTTAAGTAAAGGATGAACAATTTTATGGCTAAAAATGAAAGCTCAAAGAGCAAGGCTGAAATTTACCGCGAGGAGCGCAAAGCAAGAATCGCCAAGGCAGCAAAGCAGAATGCAAAAAGCATTGAAAAGAGAAGCACCGCTGCCAAATTAATCAAAAAGGTTGTTGCAATCGTTCTTGCCGTTGCTATTGTCGGCGGCATTGCGTGGAAGATTATTGACACCGCCGGCGTTATCGAAAGATTCGCAACAGCGGTTGAAATCGGCGACAATAAAGTTTCCGCAGCTGAATACAATTATTATTATACAGCTCAGTATCAGCAGATGGCATCTTATGCCGACTATTATGCACAGAACGGCATGAACATTGGTTTTGACTCATCCGTTGCTCCCGATGAACAGAATTCCACAGAAAAGGATGCAGACGGCAACCCCATCACTTGGGCTGACAGCTTCAAGAAAACCTCTGTCAACTATGCACAGACTGTTCTTTCTTATTACAGCGAGGCTGTTAAGGCCGGCTATGAATTGAGCGAGGACGAGCAGAAAGAAATCAACGAAACAATCGAAAGCTACAGAGAAGAGGCTGCAACAAACAACTATTCTCTCAATGCTTATCTTCGCGAAAGCTTCGGCCCCGGCTTTAATGAAAAAGCCTTCAAAAAACAGCTTGAAATGGAAACACTTGCAAAGAACTATTCAACAGACAAGGCAAGCGAACTGAACGAAGGCATTACCGCTGAAGAAATCAAGGCTGAATATGATGCAAACAGAAAGAACTATGACTATGCTGATATTCGTTACTATGCATTCACATTCACAACCCTGACAGCTCAGGAAAATGAAACCAAAGAAGCTCTTGAAACAAGACAGAAGGCTGCCAACGCAGCAATCGAAACAGAGGCAAAGGCAATCTTTGACAAACTTACCGACGAAGCTTCTTTCAAAGCAGCAATCACAGCTTATAAGAATAAGGATGCAAAAGAAGCAACCGACAAAGACTACACCACCCTTTCCGAGCTTGCAACATACAATTCATTTGTTACCGCAACATCAGAAAAAGCTGCTGATTGGGCATTTGACACAGCTCGCAAAGCAGGCGACAAGACAATGATTACCGGCGAAAAGGCTGTTTACATCATCTTCAGCGTTAAGCCCGTATATGCAATGAACAGCGTGGACGTTCGCCACTGCCTTATAGAGTTTGAGGCAGAAGACAGCGAAAATGTAACAGATGCTGAAAAGCAAGCAACTTATACAAAGGCAAAGGCACTCTTTGATGAGTGGGCTGCAGGCGAAAAGACCGAAGAAACCTTTGCAAAGTTTGCAACAGAAAACACAGCCGACACAGGCTCCGCTGAAAACGGCGGTCTTTATGAAGGCATCAGAATCAGCGACAACTATGTTGAAGCTTTTGAAGATTGGTCATTTGACCCCGCAAGAAAAGCCGGCGACACAGGAATTGTTGAAACAGAATACGGCTATCACATCATGTATTTCGTAAGCGACAATACCGATGATACCGACTGGGAAAACTCAATCAGAACAACAAAGGGCAACGAAGCTCTTGAAAAGTATGAAGAAGCTCTCTTTGCAGAAGACGGCGAATATGCCATCAAGGAGCATTCAACATGGATTAACAAGGTTTCAAAAGATTTCTGCGATAAGATTAGAAAGAACCTTGCTTATTCATCAGCTTATTAATCAAACAAAAAAATCACGAAAAGCGATTGCTTTTCGGGATTTTTTATTTTAATCAATCAAAGAGATAAACCCTTGTTTCATAAGGCTTTGTCATGAATGTGTTGATACTGCTGTCGATAACCTCATAGTTTGAAAGAACAAGCTTACCCTTGCTCAAATCGAAGCCCTTGGGTGCGGAGAAGCTTACGCTTTCCTCAACAAATGAGTTGATAACAAGCATTCTCTTTCCCTCGTAGTTACGCTCATAAACAAAGAGCTTTTTGCTGCTCTTATAATGCTGCTTGAAGTCGCCGTAAATGCAAATCTCATTTTCCTTACGGAATTTGAGAAGCTTGCGGTAATAGTTAAGAAGCGAATTTTCGTCTTTTTCTGCCGCTTCAACGTTGATTTCGGTATAGTTGGGGTTAACCTTGAACCATGCCTTATCGGCCGTTGTGAAGCCTGCATTCTTTTCCGCAGTCCATTGAACGGGAGTTCTTGCATTGTCACGCGAAGCGCGGTTTGAAATCTTAAGGAAGGTCTTATCGGAAATGCCGAGCTTTTTGAAAAGCTGATATGTGCTCTTAACCTGTGTGTCGGTATATTCGTCAACGCTTTCCATGGGCACGTTAAGCATACCGATTTCCTGACCCTGATAAATAAACGGAGTACCGCTCTGGCATATATACATTGTTGCAAGCATTTTGCCGCTTTCAACTCTGTATTTTGTGCTTCCGTAACGGTTGATAACTCTGGGCTGGTCATGGTTTTCGATATAGTTTGCGTTCCACGCGATGCCGTAAAGCTTATGCTGCCATCTGTCATAGGCATTCTTGAGCTTCTTAAGGCTGAACGGCATGGGTACCCAGCTTATCATGAACGAATCAGCTTCCATATGCTGGAAGTTGAACATCATGTTAAGTGTCTGACCCGCGCCCTCTTTGATAAAGCGAAGAGCAAGCTTCGGAGTCATCATGGGCGCTTCGCCGACTGTCATGCAGTCATAGTTATCTGTAACCGCTCTGAATTCTCTGAGATATTTGTCAAGATTGGGACCGCACTTGTAATGCTCCATGCCGCATGCTACGGGAATGGGGAAGCCGTTGGGCAGACCCTCTCTTTTTGAAATAAAGGTAATAACATCCTCACGGAATCCGTCAACACCCATATCAAGCCAGAATTTGATGATATCCTTGATTTCCTCGCGTACCTTGGGGTTATCCATGTTAAGGTCAGGCTGCTCCTTGCAGAAAAGGGTAAGATACCACTCATCAAGGTTTTCGTTATAGTGCCAGCCGGGGCCTGCAAATGTTGATATCCAGTTGTTGGGAGGCTTTTTGCCGTTGGGCTTTTTGCCCTTGCGCCAGAAATAATAATCGTGATAGGGGCTGTCCTTGCTCTTTTCGCTTTCTTTAAACCACTCATGCTCGTTTGATGTGTGGTTGATAACAAGGTCCATTATAACTCTGAGACCCTTGCTGTGCGCCGCATCAAGCAGCTCCTTAAATTCCTCAAGAGTGCCGTATTCGGGAGCTATCGATTTATAATCCGCAATGTCATAGCCGTAGTCATGCTGAGGAGATTTATAGAGAGGTGAAAACCAAATTGCATCAACGCCGATGCTCTTTATGTAGTCAAGCTTCTCCATAACACCTTTAATATCGCCGATACCGTCGCCGTTGCCGTCATAAAAGCTGCGAGGCCAAACCTGGTAAACGGACATTTCTTTGTACCAATGCTTCTTGATTTCTGCCATTTAACTCTTCCTTTCAAACACATTTTATATGATGGGCTCTTCCTCTGAACCCTGTATTACATAATCTTTTATCTGCACCTCGGTGCCTGCGGTTACAACAACATCAAACGAACCGATTTCGGCTCCGTTACCGTCAAGCACTCTCGCAACTGAGCTACCCTCTCTAGCAACAAAATTATATGAGCCGTCGGAGAACAGGGTGTGCAAAACGCCGCCGAATTCAATTAAAACCGCTTCTGAGCCCACTACCCTGCCGCTTACGGTGCCGACAGCGGAATCAGTTCTCTTTATGGCCTCTTCAACCGCCAGTTTTGCATTAACCATGGGATAATCGAGCAAATCAACATTGTAAAAATACTCCATCGATGTATTAACCGCTGCAACAGATTCAGTTGATGTGCAGACAATTTCTTTGACTTGACTGCCATTAAATACAGGATTTACGGACCACACGAGCGATGCAATACCCGTTACAATCGGGGCGGACATCGAAGTGCCCGTCAGATATTCATAGTTGCCGTAAACGGTTGAGCTGTAAATATCAGTGCCTGGAGCGGCTATATCAACAGTCTTGCCGACATTTGTATATTCCGCTTGCATATAAGAGCCGTTGCCGCAGTTATCAGCACCTGCAACAACAATAATTCTGTTCAGAATTTCGTTAACAGGCACGCCCGTAAAACCGGTAAAAGCACTGCTCTCGGTTATTGAACAAAAATGACCGTTGTAATCCGCGTTCATCGGGTCGCCGTAAAAATCACCATTTCCCGCAGACTGAACTGCAACAAAATCATAGCCTTTTGAGAGAAGCGACGCCATCATCAGCGAAAATGCGGCAGGGGTAAACACGCTGTCCATAATTCCGAATGAGTCATTTGTGCGCGATGCGGTAACACCGAGAGAAAAATTAACAACCTTTGCGCCCGCTTTAACAACCGCAGAAAATCCGAAAAGGATTGCAAGCTCCGTGTGCCAGATTTGGAGAATATCCGGCTGCCAATCAACACAGATAAGATTGGAGTTGTCACAAATTCCGGCAACGCCAATGCCATTATTTTTGTTAGCACCGATTATGCCTGCAACATGTGTGCCGTGTAAATCGGCGCGGTTTCTGCTCGCATATTTATCGCTTGGGAAGCTTATCCTGCCCGCAAGCTCGGGATGGTCGGTTTCAAAGCCCGAATCAACTATTCCGATATTTATTTTGCCGAAATAATCCGAATAATCCCATGCCTGCCTTGCCTGAACAGCTTCAAGCCACCAGTTGCTGCCATAGGGACTGAGTTCATCCCACTCAAAAGCGGCTTCTTCGGCATCAAAGCTGTCATTGGGAGTCAGGTTAGATTGAGTTTTATAGGTCGAAACAGGTATTGCAAGCGCAATTCCGCTCTTTTCCTCAAGCTTTTCACATTTTGAAATCACCTGACCGTAGCTCATGGGAGCATAACGGATAACATATAAATCAGCGGGGGCACACCAGCCCGCAAGAATACCTCCGCAGGCATTAAACAGCGAAATTCTTTCAAAAAAGCTCAAATTCTCATCAACAAAAACGGCAACAAGGTCTTTTACAAAACCGCTTTCATCGCCGACATTTATAATATCCGCATCTCGGATATCCTCAAAGAAATCGGATTTTATCGCATCAACGGTATAAGGAATGCCGAAAATCATTTCGCTCACACTGTCAACAACGGTGCTGAAAGAATTATATGCAAAACCCGTAACGGTTATTGCAAACGAAATAATAACGGAAACTATTTTGCTTAGCATAGTTTATCCTCCGTTCAGATTTTATTTTTTCTTCTTTAAAACGAATTTGTCGGAGGGTATCTGCGTAAAAACTATTGCGATAAACATAATCAGGCAGCCGAAAAGCTCTCGCGCGGAGAGGGTTTGATGCAAAAGCAGCCAGCCGAAAAGAACAGCAAAAACCGATTCAAGGCAAAGCAAAAGCGATGCCACGGCGGGCTCGGTATATTTCTGACCGAAAATCTGCGCCGTAAATGCAACGCCGCAGCTCATAATTCCCGCATAAAGAAGCGGAACAGAAGCACCGATAACCGCATCAATTTCAGGCTCCTCAAAAATAAACATACATATTATTGAAATGATGCCCGCAATAAAAAACTGCGCACATGAAAGCGCAATATTGTTAACCTGTTTGCAGAAATGGTCAATAACAAGAATGTGAGCCGCAAATGCAAAAGAGCATAAAATCGTTATCAGCTCACCCTTACCGATAGAAAAATCACCTTTCGGAATGCTTAAAAAATATAAGCCGACAACACCGAACGCAACACCTATCCATATGTTAAATCTTGCCTTCTGCTTAAGAAAAATTCCGATAACCGGAACAAGCACCATGTAAAGCGCGGTTATAAAACCGACCTTACCGACCTCTATGTAATTAAAAGCGTGCTGCTGAAGGTTGCTTCCTATGCAAAGAGGGATTCCGCAGCAAATACCGCCGATAAGAACATCCTTTAAGGGAAATTTTATCTTTTCGCCCTCAGGCAGAGCCATTTTTTCTTTTTTGAAACTGAAAATTACAAGCGGAATCAAAACAATACCGCCTATACACATTCGAATACCATTAAAAGTAAATGTGCCGATGTGAGCACCTTCGCTTTGAGCAACGAATGACATGCCCCAAACAACAGCGGCAAGAATGCAGTAAAACGGACCGAGAAGCTTACCTTTATTCTTTTGTGCCATTAAATTCACCTTATGAAAAATATCTGATTGCGAAAAACCGCCCACAGAAAACTGCGGGCGGCGAAAAAACAATATTATTCAGCTGCTTCTTCAGCCGCAGCTTCTTCAACAGGAGCTGCTTCCTCTGCGGGAGCTTCTGCTTCTTCTGCGGGCTCGATAAGAGCGCGGATTGAAAGGCTGACGCGCTTCTTGTCGTAGTCAACAGCGGTGAGCTTGCAGGTTACCTTATCGCCAACCTTAAGAACATCCTGAGGCTTGCTGATGTGGCGGTCTGCAATCTGTGAAATATGGATAAGGCCGTCAATGCCGGGGATGATTCTTGCGAATGCGCCGAATGTTGTAAGACCAACGATTTCAGCATCCTCGATAACGGAATCAACGGGATAATTCTTGCGAAGGATTTCCCAGGGATTGTCCTCATCTCTTCTGTAGCCGAGAGAAATCTTCTTGTTTTCAGCGTCGAGAGCCTTGATGTAAACATCAACTTCCTGACCGATTGAGAAAACTTCCGAAGGATTCTTAATGCGCTTCCATGACATTTCGGAAATGTGAACCATGCCGTCAACACCGCCGATATCAACGAATGCGCCGTAGTTTGTCATTGACTTAACAACGCCGCTGTACTTCTGGCCGACTTCTGCCTGTGCCCAGAAAGCTTCTGTTGCTTCTTTCTTTGCTTCCTTAAGTACGGAACGGATTGAGCCGACAGCTCTTCTGCGCTGCTTGTTAACTTCGATAATACGGAACTTAACGGTTGTCTTGAGAAGGTCCTCAAGATTTTCGTCGCGGCGCTCTGTTGCAAGAGAAGCGGGAACAAACACGCGGATACCGTTGGAAACAACGAGAACGCCGCCCTTGATAACTTCTGCAACTGTGCCTTCAAGGATTCTGCCGTCTTCTTCTGCTTCGATGACGTCAACCCATGACTTCTGAGCATCAAAGCGCTTCTTTGAAAGCATAACGGTGCCCTCGGCATCGTTTGTTTTCATTATAATAAGATCGATTTCATCGCCAATCTTAAGCTCTTTTGCTGCGTTTGCTGTGGGGTCTGCGCTGTATTCATCCATGGGAACAAAGCCGGCATGCTTTCTGCCGATGTCAACCTGGATTTCGGTGGGTGTGATACCCATAACAACGCCCTTGACCTTTTGGTCAGTGCTCATGCTGCTCAAAGAAGCTTCGAGAGCTGCGGAAAAATCCATCTCGTCTGCTGTTGTTGCTGCTTCAGAAGGCACCTCCTCTACCTGAATATTTGCGGTTTCTTTTACGATTTCGGACATTTCTAAAAGTACCTCCTTAATTATTGCGGAAGGGGTGGATGCCCCTGCCGTGACGCCGATTTCGGCGCAATGGGAAAAATCTATGGATTGGAGCTCTTCGGCTCTTTCCACCAAATATGTTTCGCAGTTTTCACTGCACACGGCTTTAAGCTTAACCGTGTTTGAGCTGTGCCTGCCGCCGATAATAATCATCATGTCGCAGCGCTTTGAAAGCTCGGCTGCTTCATCCTGCCTTTGGCGGGTCGCAAAGCATATTGTATCAAATATTTTTGAATTTGTACAGTCTATTTTTATTTTTTCTTTGCATTTTTTCCATACATTTTGCGAAAATGTCGTTTGCGAAACGACTATTATTCTTTTTTCGCATAATTTCGGATTGGTCTGAAGTGTTTTTTCAAGCTCTTCGAGATTTTTAAAAACAAAAACTTCTCCGTTGCAGTGACCGGTTATACCCATAACCTCGGGGTGAACGGGGTCACCCGCAACCAAAACAGGAACATCCGCAGATGAATTCTCTCTAACAATCGTATGGATTTTCTTAACAAACGGGCAGGTTGCATCGCATATTTCGGCACCGGTTTTTTCAAGCTCATCATAAACCGCATCCGCAACGCCGTGGGCACGGATTATAACAGTCTGACCGACATGCGCCTGCCGGGGAGAATCTATGATTTCAACACCCTTTTCCGCCAACTCATTTGTGACATAGGTGTTATGTATAAGCTGACCGAGAGTTGCGGCGCTCCCGCCCTTTTCGGCAACCTCGTACGCCATAGCAACCGCTCTGTCAACACCGAAACAAAACCCTGCGGTTTTTGCAAGAGTTATTTGCAATGACCCATCCTCCAAAGCTTTTTGATTTCATCCATAACGGTGTTGGCACAGTTGCGAAGATGCTCCTTGGATCCATCATCATCCAAACCGAGTTTTTCATACGGAATAACCTCACCGAACCTTATCGTGAGCTTCGTATGTTTTTTCATATCATCCGATGTATAAATTGAAACGGGAAGTATGTCAGCCCTTGATTCCTTTGCAATAAGAGCAACACCTTTTTTTGCTCTTGCAGGCTTATAATCTCTTGAGCGCGTTCCCTCGGGGAAAATGCCGAGAATGTGACCCTCTTTTACAACGCGGATTGCATATTCAAGTGCCTGTGAATCCGCACCGCCTCTGACAATGGGAAAACCGTTGAGCTTTGTAAGAAAATACTTCGCAACAGGATTTTCAAAAAGCTCCTTTTTACCCATAAAATGGAGCTGTCTGCCATTTATTCCGAGACCGATAAATACCGGGTCAAGAGCGTGCATGTGGTTGGATGCAATAATAAATCCGCCGTCCGAAGGGATATTTTCAACGCCGACATACTCAATCTTATAAAGCTTATTTACGATTGAAGAACCAAGAGGTCTTAATTTTTCATAAGTTTTGCTGTCCTGAATTACTACAGAATAATCGAAGCCTTTCATTACACTTTCTCCTTAATAATTTTTATTATCGCGTTAACAGATTCCTCAAGGCTCATGCCCGTCGTATCAAGAATAACACCGTCCTCAGCAGGCTTTAACGGAGCAATTTCGCGGTGAGAATCATTATAATCTCTTTGCACCAAATCTTCAAGCACATCTTTGTAATTAACACCGTTTCCCTTTTCAATAAGTTCTTTATATCTTCTCATCGCTCTTTCTTCAGGTGAAGCAGTAAGGAAGATTTTCACCTTTGCATCGGGCAAAACAACCGTGCCGATATCTCTGCCGTCCATGATACAGTTGTTTCTTGCGGCAATATCTCTCTGCAAATCAAAGAGAAAAGCTCTGACCTCGGGCACTGCCGAAACATCGGAAGCAGCCATTGAAGCAGGCGGA